>NZ_WUEI01000001.1 GCF_012911025.1 Azoarcus sp. TTM-91 | reverse complement strand
ATCACACGCCGTGGGCGGGCGGGGCCTGAGGCGCGGCGCCGCGCGACCCGCGGGCCGCACCGCGCTCACGCCGGGAAAAGCTCAGGAGGGCCTGGAACACGCCCGCCCGCGGGAGGGCTCACCCGTGGCGGGCATCGCGCCCCACGCATGCCGGTGCCCGCAATGCGCGGGGGTGGCTGAGCCGCCAGCCGCCGCGGATGTCGGCGCCCGCGGCAGTGGCGCACCGGACCGGGCCCGGCGCCACCGTTTCACAGCCGCAGCAGCATCGGCCAGGCGTTCACCACTGGTACTTCAGCCCGGCGATCAGGGTGTGCTGGGTCTGGCGCTCATCCACGCCGAGGTTGTAGTCCAGCGCCAGGGCCAGGCGCTCGCTGGCCTTGCCCTTGAGGCCGAAGCCCAGCACCGCGCTGTCGTGCTCCTGCTTCAGGCCGCCGACGCGGAAATCCACGCCGGGTGCGCCCTGGAAGGCCACCTCCATCTCGCTGCCACGGTCCGCCCACTGGTGGGCCCAGAAAGCGCGCAACTCGCCGGTGAGCCCGCCGTCGTTGAGCGGCACCTGCAGCCGCCCGCCCAGCATGGAGACCAGTGAGCGGGTGGTCTGGCCGTCGGCGTCCAGGCCGAGCGCGCCGGCGCCCTTCTCGCGGAAACCGTCCTGCTTCAGCACCACGTTCTGCAGCGACAGCGCCGGCTCCAGCACATAGCCGCCGCGATCGATGCGATAGGCCGCCTCCACGAACAGGCCGGCTTCGCGGCCGTCGTAGTCGGCGGTGGCGCGGGTGACATCGCTGCCGATGAGGATGTCGCGGCTGGTGTGGTAGTCGTTCCAGCCATAGGCGGCGATGGCCCGGAAGCGCCAGTCATCCACCTCGTAACTGCCGTAGGCGGCGAGCTGGTGGCCGCGCACCCGGGCGTCGTCGCTGCCGGCGGTGGCGTAGTCCAGCCGGGTTTCGTTGTACTGGTAGGCCAGGCCGACGGCGAGGCGCTCGCTCAGCCGGCTGTCGGCGCCCAGCAACAGGCCGCTGCTGTCGCTCTTGTAGCCGGCGGCGTTGCCGTCGGAGCGGGTGTTGCCGTGGCCGCCGACGACCTGCGCCCACATGTAGCCGCGCTCGCGCTGCGGCCGCAGGCGCAGGCCCAGCCCGCCGCCGACGTCGCTCATCGTGTCCGCCTGCGCGTTGGCCGCCAGCAGCACCGGCTCACTGGCGTTGAAGCCCAGCAGCGGCGCGCCGCCGGCCGCGCCGCCGATGTTGTGGCTGCCCAGGGTCTGGATGGTGCTGGAGAGCACGCCGAGGTTGGCCAGCCCGAGGTGGGCGCGGCCGCTCATGCTGTCGAACGCGACTTGCGCCTGCGCGGTGGAAAGGGTGTCGATGCGGGACAGCACCTGGTCGAACTCGCTGCCGATGGGCACGCTGAGCGCGGCTGCGGTCAGCGCGTTGGCCACGCCGGCCTGGTTGGGCGTGGTGCTGACCGAGGCATAGCCGGCGCCGTTGGGCGTCAGCGTCAGTTCCACCAGCTGGTCGTCGTAGCGCACCACCGGCGTCACGAAGGCGAAGTCGCTGCTCACCGAGCTGAAGGAGCCGCTGACCAGGCCGCTGGCGCTCAGGATGGTGTAGCGGGCGTTGGCGGTGTATTCCGCCGAGCCGGCGAGAACGCTGAGGCCGCCGGCGAGGAAGGCGTTGCCGTCGACCACCACCGCGTCGGAGAGGCCGCTGGTCGTGGTGTGCACCCGGTAGAGCGAGCCGCTGGCCAGCGTCAGGTCGCCATCCACATGCAGCGCGCTGCCGGGCGCATCCAGCGCCAGCACGCCGCCGGCCGCCACCGTGGTGCTGCCCACCGTGCCGCTGCCGGACAGCGTGCCGCCGGAGGCCACCTGCAGCGTACCGCCGAGGCTGCCATCGACGGTAAGCGTGCCGCCGCTCACCGTGGTGAGGCCGGCAAACGCGCTGGAATTTCCGCTCAAGGTGGTATTGCCGGCGAGCTGGTTGATCGCACCGCTGCCGGACAAGGCCGCGGCCAGGGTGTAGCTGCCGAGGTAGTTGAGGTTGAGCGTGCCGTTGCCGGTGCCGAAGGCAATGGAGGTGGTGTCCAGCACGCCGGCCGCCTGGGCCGCGGCACCCGCCGCGGCGCCGAGGTTGAGCACGCCGGTGGAGCCTGCCTGGGTGGCGATGCCCAGCTCGGTGGCGCTGACGGTGCCGCCGTCGCTCACCGTCAGCTCGCCGGAACCGCCGAGGCCGACGTGCAGCTTGTGCGTCGAACTCCAGTGGGAGCCGCTGCCGGTGACCACCGCCGAACCGCTGCTGCCGCTCTCGTTGGCGATGTAGACGCGGTTGCCGCTGACCGTGGCGCCGCCGCTGACCAGCAGGGTGCCGGTGCCGAAGCGGCCGACGTTGAAGTCCTGCCCGGCCGTCACGCTGGAGCCGTTGCCGCTGACGGTGAGGCTGCCGTGCGAGCTGACCAGGTCGCCGAGGATGGTCTGGGCGCCGGCCGTCAGCGTGCTGCCGCCGGTAACGGTGACCTCGCCCGAGGCGCCGCCGCTCTGGCCGACGAGAAGGTCGCCGCTGTTGGTCCAGCTCGAACCGCCGCTGAGGTGGACCTCGCCCACGGCCCCATTGGCCACGCCGACGTAGCCGTCGGTGCTGCTCACCATGCCGTTGGCCGATACCGTCAGCGTGCCCTCGCCCTCGTTGCCCACATACAGCACGCCGGAGTTGATCCAGTTGCCGGTGGTGATCGTCACCTCGCCCGTGCTGCCGGCAAGATGGCCCACCAGGCCGCCGGTGCTGGTCACCGTGGCGCCGTTGCTCACCGTCAGCGCGCCGCTGCCGGCGTAGCCCACCGAGATGCGGTCGCTGGCCGTCCAGGTGGCATCGTCCACCGTCACGCTGCCGGAGCCGGCCGCCGCGCCGCCCAGCAGGACGGCGCCAGTGTTCAGGCTGCCGCCGTCCTCCACGGTGAGCGTGGCGCTGCCGCCGGTGGAGGTGTTGTCGAAGGGATCGCCGCCCATGATCAAGCGGCCGGTGGTCCAGCTGCCGCCGCTGACGAGGGCGGTGCTGGTGGAGGAGGCATAGCGGGCGATCAGGGTGTCGCCGGAGCTGACGCTGCCGCCGCTCTCCACCGTGAGGCTGCCGTCGCCGTAGAGGCCGAGGTAGAAGGCATCGTTGATCGTCAGCTGGCTGCCGCTGGTCACCGTGATGGCGCTGGCGAGGCCGGCGGCGCTGGCCACCGTCGCACTCTGGGTGGTGACGCTGGCGCCGCCGCTCAGGCTGAGCGTGCCGGTACCGCCGACGCCCACCGCCAGCGCGCCGCTGTTGTTCCAGCTGCTGTTGCTGCCGCTCAGGCTCACTTCGCCGCTGCTGCCCACGCCGTCGCCCAGGTGGGCGCTGTCGCTCTCCAGGTGGCCCTCGGTGATTTCTATGGTGCCGCTGCTGCCGTAGCCGACATAAAGCGTGCCGGTGCCTGCATCGAAGCTGCCGCCGGTCTGCAGCGTCAGCGTGCCGCTGCCGCCGGCCGTGGCGCCGATATAGACCGGGCCGCTGGTGACGGAAGCGCTCGCGCCCTGCTCCACCGTAAGCGCGGCGCTGCCCTCGTTGCCCAGGGTCAGCGCGCCGGTGGAGACGATGAAGGCGGCGCCGCTGCCGCTCACGCTGAGCACGCCGTTGGCCCCGGCGCTATTGCCCATCAGCGCAGAGCCGGTGGTGAGGCTGCCTCCGGCGGTGATGTTGAGCCGCCCCTCGCTGCCGCCGCCCAGCACCAGGAAGTTGATGGTGGTGGTGGAGCCGAGACTGGCGACCGGCGCCGAGATCAGGTCGAAGGTGGCGGTGTCGCCGCTGCCCGGCGGGCCGTAGCCGTCCCAATCCCAACTGCCCAGGGTGTTCCAGTTCGCCCCCTGACTGCCGTTCCAGCGGAAGTTGCCGGCCAGCGCCGGGTGGCTGAGGCCAAGGCCAACGGCGAGGGCGAGCACGGTGAGACGGGGACAGGACGATTTCCGGATGGGCATGGCGGGAAACTCTCTTGGTTGTTGCGTCCCTCGCCCGGTGGCAGCGCCGGCAAGCGCTCAATCCAGATCGCTCATGTCGGGGACGACGAATAAATGTAAGTGCATGTTATCACCGCAGTATGTCCCCAGATGACAGGCGCAAAGGAAATTCCGCCGACGGCGGGCCCGGGGCGGACAGCCTGAACAGCCCGCGCGGCGTCGGCTTCGAAGGAAAAAGGCAGCCGCAGCACGCGCCACCCTCTCCGCACACTCCACCCCGCCCGGGAAGGAAGAGCCACTCGCCTTCCGACCCTAGGCAGCCGGCAGGAAGGGCGAGGGCTGGAAGGCCGCCGGCCAGCCCAGCGGCACGGCCTGCGGGCGATGGCAGACGGCGGTGACGACGATGCGCAGCAGGCGCTCGGCACCGGGCAGGGCCGGCGCGTCCTCGGCCTCCAGGATCTCCGCCCGCCCGGCCACATGCAGCAGCCCGGCCGGCGCGCCCGCAGCGAGAAACACCAGCCCCACCCGCGGCTCCAGCAGCAGGTTGCCGAAGGTGTTGAAGAAGCGGTTGCCGGCATAGTCCGGCAGCAGCAGCGCGGCGCTGCCGTCCTCCGCCACCGACAGGCGGACGAAGCCGGGCGGGCCGCCGCGGTGAGAGGCATCCGCGCCATAGGCCAGCGCCGCGTCCTCGCCCGGATGGCGGGAGGCGATGAACAGGGTGTCGGCGCTGGCGATCAATTCCCGCGCGGCGGCATCCGGGGTGCTCAGCCACTGTGCGGGCGCCGCCCCTGCGGCCGCGGCCCCTTCCTCCAGGTAAGCCACTTCGCGCCCCTGGATGTACTTCGGACAATTGCCGAAGCTCTCCAGCACCGCCAGCTCGAAGCCGCCGCCATCCATCGCCGTCACCACGCCATTGAGCCGGTTGCGCCGCCGCGTGGCCGGCTGGATGCCCAACAGGCCGATACGCGCGCCAGGCCGGATCGCCGCCTGCAGCGGGTCGCCCGCCGGCGGCAGCGCCGCCACCCGCAGCCGCTGCGGCGTAGGCGAATGGAGGAAGCCCGGCGGCCCGGCCAGCAGCGTCGCCCACGGCTGGCCGGTGGCGTCCGCCGCGCCCAGCACGACGAAGGGCAGCTGGGCGAAGAACTCGCGGTGCTGTTCCGGCATGTGGTCGCGGATCACCCGCTGGCCGATGGGCGCCAGCTCCTCCTCCACGCCGATGCGCGCCTGCAGCAGGCGCTCGCCGGCATGGAAGCCGCGGCCGGGGTGCTCCGGCGGTGGTCGTTGCGGGGCGGTATCCATCGCTCAGTCTCCGCTGCGGTCCGGCGAGCGCGGCATGCCGACGAAGCCGGGCAGCGCCTCCACCCGCTGCAGCCAGGCGCGCACCGCCGGGTAGGGCCGCAGCGACACGCCGCCCTCCGGCGCGTGGGCGGTGTAGCTGTACATGGCGATGTCCGCCAGCGTGGGCGTGTCGGCGGCGAGGTAGGCGCGGGCGGACAAGGTCTGCTCCATCACCGGCAGCAGACGGTCGGCCAGCGCCACCGCAGCGGCGTAGTCGATGTCGGCGCCGAACACATGCTTCAGCCGCGCCCGCGCCGGGCCGAAGGCGAGCAGGCTGGCGGCGGCGGAGAACCAGCGCTGCACCCCGGCGGCGCCCAGCGGGTCGGCCGGCAGCCAGCGGATCACCTCGTCCGCGCCATAACGGCCGGCCAGGTACACCAGGATGGCGTTGGAATCCGCCAGCACCGTGTCGCCATCCTTCAACACCGGAATCTGGCCAAAGGGGTTCAGCGCCAGGAAGTCCGGCTGGCGGTGGGCGCCAGCGGCCAGGTCCAGCTCTTCGTAACGGAAGGGCAGCCGCAGCAGCGACAGGAACAGCGCCACCCGGTGGCAGTGACCGGACAAGGGCAGGCCGTACAACACCAGCGGTTCGTTGGGCAGCGTACGGGTCATGGTGGGTCTCCTTGGTTGTTGCGGCAGTGGGAGCCCCGATTGTGATTAGTCCTTGATCGGCAATAAATGACGCCAGCGGATTAGACTCCTGCCAATTTCGCAGCAATCGGAGTGCGCATGGACAAGCTCAGGGCGATGCAGATGGCGGTCGCCATCGCCGATGGCGGCAGCCTCACCGCCGCCGCCGACAGCCTGGACCTCTCCCTGCCGGTGGTCGTCCGCGGCCTGGCCGCGCTGGAAGCCGGACTCGGCGCCCGCCTCTTCCACCGCAGCACCCGCCGCCTCGCCCTCACCGAGGAAGGCCGCCGCTATGTCGCCCAATGCCGGCAGATCCTCGCCGACATCCATGAGGCCGAAGCCGCGGTGGCCGGCGACGCGGTCGATCCCGCCGGCCAGCTGGTCGTCACCGCGCCGGTGCTGTTCGGCCAGAAGCACGTCGCCCCGGTCGTCACCCGCTTCGTCCAGCGCTACCCGCGCATGCGGGTGGACCTGCGGCTGTACGACCGGGTGGTGAATCTGCTGGAGGAGAACATCGACGTCGCCATCCGCATCGGCCCGCTGCAGGACCAATCCCTGGTCGCCCACGCGCTGGGCCAGCTGCGCCGCATCACCGTCGCCGCCCCCGCCTATCTCGCCGCACATGGCAGGCCCGCGCATCCCCGCGAACTCGCCGCCCATGAATGCATCGCCTTCACCAGCAACGCCGCCGCGCTCTGGCACTTCGGCGAGCAAGGTCGCGAATTCAGCCTGCCAGTGGACGGCCGCCTGCGCTTCAACCACGTCGCCCCGGCGGTGGACGCCTGCCGCGCCGGCCTCGGCTGCGGCAGCTTCATCTCCTACCAGGTCGCCGAAGACCTGCAGGCCGGCCGGCTCGTCGCCATCCTCGAAGACTACGAACTGCCGCCGCGGCCGGTGCACCTGGTCTATCCGAGCGCACGGCTGCTGCCGGCGCGCAGCCGGGTGTTCATCGATTGGGTGAAGCGGGAGATGGGCGGCTCCCTGACGGCGACTTCCTAGAGGCTCCTCGGGCCGGACCGGCGGACGAGCGCGACCCTTGCGGGCGGCAGCCACCGCAGCCTGCCGCCCTATCGCTCCACCGCCATCCGGTACAGCCGCGGCCACGACTCCGCCCAGCAGCAGTGATGGTCGTAGTCCGGCTCGACTGCCACATGCACCGGCGCCCCCGGCGGGAAGGCGGCGGCGAAGTTGCGCACCAGCTCGGCGGGGATGGCGCTGTCCCTGCCGCCGGCGAAGTGCCATTGGGGCAGCTGGCGCAGGGCGGCGATTTCGTCCGCCGGGTTGAGGGAAGCGGTGAGCGGGCTGAGGCGCAGGCGGGTGGTCCAGGCGCGGTGGTCGAGGTTGCCGGCGATGGTGATGAGGCGGTCCACATCCGTGCGCCGGGCGGCGAGCAGGGCGGCGACGGCGCCGCCACCGGAGTGGCCGACGAGGATGAGGCGGCGGCTGGCAGTGGCCTGCTTCAGCTGGTCCAGCGCGCGGCTGCTGGCTTCCACCACCTCGGGGGCGAAGCGGGCGGTGGTCCAGTACCGGCTGCCGCAGGCGGGGTTCTGCTGGCGCAGGTACTGGCAGGGCCGGCCGAGGTAGGCGGCCTTGCCGCCGGGCTGGGCGAGGGCCAGGCGCAGCGCCAGCGGGTCGCGCGGCGTGGGGTCGTCGGAGGGCTGGCTGCGGGTGATCCAGGCGAGGCCGTCGCCTTCGACATAGACGGTAAGCGTGTCGGCGGAATCGGCGGCTGCGCTCGCCGGCAGGTAGGCGAGCAGGGTGAAGGCGCCGGCGGGGATGGCCTGCGCCTGCCAGCCCCGGGCCTGGGCGAGCGCCTCCGCGGCGTCGCGGCGGGCCTGCGGCGTGGGCACGGTGGTGCAGGCGGCGAGGGCGGCCGCCAGGCCAGCGAGCATGAGGGAGGCTGGCATGCCTGCCTCAGGCCGGCGGACTTGCCCGGCCGGCTCACCCCAGGAGGAGCGAACCTGCAGGCGCCGCCACTGCGACCTCATCCACCCCAGTCGGGCATGCAAGCAACGGAGCAGGCGCAACACCGGCGCCAGCAGGGCCGCCACCCTAAGCCCGTGCCCGCTTCGGCAGCAGCGCCGCCGACAGCGCGGCGATGATCAACACCACCGCGGCCAGGTCCTGCGCATGGGGCTGTTCGCCGGTGATGGGCATGGCGGAGCCGAGGCCGATCACCGGGATCATCATCACAGACAGCGCGCTGGCCACCGGCGGCAGGCTGCGGGCGATGGAGAACCACAGCAGCTGCGCGGCGGCGCAGGCGATGACGACGCCGTAGATCATGGCCACCCACATCTGCGGGCTGAAGTCGAAGCCGGGCAGTGGCTCGTTGGCCAGCGCCAGCAGCCATAGCAGCGGCGCGGCGCAGATGAGCATGCCGACGGTGAGCGCCTCGGTGGAGATGGCGATGGGCAGGCGTTTCAGCAGCAGGGTGCCGATGGCCCAGGAGGCGGCCGCGGCCAGCATCCACAGCATGCCGGTGGGCCGGCCGGAGAGATGGCCCAGCTCGTGCCACAGCAGCAGCAGCACCGCCAGCGCGGCGCAGCCGGTGGCGATCCACAGCCGCGGGCTCATGCGCTCGCGGAAAAACAGCACGCCGAACAGCACCGTCCAGATGGGCATGGTGAAGCCGAGGATGGCGGCCCGGCCGGAGGCCAGCGCCTGCACGCCGAAGATGGAGAAGCTGTACCAGCCGACGATGTTGGGCAGCGCCAGCAGGGCGACGCGCCCGTACTGTTCGCGCGGGATCTTCAGGCTGACGCCGCGGCTGCGGAACCAGGCAAGCAGCAGCAACAGGCCGCCGGTGACAGTGAGCGCGCGGAAATAGAGCGGCGACATCTCCCGCAGCGAGAGCTTCATGATCGGCCAGTTCATGCCCCAGAACAGGGTGAGCAGGACCAGGGCGACGAGGGTGCGGGCGGGCAGCAAGCGGAACTCCGGCAAAGTGCAGAAATGAAACGCGGCGGGCCCGGAGACCCGCCGCGGCGGGCGCAGCGCGATGGCTGCGCGGTGCTTCCGGGCCGCTTACTTCAGCACGGCGAGCGCGGCGGCGTAATCCGGCTCGTTCTTGATCTCCGACACCAGCTGGGCGTGGATCACCTTGTCGTTCTCGTCCAGCACCACCACCGCACGGGCGGTGAGGCCGGTGAGCGGGCCGGAGGCGATGGCCACGCCATAGTCCTTGGCGAAACCGGGGCTGCGGAAGGTGGACAGCGGATGCACGTTCTCCAGCCCTTCGGCCACGCAGAAGCGCTTGGCGGCGAAGGGCAGGTCGCCGGAGACGATAAGCACCACGGTGTTGGCCAGGCCGCCGGCCTCGGCGTTGAACTTGCGGGTGGAAGTGGCGCAGGTGGGGGTATCCAGGCTGGGAACGATGTTCAGCACCTTGCGCTTGCCGGCGTAGGCGCTGAGGCCGACGTCGCCCAGATCACCGGCGGTGAGGCTGAAAGCCGGAGCGGTGGCGCCCACCTGCGGGAAGTTGCCGGCGATCTCGATGGGGTTGCCGCCCAGGGTTACGGTACTCATGGGGTGATGACTCCTCTTCTGTCTCAGGGGAAAAACCGGGTCTCGCCGCCAGCCGCCGCTCAGCGCGTGTAGTAGCCCACGCCGACCAGCCGGCCGTCCACGGCCCGGAAATAGGTATGTTTGCTTTCGATCTTGCCGGTGGTCGGGTTGCGCCAGGCATAGTCCATCTCGCCGGCGCCTTTCCTGCTGGCCACGTTGATCATGTCGGTGATGATCGCCTTCCCCTTGGGATCGCGCAACTCGCGACTGTCTCGCCCCACCAGCGCAGGCGAGGCACCGTGGGCCAGGGTGCGGCCATCGGCCATGTCCACCACGAAAACGTAGAGGTCGTCGCGCAGGAAGGGGCCGCCGGCGCGCTGGAACTCGCCCGCCGCCGCCGCCGGGTCGCGTTTCACCGCCTCCACCGCCCGCTCCAGCAGCGCCCGCGCCTCCGCCGGCGTGGCACGCGGGGCATAGAAGCCGACGGCGACGATGATGCCGCGCACCTGGCGGAACAGCGTCACCTTGGGCTCCTCGCGGCCGTCGGCCGGGTTCAGCCAGCGGTACTCCACCCGGCCCTCGCCGCGGGCGGCTGCGGTATCCAGGATCTCGCGGAAGAAGGGCTTGCCATCGGCATCCTTGTGCTCGGCCACGTTCTGGCCCACCAGCGCCACCGAGGAACCGCCGCTGGCGAGGAAGCGGCCATCCGGCGCCAGCGCATAGACGTAGAGGTCGCGGTCCACGTAACCGCCCTCGCGGGTGAAGTCGGCCAGCGCCGCCTCGCCCTTCTCCTCCACATGACGCACCGCGCGGCCGAGCAGCGCGGTGGCGCGCTTCTCGTCCCAGCGCTCGGACAGGCGCGGCGCATCCTCCGCCGGGCCGGCCGCTGCGGCCACCGCCGGCAGCAGGCCGGCGCCCACCGCCAGGCCCAGCATCAGCAAACGGGAAGCGGCACGTACGAAAGGCAGCATGATCTTGTCTCCTATGGTGTTTTGATTTGTCCCGCCAAGATAGGAGCTTGCCGGCCCGCTGTCGAGCGCCGCCGGCGGGTGTTAATCAAAGGTTCACCGTCCGCGGGTTACTTTGGCCAGCGCCTTTCCGATGCGACTTTCCAGACCACGCCGGCCATGCTCGCCTCCCTGCCCCTCTCCCAGCTCTCCCAGCTCTGGCGCGACGCCCCCCTGCGCATGGGCGCCGCCGCCCTGCTGCTCGCCCTCGGCCTGCAGCAGGCGGTGGTGCGCAGCGATCTGGACGACCGCCTGTACGCCGCCTGGATGCGCGCCAGCGTGCCGGCACAAGAGGCCGGCCGCGGCATCGGCCTGTTCGGCTACCAGGCCGAGATCCAGGGCAAGGCGCTGGCCGGCGTCGCCGACAACGCCTCCGGCCTGGCCTGGAACGGCGACACCGGCACCCTCTTCCTCGCCATCAACAACCCCGAGCAGATCATCGAGCTCAGCCCGCGCGGCGAAGTGCTGCGACGCATGGAACTGAGCGGTTTCAGCGACGTGGAAAGCCTGGACTGGGTGGGCGGCAGCCGCTTCGTGCTGGCCGAGGAACGCCGCCAGGCGCTGGTGCTGGTGGACCTGAACGAAACGCAGACGCGCATCGCCCGCGACCAGGCGCGCAGCTTCTCGCTGGGCATAGAGGCTGGCAACAACAAGGGTTTCGAAGGCATCGCCTGGGACCCGCGCGACAACGGCCTGTACATCGCCCGCGAGCGCGACCCGATGCGGCTGTACAAGCTGCTCGGCCTGCTCGACGGCGGCCCCAACGCCCAGATCAGCCTGGTCGCCGACCTGCCGGAAGAAGCTGGCGCCCTGGCCCACAACAGCGACCTCTCCGGCCTGCATTTCGACCCCGTCAGCAACAGCCTGCTGGTGCTCAGCGACGAATCCCGGCTGCTCAGCGAAGTCCGCCCCAACGGCCGCGCGGTGAGCTTCCTCGAACTCAGCCGCGGCTGGCACGGCCTGGAGAAGGACGTGCCGCAGGCCGAAGGCGTGGCGATGGACGAGGAGGGCACCCTCTACCTGGTGAGCGAGCCCAACCTGTTCTACGTGTTCAAGCGCAGCGCCGGCGAGCGGCGCTAGCCGCCCGCCACCTTCAATGGCCCGGCTGGCGCTGCGCCAGCAGCTTCACCGCCTCCTGCACCGGCAGCGCCAGGCCCTCGCCGCCTTGTTCGACGTGCGCCACGATGGCGCGGCGCATGCGGGGCTCCCAGAAGCGTTGCAGGTGGTTGGCGATTTCGCTGCGGGCCTGGGCGGGGTCGGGCCAGGCTTCGAAGAACTGGCCGATCTGGTTGGCCATCTTGATCAGCGGCTGGATCTCCATCGTCAGACCTCCACCTTGCCGTCGGCCGAGGCGGCACGCAGGTGGCCTTCCTGCCGTCGGGTGAAGCGCTGGAAGCGCTCCTGCCATTCGGAGGGCTTGCTCACCGGCACCACCTGCACCGCCGTCACCTTGTATTCCGGGCAGTTGGTGGCCCAGTCGGAATTGTCGGTGGTGATGACGTTGGCGCCGGACTCGGGGAAGTGGAAGGTGGTGTAGACCACGCCCGGCTGCACCCGCCCGGTGAGGGTGGCGCGCAGCACGGTTTCGCCGGCGCGGCTGCTGATGCCGACCCAGTCGCCATCGTGGATGCCGCGCTCCTCGGCGTCCTGCGGGTGGATCTCCAGCCTGTCTTCGGCATGCCACAGGTTGTTGGGCGTACGCCGCGTCTGCGCGCCGACGTTGTACTGCGACAGGATGCGGCCGGTGGTGAGGATGAGCGGATAGCGCGCGTTCACCTTCTCTTCGGTGGCGACGTAGCGCGTCGGCATGAAGCGGCCCTTGCCGCGCACGAAGCCGCCGATGTGCATGATGGGCGTGCCTTCCGGCTGCAGGCCGTTGCACGGCCACTGGATGCTGCCCAGCTCCTCCAGGCGCTGGTAGCTGACGCCGGCGAAGGTGGGGGTGAGGCGGGCGATCTCGTCCATGATCTCGGACGGATGGCGGTAGTCCATCGGGTAGCCGAGCGCGTTGGCCAGCTCGACGGTGATCTCCCAGTCCGCCTTGCCGGCCAGCGGCGGCATCACCTTGCGCACGCGGGAAATGCGGCGCTCGGCGTTGGTGAAGGTGCCATCCTTCTCCAGGAAGCTGGCGCCGGGCAGCAGCACATGGGCGAACTTGGCGGTTTCGTTGAGGAAGATGTCCTGCACCACCACGCATTCCATCTCGCGCAGCGCGGCTTCGACGTGCTGGGTGTTGGGGTCGGACTGGACGATGTCCTCGCCCTGGCAGTAGAGGCCCTTGAAGCTGCCGTCCAGCGCGGCTTCCAGCATGTTGGTGATGCGCAGGCCGGGCTCGGGGTCGATGTCCACGCCCCAGGCTTCGCCGAAGAGGGCGCGGGTGAGCGGGTCGGACACATGGCGGTAGCCCGGCAGCTCGTGCGGGAAGGAGCCCATGTCGCAGGAGCCCTGCACGTTGTTCTGGCCGCGCAGCGGGTTCACGCCCACGCCTTCGCGGCCGATGTTGCCGGTGGCCATGGCGAGGTTGGCGATGCCCATGACCATGGTGGAGCCCTGGCTGTGCTCGGTGACGCCCAGGCCGTAGTAGATGGCGCCGTTGGGGCGGCGGTTTGCCACGTCGGCCGCGGTGCCGTCGCTGCGGCCGGTGGCGTACAGGCGGGCGGCACCGCGCAGCTCGGCGGCGGGCACGCCGGTGGTGGCCTCCAGCGCTTCCGGCGAATTGGCCGGATCGGCGACGAAGGCGCGCCACATGGCGAAGGACTCGGCATCGCAGCGCTCGGCGACGAAGGCCTCGTCCACCAGCCCCTCGGTGACGATGACGTGGGCCAGCGCATTGATGACCGCCACATTGGTGCCCGGCCGCAGCTTGAGGTGGTGAGCGGCGGCGATGTGCGGCGAGCGCACCAGGTCGATGGCGCGCGGGTCGAGGACGATGAGCTTGGCGCCCTGGCGCAGCCTGCGCTTCAGCCGCGAGCCGAACACCGGATGGCCGTCGGTGGGGTTGGCGCCGATCACCATCACCACGTCGGCGTACTGCACCGAATCGAAGGTCTGGGTGCCGGCAGAGGTGCCATAGGTCTGGCCCAGGCCGTAGCCGGTGGGCGAGTGGCAGACGCGGGCGCAGGTATCGACGTTGTTGTTGCCGAAGCCGGCCCGGATCAGCTTCTGCACCAGGTAGGTTTCTTCGTTGGTGCAGCGCGAGGAGGTGAGGCCGCCGACCGCGCCCTTGCCATGCTTGGCCTGGATGCGGCGGAACTCGGAGGCGGCGTGGCTGATGGCCTCCTCCCAGCTCACCTCGCGCCAGGGCTCGTCGATGCTGGCGCGTATCATCGGCGACTTGATGCGGTCCGGATGGGTGGCATAGCCCCAGGCGAAGCGGCCCTTGACGCAAGAGTGCCCGCGGTTGGCCTGGCCGTCCTTGTACGGCACCATGCGCACCACTTCGTTGCCCTTCACCTCCGCCTCGAAGGCGCAGCCCACGCCGCAGTAGGCGCAGGTGGTGACCACGCTTTTCTCGGCCTGGCCCTGCTCGACGACGCTCTTCTCGATCAGCGTCGCGGTCGGGCAGGCCTGCACGCAGGCGCCGCAGGACACGCACTCCGAGCCGAGGAAGTTCTCGCCGGCACCGGCGGTGACGCGGGATTCGAAGCCGCGGCCGGAGATGGTCAGCGCGAAAGTGCCCTGGGTTTCCTCACAGGCGCGCACGCAGCGGTTGCAGACGATGCACTTGGCCGGGTCGTAGGTGAAGTAGGGGTTGGAGGTATCCGGCGCGACCGCGTGTTCGGCATCGAAGTGGTTGTCGTTGCCCGTCATGCCGTAGCGCACTTCGCGCAGGCCGACCACGCCGGCCATGTCCTGCAGCTCGCAGTCGCCGTTGGCGGCACAGGTGAGGCAGTCCAGCGGATGGTCGGAGATGTAGAGCTCCATCACCCCGCGGCGCAGTTCGGCCAGCCTGGGGCTCTGGGTGCGCACCACCATGCCGGCCTCGGCCGGCGTGGTGCAGGAGGCGGGATAGCCGCGACGGCCCTCGATTTCGACCAGGCACAGGCGGCAGGAGCCGAAGGGCTCCAGGCTGTCGGTGGCACACAGCTTGGGCACGCTGCAGCCGGCCAGGCCGGCGGCGCGCATCAGCGAGGTGCCGGCCGGCACGGTGACGTCGTTGCCGTCGATGCAGAGGGTGACCAGGGTGTCCGACTCGCGCGCGGGCGTGCCCAGGTCCGGGCTGCGGTGGAAGGTGATGGGCACCGCGGTGGCGGCGGGCTGCAGGCGAGCCTGGGGATCGGGGTGGTTCATCGTTCTGTCTCCTCCTTCAGGCCGCGGCCGGCGCGGACTTGTCCTGCGCGCCGAAGTCGCGCGGGAAGTGCTTGAGCGCCGACAGCACCGGATAGGGCGTCATGCCGCCCAGGGCGCACAGCGAGCCGTTGAGCATGGTGTCGCACAGCGATTCCAGCAGCGCCAGTTCCTTGCCCGCCGGGCGGTGATGGGCGCGGGCGTCGAGGATGCGGTCCAGCACCTCGGCGCCGCGGGTGGAGCCGATGCGGCAGGGCGTGCATTTGCCGCAGGACTCCTCGGCGCAGAACTCCATCGCGTAGCGCGCCAGCTTGGCCATGTCGGCGCGGTCGTCGAACACCACCAGGCCGCCGTGGCCGATCATCGCGCCCATCGCGGCGTACTGCTCGTAGTCCAGCGGCACGTCGAACTGGGATTCCGGCACGTAGGCGCCCAGCGGGCCGCCGACCTGCACCGCGCGTATCGGCCGGCCGCTGGCGGTGCCGCCGCCGTAGTCGTACAGCAGCTCGCGCAGGGTGATGCCGAAGGCCTTCTCCACCAGGCCGCCGTGGCGGATGTTGCCGGCGAGCTGGAAGGGCAGCGTGCCGTGGGAGCGGCCCATGCCGTAGTCGCGGTAGAAGGCGGCGCCCTTGGCCAGGATGACCGGCACCGAGGCCAGGCTCATGACGTTGTTGATCACCGTCGGCTGGCCGAACAGGCCGGCGATGGCCGGCAGCGGCGGCTTGGCGCGCACCACGCCGCGCTTGCCTTCCAGGCTCTCCAGCATGGAGGTCTCTTCGCCGCAGATGTAGGCGCCGGCGCCCATGCGCGCTTCCAGTTCGAAGGCGCGGCCGCTGCCGAGCACGTCCGGCCCGAGGTAGCCGGCCGCGCGGGCGCGGTCTATGGCTTGCTCCAGCGTGCGGAAGGCGTGCGGGTATTCGGAGCGGACGTAGATGTAGCCCTGGGTGGCGCCCACCGCCAGCCCGGCGATGGCCATGCCTTCGATCAGGCAGTAGGGGTCGCCTTCCATCAGCATGCGGTCGGAGAAGGTGCCGGAGTCGCCCTCGTCGGCGTTGCAGCAGACGTACTTCTGCGCCGCCGGGGTGCCCAGCACCGTCTTCCACTTGATGCCGGTGGGGAAGGCCGCGCCGCCACGGCCGCGCAGGCCGGAGTCGGTGACTTCCTGCACCACCTCGGCCGGCGCCATCGCCGCCGCCCGCGCCAGGCCGTCGAAGCCGCCGTTGGCGCGGTAGTCGTCCAGGCACAGCGGATCGACGATGCCGACGCGGGCGAAGGTGAGCCGCTCCTGGCCGGCGAGGAAGGGGATGTGTTCGGTGAGGCCATGGCCGAGGCGATGCGGCGCACCGTCGAGGAAGCCGGCGTCGAACAGCGCCGCCACGTCCTCCGCCTGCACCGGGCCGTAGGCGATGCGGCCGTGGGAGGTGACGACCTCCACCATCGGCTCCAGCCAGTACAGGCCGCGCGAGCCATTGCGCACGATGTCCACCGCGATGCCGCGGCGGGCGGCCTCGGCGGCGATGGCGGCGGCGGTTTCCTCCGCGCCCAGCGACAGGGCGCCGGAATCGATGGGAACATAGAGCCGGCGAACGGCCGCCGTGCCGCCGTCCTGCGGCAACACCACCTCGTCCGCGTAGGTCGACCGTGCGCCGGCGGGTGCGGGTACGGAAACGCTCATGCCGCCACCTCCTGTCCGGCCCGTTCGGCATCCCGCTCGCGCAGCCCCGCGAGCAGCGCATCGAAACGCGCTGGCGTGATGCGGCCGCGGACGTCGTCATCCACCCGCACTGCCGGCGAACAGGCGCAGTTGCCCAGGCAATACACCGGCAGCAGGGTGACGGCGCCATCCGCCGTGGTTTCGTGCCAGTCCACGCCCAGCGTGGCGCGGGCGTAGGCCTCCAGGCCCTCGCCGCCCATCGCCTGGCAGGATTCCGCGCGGCATACCTGCACCACATGCCGGCCCGGCGGCTGGGTGCAGAAGTGGTGGTAGAAGGTGAGCACGCCGTAGACCTCGGCGCGGCTGAGGTTGAGCGCGCTGGCGATCATCGGCACCGCCTCCGGCGGCACCCAGCCGAACTCTTCCTGGATGGCGTGCAGGATGGGCAGCATCGCGCCCGGCAGGGCCTTGCGCGCATCGACGAGGGCCTGCAGGCGATCGCCCGCCGGCGTCGTACAGGACGCGGCAGACGCTTGAGGAGTCGGGGTTGGGATCGGACTCGGGGTCGGGGGAGTGCTCACGTCTTCTTGTCTCCTCGCCGGTGCCGCCACGGCTGCGGCACCGGCGCTCGGGCAGTTGCGGGAACGGCTAGCCGAACAGCGCCGCCGTCTTCTGCAGGGTGATCCAGATGCCCCAGCCCAGGGGAATCCAGACCGCCGCCCAAGCCAGCAGGACCTTGCCGGAATGGGAGGCTTCCTTGGCCAGCGCTTCGACATCGTCCACGAAGTGCTGGTGGGTGTTGTCGGCCTGGCGTTTTTCGTCCGCCAGCTCCTCGTCGCTCATGTAGTGCTGCTCGGCCACCGGCCTCACCAGCCAGTTGCAGATGAAGCCCAGCACCAGCAGGCCGGCGAGGATGTACATGGTCACCGTGTAGGCATCGGCCCGCGCCACACCCTGTTCGAGTTGGTACTCGCGGATGTAGTTCACGATGACCGGGCCGAGGATGCCGGCGGTGGCCCAGGCGGTGAGCAGGCGGCCGTGGATGGCGCCCACCATCCTGGTGCCGAACATGTCCGCCAGATAGGCCGGCACGGTGGCGAAGCCGCCGCCGTACATGGACAGGATCACGCAGAAGAAGATGACGAACAGCGCCAGGCTGCCGGCCGCGGCGGTGGTGGGAATGGCGGCGTAGAGGCCGCAGCCGAGCAGGAAGAAGATGGAGTAGGTGAGCTTGCGCCCCAGCTTGTCCGACAGCGAGGCCCAGAAGAAGCGGCCGGCAATGTTGAACAGCGACAGCAGGCCGGTGAAGCCGGCTGCCACCGCGGCGATCTGGGTCTTCTGCGCCGCGTCCAGCTCGTTGAAGCTGGCATCCACGCCGATCAGCTTGCCGGCGAACACCTCCTGCAGCAGCGGCGAGGCCATGCCGATGATGCCGATGCCGGCGGTCACGTTCAGGCACAGCACGCCCCACACCAGCCAGAACTGCGGCGTGCGCCAGGCCTTGTCCAGGTGCACATGGCGCTGGGTGACCATGCTCTTCTGCGCTGCCGGCGGCGGCGTCCACCCAGCCGGCTTCCAGTCCGGCGGCGGCACCCGGTAGCCCAGCGCGCCGGCCATCATGAAGACGAAGTAGATCGCCGCCAGGCACAGGAAGGTCTCCCACACGCCGACCGAGGTTGCGGTGGCGAAGGTGTTCATCAGCTTGTCCGCCAGCGGCGCGCCTATCATCGCGCCGCCGCCGAAGCCCATGATGGCCATGCCGGTGGCCATGCCGCGGCGGTCGGGGAACCACTTGATCAGCGTCGACACCGGCGAGATGTAGCCCAGCCCCAGGCCGATACCGCCGATCACGCCGGAGCCCAGCCACAGCATCCAGATCTGGTGCAGATACACGCCCAGCGCCGAGATCACCAGGCCACCGCACCAGCACAGCGCCGCCACCACGCCGGCCTTGCGCGGCCCGGCACGCTCCAGCCAGCCGCCCCAGATGGCCGCCGAACAGCCGAGGAAGACGAAGAACAGGGTGTACATCCAGCCCAACATGGAAATCTTCCAGTCGCAGCCGGTGGCGAACACCTGGGCGAAGAAGCCCATGTCCGCCGGGCAGGCCAGGGGCGCGGTGATGCCTACCGCTTTCGACAGCGGCAGCCAGAACACCGAGAAACCGTAAGCCATGCCTATGCATAAATGGATTGCGAGTGCTGCGGGGGGAACCAGCCAGCGATTGAAGCCGGGCTGGGCGATGGTGCGTTCCTTGGCGAGCAGGCCGAAACCTGTCGCGGCAAGCGTTGCCGACATTGAGCGTCTCCTTTGGTGTTATCCGTCACCACACTGGCGAACCGATACGGCGTCAGGCCGGGCTCATATTGTCTCGCACGCCTCTATCCCCGGCGCCGTCCGCGCAAGCTACGCCCGCCCCCGGGGGATGGAAAACGAGAAATACCGAACAGCTGTTCGGCTATGGCGAACGCCGCGGTGCTGCGCCGCGGCATCTTTTCCGCGGCGCGAGCCGGGGGATGAGGATTTCCCGCCCGGGCGCCATGCCCGCCTGCGCGGAATGCATGGAATGGCGCGGCATGCCCAGGCGGCAGCAGCCACGCCTTCGCGCCAGCGTACCGATGCGGAGCGGAGCACCAGGACTGGGCCGCACCCGCCTGGGGTGCAACATGGCGCGGCGCGGCAAGGGGAAGCCGTTTATCCGACACCGGCTCCTGACGCCGGAGCCTGGTGAGCCGCCGTGCCGGCGCCGGATAGCGGCCGCCGACCGACTGCCGGATAACGATCGGTCCGCGCCATTCTCTCTCCCATCGCGGGGGAAAGCCGGGAAGAGGGGGCCCCCCGAGCGGCGGCTTCAGTTCAGCCCAAGCGCCGCTCTCCCCTTCCCCGGGAGAGAGGGGAGCAAACCGGCCGTCGCCCTGGTTGCAGCGGGCAGCCCCTCAACTTCAGCTCCCGGTCACTCAGGCCGGAACCCCGCCGCCCGCCTTGTTCCGCCGCGGGCAGTCCTTGCAGGGCTTGCTCTTTTTGCAGCATTTCTTCTTGCCGGCCATCTCCGCCCCCTCCCCCGCCGCCTTCAGCTCGGCTTGATCGCTACCTTCAGCACACCGTCGCGCTGGTGGCCGAAGAGGTCGTAGGCGGCGACGATGTCGTCCAGCTTGAAGGTGTGGGTGACCATGGGGCCGAGGTCGACGCGCTGCGAGGCGATGATGTTCATCAGCCGGCGCATGCGCTCCTTGCCGCCGGGGCACAGCGAAGACACGATGTTCTTCTCCGCCAGCCCGGCGCCGTAGGCGCCCAGCGGAATGCGCAGATCCTCGGAATACACGCCCAGGCTGGACAGCGTGCCGCCCGGCTTCAGCACCCGCAGCGCGGCCTCGAAGGTGGATTGCAGGCCCAGCGCCTCGATGGCCACATCCACGCCGCGGCCGCCGGTGAGGCGCAGGATTTCCTCCACCACGTCCACCTCGCGGAAATTCACCGTGACGTCCGCGCCCATGCGGCGCGCCATCTCCAGCCGGCCGGACACGCCGTCCACGGCGATGACCAGGCTGGCGCCGCGCAGCCGGGCGCCGGCGGTGGCGCACAGGCCGATCGGCCCCTGGGCGAACACCGCCACCACGTCGCCGATGCGGATGTTGCCGGCCTCGGCGCCGGCGAAGCCGGTGGACATGATGTCCGGGCACATCAGCACCTGCTCGTCGCTCAGCCCGTCCGGCACCGGCGCCAGGTTGGCCTCGGCGTCCGGCACCAGCACGTACTCCGCCTGGGCGCCATCCACCGTGTTGCCGAAGCGCCAGCCGCCCATGGGTTTGTAGCCGTGGCCCAGCGGCCCGCCATCCTGCGACGGGTGGCCATCCTGGCAGGCATGCGAGCGGAAGCCGGGGCAGATGGCACCGGCGATGGCGCGCTGGCCTTCGCGGTAGCCGCGTACGTTGGCGCCCAGCTTCTCGATCACGCCCACCGGCTCGTGGCCGATGGTGAGGCCGGGCGCTACCGGGTATTCGCCCTTGAGGATGTGGATGTCGGTACCGCAGATGGTGGTGGTGGTGATGCGCAGCAGCGCATCGTCCGGACCGACATCGGGAATGGGCTTATCGGCAAGTTCGATCCGCCCGGGGGCGACGAACACCGCCGCCTTCATCATTGCAGCCATCGCTATTCTCCTCGTCTTCGGGGCGGAACCGCGCCCGCGGCCACCCCTGGTTGCGGGTGCATGCCGCCTGCGGGCGGCACTGCCAGTCTAGCAAGGACGCAATACGCCGGCATGCGGCGGAGGGCAACGGCCGATTGCCGCAGCGTATGACGTTGGCTATAGCCGCCAACGCCGGCGCTCAGCCGCGGCCCGAGAAGTTGATCGCTTCGGAGAACAGGGCCTGCACCATGGGCGAGCGCGGCTCGCGCGCCATCGCCACCAGCGCGATCTGCCACGCCAGGCGCGGCTCCACCAGGTCCAGCGCCTTCACCCCGTGCGGCATGCCGATCAGCTCCAGCACCGCCCGCGGCACGATGCTGCACCAGGTGCCGGAGCACACATGGGCGAGGATGCTGACGATGGAGTTGCTCTCCAGCGTGATGTTGGGCCGGCAACCCAGGCGCAGGAACACGCCGTCTATGGTGCGGCGGTTCTGCATGTCCGGCGTCAGCAGGCAGAGGTTGAGCTGGGCCGCCTCCTGCCAGCTGATGGCGTCGCGCTCGGCCAGCTGGCCGTCGGCCGGCGCCAGCACCACATGGTCCTCGTCTGACAGCGGCACCATCGCCAGATCCGGCTGGGCGGCGGACTCGGCGTAGATGATGCCCGCCTCCAGCTCGAAGGCGTGCAGCCGCGCCAGGATCTCGCCGGTGGACAACGACAGCACCTCGCTGCGGACCTGCGGATGGCGCAGCGCGAAGCCGGAGGTGAGGGAGGCGACCACGGTGAGCGCGGTCGGGATCACGCCCAGCCGCAGCCGGCCGGAAAGCCCGCCACGCAGGCGCGCCAGCTCCTGGTGCAGATCGGCGGTGCTGGCCGCGGCGCGCTGGGCGTAATCCAGCACTCGCTGGCCTTCCGGCGTCAGCCCGGCGAATTGCTGGCCGCGCTCCACCACCGCGACGCCCAGCTCGCTCTCCAGATCGCGTATCGCCGCCGACAGCGTGGACGGCGACACATGGCAGCTCGCCGCCGCACGGCCGAAGTGCTTCTCCCGCGCCAGGGCGATCAGGTAGAGGTATTTGCGCGAGATCATGCGGCCGCCCCCAGGAACGACGGCGCGCTCCGCCATCGGAGGCCGCGGCATCGTGCCGCAGTATCGGCCGCCGGCAAGCAGGCCGCGCCCCTTGAATTCAGCGCCGGCCGAAACGCTGGCCGGCGCGCCGCCTCAGCCGAGCATGAAAAAAAAGTAACAGGGAGAAGACCGCCGCGCCGCCCCCGGCCGCCGGAAACCGCTTCGGCACTGCGCGGCAGGAGCTGCGCGCACGCGGAGAAACCGCTGCGGCGGGAAGGCGCGAATGGCCGGACGTCAGCCGCCAGCCCAGCGTTCACCGCCGTCACGGCCAGGCCACCCAGCCCGGCAGCGCGGCGCCATCCTGCCCGCAGCTCTGCCTGCAACTCAGCCCTCTCGGCGCCTGTGCGCAAACGTGGAAGGAAGTGGCGGAAGAGAATGGGAGTCGAACCCACCTGGGACCGGCTGACGGCCCCACCCGGTTTTGAAGACCGGTCGCCCCACCGGGGAACGCCTCTCTTCCGCAGAAAAGCCATCGGCGGCCTGCGCCGCCGAAGTCACATATTGTAGCGCCTGCGCGCCTGTAGGCCAGCGCAGCGGCTGCTAGCCTGAAGATGTTGCCCGCTCTCCGGCCCCGCCATGGACCATCAATCCGTCACCAGCGCCTACCAGCGCTATGCCCCGTTCTACGATCTGCTGTTCGGCGGCGTCTTCGAACCCGGCCGCCGCCGCCTCATCCAGGCGCTGGACTGCCGCGACGGCGACTCGGTGCTGGAGGTGGGCGTGGGCACCGGTCTGTCGTTGCCCCACTACCCGCGCCACACCCGCGTCACCGGTGTGGACCTTTCGCCTCACATGCTGGAACGCGCCCGGGCCCGGGTGCGGCGGCACGGCCTGGACAACGTCTCGCTGCTGGCAATGGATGCGCAATCCCTGTCCTTCCCGGATGCCAGCTTCGACAAGGTGGCGGCGCTCTACGTGGCCTCGGTGGTGCCCGACCCGGCGGCGATGATGCGCGAGCTGCGGCGGGTATGCCGGCCAGGCGGCCAGGTGCTGGTGGTGAACCACTTCTCCCGCGGCTATGGCCTCGGCCATGCGCTGGAGCGCGGCCTGGCGCCCTTCGCCCGCGCGCTGGGCTTCCGGCCGCTGTTCCCGCTCGCCCCCTTCGTCGCCGAGGCCGGCATGGAGCTGGCGGATACCCATCCGGTGAATCTTTTCGGGTACTGGACGCTGGTGCGTTTCATCAAGCCGGGGCCGGTGGGTACGCTGGCGTAGCGGCGCAGCGGGCGCAGCAGTGCTTCGCTTTTCCGCCTACGCCCCGTGAGAGCAGAGGGGAAACCCCCGCTGATCTGGTTGGCGCGTTCAGCTCAGACCGGCGGTTCGCCGCGCAGCAGGTGCACCCGGCGGGCACCCTCGCCGACGCGGCGGGTGTAGCCCACGCGGTCGAAGAATTCCAGCAGCTGGATGGCGCGCTTGCGGCCGATGGCGATGCGGTCGCGGAACTCGGCGGCGCGGATGCGGCCGTCGAACGCTGCCAGTTCGGCGACGATGGCCACCAGTTGCGCCATCGTGTCGCGGGTGTAGAAGAGATCGCGCACCGGCTGGAAGACCTCGCCGCGCATGGCGAGCCGGCGCAGCAGCTGGCGCACCTCGCTTTCGGGGATGGCGTTGGCCGTCGCCATGTCGCGCACCCAGGGCGGGTCGAAGCCGCCGGCGGCCAGCAGCGCCAGCAGGGCGTCGGCGCGCTTGCGGTCGGCCTCGCTCAGCTCCACCTTGTGCTGCGGCAAGTGCCAGGCCGAACCGGCGCGCGCCAGCCGGCCTTCGGCCAGCAGCGCCTCCAGCAGGGCGAGGAAGGCGGCCGAGGGCAGCTGCGGCGCGCACATGCGGCGCAGGCGCTCGCGCTCCACGCCCGGCTCGTCGGTGAAGACTTCGTGATAGGCGCCCAGCTTGACCAGCACCTGCGCTCCCAGCTTCGCCCAGTTGCTGGCGGAGAACAGGCGGCGGGCCGGGCGCACCTGCACCAACTCTGCCGCCGGCAGCAGCTCGCGCCAGGCCTCGTCCGGCAAGTTGTGGGCGGCGGCCAGTTCGTCGATGTCCAGGCCATGCGGCGCCGCTTCCAGCAGCGCGGCCAATCGTGCGGCGGCGTCTGGCTGCTCCAGCGCGGCCAGCAGCGCCAGCCGTTCCGGCCGGCGGCGGTGGCGGGCGGGCGCGAAGGGATCGAGCACGCTGCCGCCGCCCAGGGTTTCGCGGCCGGCGGCGTCGCGGATGACGATGCGGTCGCCGTGGCAGGCGAAGATCGGCCGGTCCAGCACCGCCTGCACCAGGCCGTCGCCGCCGGGGCCGAGGCCACCGGCCTCCAGCGCACCGTCCAGCAGGGCCAGCCGTGCCATCGCATGGCCGCCCGCATGGTGCAGGGTGACGCTGGTCCATTGGCCGAGCTTGCGCGGAGCCTCGGGCAACAGCGCCAGCCGCAGGTCCAGCCGGTCCGTGGGCCGCGCCAGCGCCGGCGTCAGCAGCCAGTCGCCGCGTTCGATTTCGCGGTATTCGATGCCGACGAGGTTCACCGCGCAGCGGCTGCCCGGGCCGCCGGCCTCGGCCTTGCGGTTGTTCACATGCAGGCCGCGCACCCGCACTTCGCGGCTAAAACCGTCCGGCCGGGCAAGCAGGGCCTGGTCGCCCACCTGGACCTTCCCGGCGTGCACCGTGCCGGTGATGACGGTGCCGGCACCGGCGATGGCGAAACGACGGTCGGCCACCAGCCGCAGGCCGCCGCGCACCACCGGCCCCGACTCGGCGGCGGCCACTTCGTCCAGATGGGCGCGCAGCTCGGCCACGCCTTCGCCACTCACTGCCGCCACCGGGAACACCGGGCTGCCGGCGAGCCGGGTGCCGGCCAGCAGCGCCTCCACCTCGGCGCCCACCTCCGCCACCCGCGCCGGCTCCACCCGGTCGCACTTGGTGATCGCCACCGCGCCGCGGCGTATGCCCAGCAGATGGACGATGGCCAGGTGCTCGCGCGTCTGCGGCATCACGCCGTCGTCGGCGGCCACCACCAGCAGCGCGTAGTCGATGCCGGCGGCGCCCATCAGCATGGTGGGCACGAAGCGCTCGTGGCCGGGCACGTCGATGAAACCCAGCACCCGCTCGCTACCGGGCAGCGGGGTGTAGGCATAGCCCAGCTCGATGGTGATGCCGCGCTGCTTTTCTTCCGGGAGATGGGTGGTGTCCACGCCGGTAAGGGCGCGCACCAGGGTGGTCTTGCCGTGGTCGATGTGGCCGGCGGTGCCGATGAGCATGGTGGGAGACTTCCGGGGTTGCGTGGGGCTGAGTGTAGCGCCCGGGCCGGCGCCGGACACCCGGCCGCCGCCTCGACCAGCAGCGATGGCGTGCAGCGCCGCGCCATGTTGCGCTGCGGCATAACCCTGCCGGCGAGGGGTAGAATTTCCTCTCCCCGCCGCCCCGCGGCCATCTGCACAGGAGCGCGACATGAAGGTTTCCGTCATCGGCATGGGTGCGGTCGGCACCGAGATCGTGGGTTTCCTGGTCAACATGAGCGAGGTGACCGAGATCGTCGCCGTCGACAAGGTGCGCGAGCGGGCCGAGGCGGAGATCTGGGATTTCTCCCACACCACGCCCTTCACCTACGCCAAGAACCCCAGGCTGATCGCCGGCGGCATGGAAGACACCCAGGGCAGCGACATCGTCGTCATCACCGCCGGGGCGCAGCTGCAGAAGGGGCAGACGCGCGACGACCTGGTGCGGGTGAACAGCGCCATCCTGCGGGAGATCATCGCCGGCGTGGAGCGCCACTCGCCGGGCGCCATCGTCATCAACGTCACCAACCCGGTGGATGTGATGACGCAGGTAATGCTGCGCGCCTCCAGCTACCCGCGCGAGCGCCTGATCTCCGCCGGCACGCTGATCGACACCGCTCGCTTCCTGCGCCTCCTCAGCGAGCATGTGAAGATCGACCCCAAGAACCTGTACGGCTACATGCTGGGCGACCACGGCGCCACCGGCTTCATCCCCTGGAGCCTGTGCCGGGTGTGTGGCGCCGAGGTGGATACCTTCTGCCGCCAGAACGGCCTGCCGCTGGTGGACCGCGAAGCCATGCGCCAGCAGACCCTGGAAGCCGGCTACCGCATCTTCGAGCGCAAGGGCAACACCAACCACGGCATCGCCGCCAGCGTGTTCCGCATCATCCGCGCCATCGAGGGCAACGAGCAGTCCATCCTGCCGCTGGGCGTGCTGCTGCAGGGCGAGTACGGCGTAAGCGACCTGGTGATGAGCGTGCCCTGCGTCATCGGCCGCAGGGGCGTGGAGCGCATCCTGCGACATGAATTCGCGCCGGAGGAACAGGCGGCGTTCCATGAATCGGAGCGGCATCTGCGCGCCTTGCTGGCGCTGGTGTGAGTGCAGCGCTCACCCCGCCGCCCCGTCGCATTGCCGCCATTCGCACACCGCAGGGTCGACATCCCACTTGCGCTGGCACCGCGGCAACGAAGTTTCGCGAGGGTGTCCGGCGCCACCGCCACTAATCCGTTCGCTACCGGAAGCGATCGCCTTCCGGCCGCCTGACAACGAAATCTCCAAGCCGCCGGCAACATCCCGCTTGAATGGGCGCACCCGGCCGAAAGGCTTTCAGGCGGTGCTTTCGACTATCTCCGCGACGCCCCTGTCGAGGCGCCGAATCCTTTCCAGCCCCCTCTTTTCTATGGTCGCCAGTTAATAAGACCAGGCGGGCAATGAATAGGAAATAAACGCGGCGGCCAATTCTTCTCTCCAATTCAGGAATAGAACTTGCCATTCTTCCGGCAGACCCGGCTCTTGCTTGTCGAACAAGACGGTTCTGTCAGGTGCCGCACCAATAAAAACAAGCGCGGCAAGCGACAAAGGCATGCAAGGACTGCGGTCACCGCGGCAAAAGAAGTTCCTTCATCCAACGAGAGAGACCGACATGAACGAGTTCTATGTAGAAAGGCGCAGCAACGAAAAAGACGAGCACCTCGTCCACAAGGGCAACTGCCCGTCCCTCCCTTCAGAGGAAAAGCTGCAATACATCGGCGTGCGCGGCGGCAATGAAGCCCCGCTCCAGGAAGCCGCCTACTTCTGGTATTCCAGTTCGGCGCCCTGTCCGGTGTGCATGGGCAGCTGAAAAAGCCCGGCGTACCTTTCGGGCCTGGAAGCGCAGGGAATGGATTTATCGGGTACCGGCGTGCCCTATAAATCCATTCCGGCAATTCACTCCTGCAGATCATTACCTGCTTGAATCGAGATTCAATCGGTCTCGACTCACAAGGCCGTCCCGGTCAATTCCCGCCGGGAAAACCAGGCGTGAATCAATCCCGCCTGATAGAACGCCACCGGCTCATCAAAGCCGCCGGCCCTGATGACGGACGCCACCTGCGCTGGCGGAAGGATCGCAACGTCCTTCGCATAAGCTGCCCGCATCTGCTCCAGCCCGGCCGCAGGAATACCCGCCGCCAGCATCATCTTCAGCCATACATCCAGCAAAGCCTCGTATGCGCCGGAACGCGTATCCGCCGCCAGGTCCGAGCTGGCCAGGACACCACCCGGGCGCAAGCGCGCCGCAATTGCGCCGAAGAAGGCGATGCGTGCCTCCTGTTCCAGCATGAACTGCGAGACAAGAAAACACGTCGCCCCATCGAATGCCCCTTGGGCCGGCAGCGACTCCAGATAGCCCTCATGGAAAGAACAGCGGGAAACAAACCCGCCCTTCTCCGCCTTGCCGCGGCAGACATCCAGCATGGCCGCAGACGGCTCCACCGCCACAAACGACCATCCGGGAAAACGCTGCGCGAGATAAACAATCTCCTCGCCGGTACCCGCGCCTACGCAAAGCATCCGCGCGTCGCGGGGAAGTTCTGCGAACACCGCCTCCAGCAGGAAATGCAGGCCTTCCCGAATAGGCGCAGTCTTCGCCCAGCGTTCGTCATAGCTCGCAGCCTGCTGTCCAAAAACGGCTTTGATTTCTTCACTATCCATGCTGCTTTCTTCCTTGGGTCAATGAGCCGCAGTTGTCATTCGCTGGCGAGACAAGCGCGGACATGTACCAGTCGCGAAGAAAACCCTGGTCGATGGAGAATTGCTCAAGCGCATCCCGGTTGGCGGCGACGACGTCGCAGCAGCAGCCTTCAGGGGGAACCCGCGCAGGCCGGCACGCTTACCGGGAGGCTGGCGCCCACAGCTTGACCTTGGCCTTTTTCTCGTAGGCCATGCCCTTCGGGTAGCTGATGAGTTCGAGCTGCATACCCCAGGGCGTCAACACATAGGTAATGGACTGCCCGGCGGCCGGCCCCTCGTTCACCGCGAACGGCCCCATGAACGTTTTCACTCCCAGCTCCTTGGCACGCGCGAGGGCGGCCGGAAGGTCCTTCACGTAAAACGCAATGTGATGACCGCCGATGTCGCTGTTCTTCGGAATGGCGTCACGCTGGTCCGGCGAGGCGTACTGGAACAACTCGATGTTGGCACCCTGCCCGCAGCGCATCATCACGATGTGCTGGATCTCGGCGCGCGGGTTCACGTTCACCAGATCCTGCATCAGCGTGCCCTGCTCATCCTTGATCGGACCAAAGCGAAAAGCCTCCTCGCAACCGATCACATCGTGGAAGAAGGTAACGGCTGCGTCCGCGTCGGGCACGGTGAAACCGATGTGATCAATGCCGCGCACGCCTGGAATGGGCCCAGCCGCCGCAGCGGTGGATAAGGTGGCGAACAGCGCAGCAAAGGTGAAGGAACGTGTCAGGCTCATCGTGCTCTCCGTGGGTATTGTTTGAGATCGCCGCAAACGAGGCGGGCGGCTCATGCTAGCCGGCGGAGGAAAACGTCGCTACCGGAGTTAAGTGAGACGATGAACTCGCTAACCGCAGATAGAACATGAACTTCGATTTCTCGTCGCAGCAACACGGAACACTTGCGTTAAGTCGCGCCGATAAGCGACGTCGGCTTAGATGACGGGATGGACTCCGCCCCTCCCCGCCCAATAGGCACCAGTGTGCTCTGGGGAGTGGGGATAGGTCTTTCCATTACGGATGCGACTACCGTTGCCTACGACAATCCGCAGCATCGTCCGAACAAAAGCTCCAACGCACTTCCTTCGCCGTCGCCACCTGACAGATTCACCCTTACGCTTCACCCTTGCGCCAAGATTGATTTCTCATCATGGCAAACCGGGTCACACCCACGCGACACAACGCCGATAACTCTTCCGGCTCTCCAGCAGCCGCTTGTAACGATTGGCGCATCGCGGGCAGATTCCATGTCGGCACGGGTCATTCAGAACCCACCGCAGATGCCGGATATACGACTGCAGGTGATTCATCCCGGGAAGTCAGAAACAGGATCTGTCTTGATTCATGGGGGAGGCCATATATGAACTTTAGAGCCCATTCTCGGCTCCGAGACGGCTACGCGCGAGAAGCACGTAGTCGCCGGAGGGGTCTCCGGCTGCGACTCCGGACTTGAGTACACCGTATAGATCAGGACCAAGCATGTCTTGACCGATCTGTTCAGTAAGCTGACTTATCTCAGCTTGAAGCTCAGCACGAAAGGCCTCCTGCCGCGCCTGGTCATGACCGCTCCAGATGGTACCCCTTGTCGTTATATGACGCAGCCGAGCCCAAGACACGTAGGAGCTTTCCTTTAAGAACGCGAAGAGAATCGGCCATGGGCTCTAACGTGGAGGTCACCGGCGCTGCGCGGCTTTATCGCGCAGCGTCCGGTGGACCGCAGGGTTAGCCTTGCGGGAGGCGCATCTGCCTGCAGGCCCGTTCTCGTATTGGGCGTTACGTTAGGCGTCTGAGCCTGTCGACCCGGTCAAGAAGGTCTGGATCCTGCAGGATTTCATATCCCTTCTTGATATGCAGAACGGCCCATTCGATCAGTCCGGTCTCACTCGTCAGGGTGTGCCACTCCTCCGCAACATCTCCAAGTACAAGGTACATGTATTTGCTTTCGCGAAAGCGCTTCAAGCCGAATTCGGCCTCGGTGACCGCCTGACGTAGCATTGCCTTTCGGTCATCAATCTGGAAGCTGTCGGACCTGGACCGCTGGATAAGTAGACGAACCTTGTATCTCTGGAAAGGCGGATCTAGCCCAAGGTCCTCCGCCGCTGACCGGAGTTCCGCCTCGGCGTCTCCCAATTGGTCGGCACTGAGCAGTTCCCGAACCAAACGATGTCTTGAAACTCGATCGTTCGGAACGATTGCCGAAATCTTGCGGTAAAGCGCAATTCTGTCAAATGCATCAGGAATTGATCGGATGCCCCAGTCGCCATTGCAAAGTTCTCTCAACGAGCGAAGCTCAACGTAGTAAGTGGGGTTGGCTCCTTCAATCACGTCCTCGAAGAGTTGAAGGCGCTCCACCGGGTCCGAGTACTTGTACTTCGCAACGATCTGCGCAACAACTTCGTGCCGCGTTCTCCACAGAAAGACGCCGCGATCATTTGCACTTTCGCTCTGCTCCTTCGTTTCCTCAATTACGCCCTCTAGAGTATCGAGTGTCGAATTGATCTGCGACGGCGAAATGCCGGAGAGCCTAAGCACCATCTGTCGGTGAGGCAGTGCTCCTGCAGCTTCCAAAGCTGCAGTCAATCGGTACACATCCTGATGAGAGGGCTCAGTGGCCGCAAACTCGTGAAGGATGATGTCATCAAGCGAGTCAGACTCAGTGAGGGCCTTTAAGCAAACGAACATATCGGCGGAGCAACGTCGGCGGAGGTGGTCGAGTTGTTCAGAGCGGCCTCTGTTAGCGAACTGTGCTGCAACGAGCTGCTTGAGGTTGGGTGTATTGACGAGGAGGTCTCGCAGCAGCGAAACCTCGGTGGAACTAAGTGTCGAAAGATTCTCGGTACGTGATTCAGTGAACAGCCGTGGGTCCTTCTGACGCGGCTTCCATGCTGACGTCTCAGCGGTTAGAAGCACGCGAAGCGCTCCTTCGACAGGAAGGCGCCGTATGAGCGAATTGACTTGCCTCTGGAACGTTGGGCAATTGTCGATTAGGATGACACCCTTCCTTCCTGCTTCAGCGAGAGCCCGCTCCTGAGCAATCCACGCGTCAGGTGACAATGGCAACTCGTGCCTGTGCTCATAGCAAGACCATCCAGCTTCGCACAAGGCGATAAGGATGCGCCTAGCTAACGTTGATTTGCCAACGCCAGAGACACCAGAAATCAGTGTCACCAGACGGTCCAGCTTCTTCAGCTCGAATTCGCGATCCCGCTCGAAAGTTAGCCCAGCACGAATATCTCCATAGGTAGCCGGGCCACCAAAGAACATGCGTCGCGCATTTGACGGCGATGTGTCAGTGTTCACTTGGATTGTGCAGGGCTCTAGCTCCAGGAGTAGTTGTTGCGCGCTTGCTGACGCTCCTGCCGACGGGCCTTGCACATTGGCCAGCGTGAGCGCATGAGCAAATGCATTCAAATCGCCCTCGGCAACTTCGCGGATGCCTCGCTGCCGCCAAAGAGCGGCGCGTTCATCGTCGTACTCGTAGACCATGAGGTAGATTTGCCCTGGTGCGCCGGACTTCCGTTGCTGCCTGAGCGCCTCATCGGCTAGAAGACGGACATGGGCGTCTCGCATCGAATAGCCAATGATCCAAGTTGTCGATCCGGCCATATCCTGGCTTAGGCGCCCAAACAGGAGTTTTCGGTACTCCTCATGATTGGTGTAGTCGTCTTCGGTAAGAACCATACTGGCGCGATGGCCGTATCCCCTATCCTGTGAGACACAGCCGTGAATCTTGAAGAGGGGAAGGGCAATGGGGTCGTGAGTTTCTTCCCAGTCATAGTTGCTTCTAACGACGCCAAGTTTCTTCTGCTTCTTGGCAAACGCATCTTCAACGAGCCGGTCGAAGTTGGTTGTGTAGATCGCCTTCCATCGATACTCGGCGAGGGCAGTGATTCCGCCATCAGGATTCAGGCCTGAGAGGGCTGAGACAACTGCCTCAACTAAGGCCCTTCTTCCGTGTCGATGTTCCAGTATCCCGCTTAGCTCGGCGAGATCGTCAGAGATCTTGCTACCTGACGCTAGCGTCTTCTCAAGATGTCGACACAGCTCCATGGCGAGGGGCGCACCGGAAGAGCGCGAGGCTCCTGCGCCAAGTAAGAGCACGGTCTTCTTCGGGTCAATGCGAGAGACTAGTGCCGATAGATTTGGTGACGCCACGACGGATCTCCCTGTGAGGTATTTTGAAAGATGCAAGCCGTACCAGCTTTGGGATGTTTGAGAGGGCTAACGAATAGCGTTTATCCGCTGCAGCGGCAGAGTGGGAGGAAGGCAAGGCGGCATGGCGGCGGATAAACCTCGTTGGACTGAACCGCCGCGACGGCGGATGCTATGGGGATTGTAAGCGGCGAAGCTGCGTCGTCAATCCATCTGCATGAAGCGAGCGTGCTTTCCAGCATGCGAAGTGGGCAAGCCCAACTCCAGCAGGGGCCACGATCGGGCGGCGGGGGCAATGCTGAGACCGGCCAGGCGTGTCGCCCCGGACGCAGGGCGAGCGTCGCCGCAGGCGCACGCTGGCACGCCCGGCAGTCGCATTGTCGGTGGCTGCGGTCATGGCGGTCCGTGCTGGTGAAGGGCCCGCGGCGCCGGCGCGAGGGCCGCCACCAAGCGCATCGGTCCGCGCCCGCAGCAGGGGCAGCACGCGTGCTCCATCCCCGCCACCCGGCGCACGAAATCGGCGACCGACTCCACGAGGGCGGCTGACGGAGGCGCTACCTCGAGCGCGGCCCGCGCGGCGGCCAGGCCGGATCGCTTGCGCGCGGGCGAGAGCAGCCCGTAGTGGCGGATGCGTTTGAAGCCGGCCGGTAGCACGTGCAACAGGAAGCGGCCGATGAATTCAACGCCGGGCAGACGCACCGTGCGCTTCTTGCCGCTGCCGGCCTCGGCGCGCACGCGGAAGGCAAGGTGCTCGCCTTCAATGCCGACGATGCGCTCGTTCGAGATCGCGACCCGGTGGGTGTAGCGGCCCAGATACTCAAGCACCGCATCGGGCCCGCCCAGCGGCTGCTTGGCATAGACCACCCAGTCGTGGGCATAGCACTGCGACTTGAGACGCGCCCATTCGGCAGGGGGCAGCCCGCACGCGTTGACCGCCGGCGGTGCAAGGGCCGCGATGAATTTGCCGCGGAACACGCGCGAGAGCGCGGGCACCGGAAACAGGAAACCCTTCTTCGGCCGCAGCCACTCGCCGTGTGGACCGAGCGCACCGCCGGCGACGAGCGCATGCAGGTGAACGTGACGGCGCAGATCCTGGGTCCAGGTGTGCAGCACGAGCGAGAACGCCGGCGTGCCGCCCAGGTGGCGCGCCAGTACAGGCGCAGCCCCTCGAGCAGGCGCGGCGAGAGCAGCGTGTAGCGATCCTTGCCGCCCTTGCCCTGGCGCACCTTCAGGCACATCCGGTCGGGCGCACTCTCGATGTCGGACAGGCGCAGCGCACACACCTCCGACAGCCGCAGCCCGGCCGCGTACTTGGTCATCAGCAGCGTGCGCGAGCGCAGGCGCAGGCGCCGGCTGCAGGCGAAGAGCCGCGCCACCTCCTCGCGCGTGAGCACCAGGGGCAGGCGCTTGGGCACCTTGGCCATCGGAATCTCGAGGGCGACCTCCGTTCGCCCGAGCACGGTGGCCAGCAGAAACCGGATCGCGCACGCCGCTTGATTGACGCTGGCGTAGGCGAGCTTGCGCTCGGTGATCAGATGCAGCAGGTAGGCCTGGATCTGGGCCGCATCGAGGGCATCCGGCGAGCGCCGGTAGTACTGCGCCAGCCCGGCAACGCAGGCCAGATACGATGTCTGCGTCCGCCTGGCAAAACCCCGCAGCACCATCGCGTCATTCATCCGCTTGCGCAGTTCGCTCATGTCGATCTCCTGGTCGGTTCGGGGAAAGTCCCGGCGACAGGATGCGAGTGAGAACCGGCAAGGGGTGAGCGCCCAGGGCGCTTGGACAAGACAACGCGGCGGCGAGGCTCTCACCACCGCGTCAGCGGTTTAGTTCAACCTGTTGTAGACGTCAAAACTGACGTGTATTCCAGACTGTGGCGAATAACACTGTGCATACGCCACCCGAAAACCCAGAGGCCATCAAGGATCGGCTGCGGGCGTGAATTTACGCATAGTGATATGTAACGGAGAAACACGTCAAACGTGTCGGAGCACATGCGGGTATGCGCATGCCGTGATGCCTCCTCCAGGTTGAGTCCGCGCTAGACAACCGCAGCCACCGGCCCGGCATTCATCCCTATGCCAAACGCTGCCCGCCTGGATTACATGAAATTCCGCGTATGCCGTTCCGCCATGGCCTGTGCTTCCGGCAGGCTGAAGCCGAGCTTCATCAGGCGGGCGCGGCGGCCGTCGCTCATTTCGCGGACGAGGTCTTGCACGCGCTGGTAGCCGGTGGCGATGGCTGCCGGATCGAAGGCGCCGGCGGCGAGGAGGATGAGGGCGTCGAAGACTTCTTCGTTGAGGCCATCGGTGTCGGCGAGGGCGTCGTAGCGGGCTTCGACGGCGGTTTCCAGGCGATGGCGCAGGCTGGGGTCTTCGGCCATGTGCCAGGCGAGGTGGGACATGCCGAAGGCGACGTGGCGGGCTTCGTCGCGGGCGGCGAGGCGGCAGATCTGGCGGGTGACGGGGTCGGGGGCGTAGAGGTTGAGGAAGTTGAGCAGGTTCACAAAGCTGCCTTCGCCCAGCACCGCCAGCAGCAGGGAGGAGACGGAGAAGTCGGCGGTGTCGAACAGGGTCTTGAGCGAGGCCTGGCCGCCGACGCTGGAGAGGCCGGGCTTGCGGCCGCGCAGGGCGATGCGGCGGCTGAAGACTTCCACATGGCGGGCTTCGTCCGCCACGGTGATGGCGAGGCACTGCATGACTTCGCGGAAGTGCGGATGCAGTTGGCCGAGGAAGCGCGCCGGCACGAGCAGGGCGGCGTTCTCGTTCTCGACCAGGTAGGTCATGACCTGCACCACCGCGTCTTCCACTTCATCCGGCAGCTCGAAGGGGGCGTTCCAGTCGATGGCGCTGTCCGGGTCCCACTGGCCGGCGACGGCCTGGGCGTAGAGGCGGCCGGCTTCTTCGGCCCAGACTTCGGCCTTGGTGGCGAGGGGGAAGTGGTAGGCGGGCGCGCCCAGTTCCACGTCCGCACCGCGGGCGGCCATGCCCCAGGTGGCGGGCGCGGACTCGGCCGGCCGGGCCGGGGTGCCGCTCTGCTCGGTGCGCGCCAACGCGGCGCAGGGGCCGAGCAGCAGCGCGCCTTCTGCCTCTTCCAGCGCAACGCCGCGGCCGCGGCACCAGCCGGCGAGGTGCAGCGCCAGCTCGCGGTGGCTGCCGTGCACCCGCAGGCGCTGGCCGGGGGCGAGCCGGGCCAGCGCGCGCCGGATGAGCAGGTGGGCGCCGCGGTCGAAGCCGAGGTCGCCCAGGTCCAGCGTTTCAGTAGCGATAGCCATCTGCCTTCACCGCGCCTGCTGCGTCGTAGAAACCGCTGGCGGTCACCGCGCGGTCGAGCAGCGGGTAGCCGCTGACGCGGCCCGGACGCCAGGCGCGCAGGCCTTCGAGGTCCAGCAGCGGGCGGACTTGCGGGTCGTCGTAGGACATGCCGAGCAGCAGGGTGACGAAGCGGTCGATCAGCGCGGCCGGCGCGCCGGGGCTGGTGGTGAAGTTGCAGTGGTCGTAGGGCGCGGTGCGCGCCAGCACTTCGACGCGGCCCGGCGGCAGGGTGCCTTCCTTGGTAAACAGCAGGTGGTTGCCGTCGATGATGCAGGCGGCATCGACTTCGCCGGCGGCCAGCGCGCGGGCGGCGTCGCGTTCGCCGCCGATGTGGTCGCCGTGTTTGCCGGCGAGCACTTCGTTGCGCACGATCTGCAGGCTGGCGGTGTCCACGCCCTGCTCACGCAGCCACTGCAGCGGGATCAGCGTGGCCTGGGGCGAATCGATGGCACCCACGCCGATGCGCTTGCCGGCGAGGTCGGCAACGCTGCGGATGCCGCTGTCGGCGCGCACCAGGATCACCGAGGTGAGGTCCTGGTCGGCGTCGCGCATGGCGATCGCCTTCACCTGGTCGGACACGCCGCGGGCGGCGGCCATGCGCTCGGCGCGCAGCCAGGCCAGCGGGGAGTTCCAGGCAAGCTGCACTTCACCGGCGAACTGGGCTTCCACCTGGCGTTCGTAGTTGGAGTACAGGACGTAGTCGAAATCCAGCCCGTTCGCGGCGAAGTAGCCCTTGAAGCCTTCCCAGATGGTGACCACCTTGGAAGCGTAGGCGACCGCGCCCATCGTCAGTTTCTCGCTCATTTCAATTCCTCAAAGTCTTTCGTGCCAGGCCGGTATTTGAACCGGAGAGGCGGTTCGCTCCGAGCTTCCTTCGACAGGCTCGGGCGAACGGGGGTTATTCATCGAACAGCCGGGGCGCTCAGAAGATCGGCAGGCCGAGCATGATCTTGCCGATGAAGTCGTAAAGCACGTCCGAGGTCGGCCCCATGACGGAGGCGGCGCGGGCGTCGCGGAACAGGCGCTCCACGCCGGCTTCCTTGCGGAAGGCGGCGCCGCCGCAGACGCGCATGGCGGTGTCGGTGACGTAGAGCGCGGCTTCGGCGCTGGCGGCCTTGGTCTGGAACACGCGCAGCACCGCGTCTTCACGGCCGGCGGCCAGGGCGGCGATGGTGTCGTCCAGCAGGGTGGTGGCCTGGTCGGCGCGGATGCGCGCCTTCGCCAGGTAGGCGCGGATGGTGGGCAGATCGGCCAGGCTGCTGCCGAGGTGAGCGTAGCGGGTGGCGCCGACGTGGGCGCAGGCACGCGTGAGCGCGCCGTTCATGAGGCCGACCGAGCTGGAGGCGTTGAGGGCGGCGAACCAGGGCAGCACCGCGTTCATCAGGTCGGAGCCACGGCCGTCTTCGCCCAGCAGCGCGCTGCGCGGAATGCGGGCGCCGTTGGCGCGCACCGGCAGCGAGGCGTTGCCGCGCAGGCCGAGGCCGTCGAAGCCGCCGGAGAATTCCAGCCCGACGGTGGCGGCCGGCACCAGCCACAGCGAGCACGGCCGCTCGCCGGCGGTCGGCCGGCTGGACCAGACGTAGGAGTCGGCCTCGCCGGCGGAGGTGATCCAGCTCTTGGCGGCGTCCAGCACCACTTCGTCGCCGTCGGCGGTGGCGCTGCTCATCGGCGCCCAGAAGTGGCTGCGCGAGCCGGCTTCGGAGAAGGCCAGGGTGCTGAGGTGGCGGCCGGCGGCGATGTCGCGGCGCACCGCTTCACTGCCGTGCTTTTCGATCAGCGAGGTGGCGCAGTAGTGCATGCACACCACCATGGCGGTGGAGGGGCAGTCCTGCGCGATGCGGCGCACCACCGCGCTGGCTTCGGCCAGGCCGCCGCCCAGGCCGCCGACTTCCCTGGCGCTGATGAGGCCGAGCAGGCCGCTCTCGCCCAAAGCCTTGATGGCGGCGCGCGGGAAGCGGGATTCGCGGTCGGTGTCCAGCGCCGCCGGGGCGATGATGTCGGTGACGATCTTTTCCAGGGTTTCCATCGGATTCATCTGCGGTGTCCTCGGTGGATCAGGCGGCGGTGATTTCGCGGGCGGTCAGGGTGTAGCGGAAGGCGGCCGGGTCCAGGCTGTCGAAGCGGCCGGCGGCGCTTTCGCCCTGCGGGTACATCAGGAAGGGCAGGGTGGGGCCGGCGCTGCCGTAGAGCTTGAGGTCGTGGGCGTCGTTGTAGGCCAGCCAGTTGGTTTCCCAGGCGCCGAAGAGTTGCTTGCGCACCGGGATCACCTTGGGATCGTTCAGCGCCAGGTTGGCCGGCGGTTCTTCCAGCACCACCTTGCGCACGTCGGCCGGGTCCACCGGCACCCAGCCGAAGCGGCTGAGGAAGACTTCGGCGCGGCAGTGCTGGGCCTTGGAGATGTCGCCGCTCTTGCCCAGGCTCTTGTAGCCGAAGCGGGAGTCGGCCACGCGCACGCCGTAGATGTCGCGCGCCGGCAGGCCCGCGGCACGGGCGAGGCCGACGTAGAGGGAGTTCAGATCGGCGCATTTGCCGGAGAGGGTGTCCGTCTCCAGCATGGTCTTGATGTCGCCCAGGCCGCAGCCGCGAGTGCCGGGGTTGCGGCTGGTGTTGTCCACCACCCATTCATAGATGGCGCGGGCCTTCGCTTCGTCGCCCTGGGCGCCCTTGGTGATCTGCAGCGCGGTGTCGCGGACGATGCCGTCGGTGGGCAGCAGCTCGGTGGCGCGGGTGAACAGGGCGTGTTCAGCGGCCGGCAGCGCCAGCGGGGTGGCGGAGGGGCGGGAGAAGTCGATGGCGCGGTCTCGGGTGGCGAAGCGGCTCACCACTTCCAGCGCCGGGCTGGCGGTACCGGGCGCCCATTCGGCGTAGAGCATGCGGGCGCCGTACACCGGGTCGCGCACTTCGCGCATCAGGCTGGCGTTGCCGCTCCACAGGTTGCCCATGGGCTTGAACCACTCGGCTTCTTCCATGGAGGGCAGCGGCACCCAGGCACGCACCAGGCCGCCGGTCTGCTGCGGTTCGACACGGCTGGTGACTTCGAACAGGCGCCAGCCGGCGGCCGGGCTGGGGGCGAAGGTGGCGGCGGGCGCGGCAGCGCGCGCGGCCCAGGCGGGCACGGCAAGGCTGGCGGCGAGGGTGGAGGTCTTGAGGAAGTTGCGGCGGTCCATGGCAGGACTCCTTTTATTCAGTGCTTGAGGGTTGGGGCTGCGGGGTTTGCAGGTGTTTTTGCGGCCGGTGCGGCAAAAGCGCGGACACGCTCGCGCAGCGCGGCGTCGTGCCAGTCGGCCTCGCCGCGGATACGCAGGCGGGGCTTGTGGGCGGCGTCGAGCACGACCGAAGTGGGAATCATCTTGACGCCCCAGTTGCGGGCGATGGACTGGTCGGGGTCGGCGATGAGCACGACCTGCTCCAGCAGGTAGTCGTCGAGGAAGCGGCGGCTGTCGGCGGCGCGGTCGGCCACCGCGACGGTGATCAGGGCGATGCCCGGCTCGGACTCGTCGAACTGCACCAGGCCGGGCATTTCGTCGCGGCAGGGCTCGCACCAGCTGGCCCAGAAGTTCACCACCACCGCCTTGCCACGGGCGGCCTCCAGCGCGGCGGCCAGGGCGGGTGACGGCGGCGGCAGCTGTTCCAGGGCTTCGATCTGCAGCGCAGCGGCCGGCGCCGCCAGGGCCAGGCCCAGCAGCCCGGCGGCGAAACCACGCAACACGGTGTGCAGCGGACGGATCATGTGAACATGTCCTCGTAGATCAGCCGCGCCCAGTTGAAGTCTTCCGGGATGGTGGCCGGTGAGCGCTCGTTGAAGTCCATCTGCCGCTGCTCGATGACGCCCTGGTCATTCACGTGGTAATCGAACTGCACCGAGATGCCTTCCTGCGGCGCGGTGTTCACCATCATGAAGCAGAGGTTGTCCGGCAGCGCGTAGTTGGGCTCGCGGCCGGCCTCGCGCTCGGCGATGTACTTGGCGACGATGCGGGCGTGGCGGTTGGCGACGTGGCCGGCCTTGGGGTAGTAGGCAAAGTGCGAGGAGACGAAGCCCACCGCGTCGCCAATCACGTACACATCCTTGTCGTCGCGGCCATGCAGGAACAGCGGATCGACGTCGGCCCAGCCGCCCGGCTTGCCCTGGCCGGGCGCCGGCACCAGCCCGGCCTTCCAGGCGAGGTCGCCAGCCTGGTGGGGCGCCATCAGGATAGCGTGGTCGAAATCGAAATCGCCCGCGGCCGTCTTGATGTGCTTCTTGAAGGGATCCACCTCTTCCACATGGGCGTTGGGGACGTAGGTGATGATGTCCTTGTACAGCTCCTCGAAGGCGGCCTTGAAGCCGGGGCCGATGGGGCGCACGCCGTCCTTGTGATCGAGGATGAGGATGCGGCCGGGAATCTTCTTCTGCTTGAACATGGAGGCGATCAGGCAGGCGCGCTCGTAGGGGCTGGGCGGGCAGCGCTGGGGCGGCGGCGGCAGCGTCATCACCAGGGTGCCGCCCTTGAAGTCGCGCAGCGAGTCCTTGAGGCGGAAGTGCTCGGCGCTGGGAATGTAGGCCGCCGGGAAGCGCGCCCGGGTGGCCTCGGCCATGCGCCTGTCGTTGGCGAACCAGGCTTCGTAGTTGTAGCGGATGCCGGGGGCGACGATGAGGTAGTCGTAATCCACCGCGCCCAGCGCGGTGACGACACGCTTGGTGTCGCGCTCTATCTCCAGGATCTCGGTCTGGATGAAGCGGTAGCCGTACTTCTCCGACACGCTGAGGTAGTCATGGGTGAGGAACTGGGTGTCCACCACATCCACCAGCCACTTGTTGCTCATCGGGCAGGAGAAGAACACCGGATTGCGCTCCAGCATCACCACTTCCATGTGCGGTGCAAGTTGGCGCAGGTACTTGGCGGCGGTGACACCGCCCCAGCCGCCGCCGCAGATCACCACGCGGCGAGCCTTGCCGCGCGGCAGCAGGTTCTGGGTGGCGCGCCCCACCAAGGGCGGCAGGCCGGCGGGCGCCGCGGCCTGGGCGAGCACCGGTGCCGCGGCGGCGGAAACGGCAAGCCCCCCGGTCGCGGCAAGGAAGCGCCTGCGCGAGGCGCTGTGACTGTCGGACATTCATGTCTCCCGTTTTTTTCAGCCACCCCGCCGCGGAAGTCGACAGGGTTTAATCCGGCCCCGCGCCCGCGGGGCCGTGCGTGCAATGGCGGTACGCAGACCGCCGACCGGGCAGCCGATACACAGATCGGCCGGAATGTGCCCGGCGCCTTCGGCCGCCACGAGGGCAGCCGCAAGCATTGGTGTGGCAGCGTGCCGGGCTCAGCCCGGGCGCACCAGCCGGCCGCACTGGGCGGCGAATTCGTTTTCATCGGCCGGGCGCAGGCAGCGCAGATCCAGCCACAAGGCGTTGTCGGCAATACGGCCGACCACCGGCACCGGTAGTTCCCGCAGCGCCTTTTCCAGGCGGTTGAGCACGCCACCCTTGCGTTGCGGCCGGCATACCAGGCCGGCGGAAGGCAGACGGTCCACCGGCAGGCTGCCGGAGCCGATCTGGGAGCGCATGGATTCGACCGTGACATCCACCGGCCAGCCGGCCAGCGCGGCCGCCAGCGCCGGCCGCAGGCGCTCGGCCTGGGCGTGGATCTCGGCTTCGGCGCGGGTCAGCAGGCGCAGGCCTTCCAGCCGCTCGGGCAGGCGCTCCGGGTCGCGGTACAGGCGCAGCACCGCTTCCAGCGCGGCGAGGGTGATCTTGCCGACGCGCAGTGCGCGCTTCAGCGGGTTCTTCTTGATCCTGGCGATCAACGCCTTGCGGCCGACCAGGATGCCAGCCTGTGGACCGCCGAGCAGCTTGTCGCCGGAGAAGGTGACGAGGTCGGCACCGGCGGCGATGGCCTCGGCCGGCGTGGGCTCGTGCGGCAGGCCCCAGGCCTCCAGCGCGGTGAGCGTGCCGGAGCCGAGGTCTTCGACGAAGGGCAGGCCACGGGCGTGGGCGATGGCGGCGATTTCCGCCTGCGGCACCGCCTTGGTGAAGCCTTCGACGGCGTAGTTGCTGGTGTGAACCTTCATCAGCAGCGCGGTGCGCGGGCCGATGGCTTCCTCGAAGTCGCGGGCGTGGGTGCGGTTGGTGCAGCCAACCTCGACCAGCTTGGCGCCGGCACGCTTCATGATGTCCGGCACGCGGAAGGCGCCGCCGATCTCGACCAGTTCGCCGCGGGAAACGATCACCTCCTTGCGCTGCGCGAGGGTGTTGAGCAACAGGAAGACGGCGGCGGCGTTGTTGTTCACCACGGTGGCAGCCTCGGCACCGGTGAGTTCGCACAGCAGCTCGTTCACCAGGTCGTCGCGGTCGCCACGGCCGCCGGAAGCGAGGTCGTATTCCAGCGCGCAGGGATGGCGCGCGGCATCCACCATGGCGGCGATAGCCTCCTCCGGCAGCGTGGCGCGGCCGAGGTTGGTGTGCAGCACGGTGCCGGTGAGGTTGAAGACGCGACGCAGATTGGGCCGGGCGGCAAGCTCCAGCGCAGCGAGGGTATCGGCGATCAGGCTGTCGCCGGTTGGAGCGGCGGCGCCGGCAAGGATGGCGCTGCGGGCGGCTGCGAGCGTGGCCCGCAGCGCCTGCACGACCGGGCTGCGGCCGTGCACGGCCACCGCCTGTTGCAGCGGCTCGGCGCCGAGCAGGCGGTCTACCGCCGGCAGAGAGGCCAGCGGGGCGGCCGCCCGGGATTCGTCAGCCGCGGCATGGGCGGCGGGAAGTGCGGAGGATTGCGGTTTCATTGGCCTTCGCCCGTACCGGGCAGAGAGGACGAAAAAAGCGAGGCCGGAGATGACTTACCAGTCTAGCCGCGACACGGCCCACATCAAGCGCCGCCGCGCGAGGGGCGCGGCGGTCGGCGCCATCTCACTCGGCGCTGCCGGGAATGAACAACGGATTGGGGCCGGCGCGTTCGAAACCGGCTTCGTCCACCAGGATGTCCAGCGCCAGGGTGGCGAGATCGTCCGCCACCGGGTCCACCAGCGGGTCCTTGTCCTGCTGGGCGATCTTCAGATAGCTGTGGCAGGACTCGCAGCACTCGGCGCGGACCGCCTCCGAACCACCTTCGATGTGGCGGTAGGAGACCTTTTCCAGGCCGCCGCAGCTCACGCACTTGGCGCGCACCATGTTCCATTCGGTGTTGCACACCGAGCAGTGCAGGTAGCGCAAGTTGGCGACTTCGCCGCCGATGCGCAGCACGCTGGCGACCGCCAGGCTGCCGCAGCAGGGGCAGACGTTGTGCACATCCAGCCGCTTGAGGCCGCTCAGCGCCGGGGCGGCGGCCATGTGGGTCCAGTAGACCTGCAGCGCGGCGGCCACCAGCGGCAGGCCGCCGGCGTTGTCTACCGTGTAGTCGTTGGCCAGCACCGCGTCGGCAAGCTTTTCCAGCTCGTCTTCACCCGCCTTGGCCAGGGAGTCCAGCACCGCGAGCACTTCGGGGCTGGCGCCTTCGCGCAGGCCGGTAAGGATGCGTTGCAGGTGCGCACGCCAGGCGGGATCGCGCGGCCAATCGCTGACCGGCAGCGGCGGCATGCCGTAGCCAGCGGCGCGGGCAAGCGCGTCCGCATCCGGCAGCGGCACTTCGGGATGGTCCTGCAGGCATTCGTGCTGCAGGCGGGTGACGCGACCGAGGAAACGCAGGTACTCGCCGAGGCTGTGATCGGCGGCCAGCGTGTCGAAGCGGCGGGCGCGGTCGGCAAAGACGGCGGCCTTCTGCGGCTGGCACACCTCGATCGGGTCGCTGCTCGGCGGAATCACGCCATCGGCGGCGGAGATGTTCTGGTTGGGATTGAGACTCATGGTGTATCCATAGGACGACCCGCCGTTGAGGGCGGGCCGCCAGTCGGCTCGTGGGGCGGAAAAGCGCCGGGGCGGGAGACGGAACGGCATCTCATGATGCCGGCCGCCCCACCGCCCGCGGTGCAGTCCACCTCAGAGCACGGTCAGCGCTTGTCGCCGGTGACCTGGCGATACCAGGCGCGGTGGTGCTGCTTGGCCCAGGCGCGGGTCACCGTGCCGTAGAGCATGGCGCGGATGGTGCCCTTGGTCCAGATGGCGGCATACACATGCATGATGATGAGGCCGATCATGAACACCGCGGCGGCCGCATGCACCACCGAGGCGACACGGATGACGCCCACCGGCACGGTGATCCAGCTGCGCCACATCAGCACGCCGGTGATGGTGATCAGGCTCATGCCGAGCACCAGCCCCCAGAACAGCATCTTCTGGCCGCCGTTGTACTTGCCCTGCTCCGGCATGTTGTGATCGTCGCCGTTGACCATCTCGCCAACGCGCTTCAGCCACTCGATGTCGCGCTGGGCGATGTAGTTCAGGCGGGCGAAACGCAAGGCCATGATGAGGAAGAACACGGCCATCACCACACCGATGTACGGGTGCAGGATGCGCGTCCACGTCGGACTGCCGAACAGCTGCGTCAGCGGGAAGAAGGCCGGGTGGAAGAACGCCAGCCCGGACAGCGCCAGCAGGATGAAGCAGATGCCCACCACCCAGTGGTTGGCACGCTCCGACGCGTTGTAACGCTGAATGTCGCGAGGATTGCGGATCATTTTGCGTCCTCCTTCTCCAACGCCCGCAGACGTTCGTCTTCACGTTCCATTTCGTCCTCAAGCTCCTTCGACACCTCGTTGGGGCCCTTCATGACGTAGTGGAACAGGCTGCCCAGCGCCGCCGCACCCAGCGCCGCCATCGCCAGCGGCTTGGTGATGCCCTTCCACAGGCTCACCGTCGGGCTGATGGTCGGATCCTTCGGCAGGTTGTGGTACAGCGCCGGCTTGTCGGCGTGGTGCAGCACGTACATGACGTGGGTGCCGCCGACACCCGCCGGATCATAGAGACCCGCGTTGTCGTAGCCGCGTTCCTTGAGGTCGGTGATGCGCGTCTCGGCGTACTCCTTCATCTTCTCTTTCGAGCCGAACTGAATGGCGCCGGTCGGACAGACCTTGGCGCACGCCGGTGCCTGGCCGACCGCGACGCGGTCGGAGCACAGGGTGCACTTGTAGGCCTTGCCGTCCTGCTTGGAGATGCGCGGCACGTTGAACGGGCAGCCGGTGATGCAGTAGCCGCAGCCGATGCAGTTCTCCTCGTGGAAATCCACGATGCCGTTGCTGTACTGGATGATGGCGCCGGGCGAGGGGCAGGCCTTGAGGCAGCCCGGATCCTCGCAGTGCATGCAGCCATCCTTGCGGATGAGCCACTCCAGGCCGCCGTCGTCGGTCTCCACCTCGTCGAAGCGCATGACCGTCCACTGGTGGGCGGTGAGGTCGTTGGGGTTGTCATACACCCCGACGTTGGTCCCCACTTCCTCGCGGATGTCGTTCCACTCCATGCACGCCGCCTGGCAGGCCTTGCAGCCTATGCAGGCGGAGACGTCGATGAGCTTGGCGACCTCCAGGGTTTCACGGGCCTGCGGAGAAGGCGTGGTGGTCGCCGAGCGCCGCTTGATATCTAGCGATTGCAATGCCATGGCGATCTCCTCAAATCTTCTCGATGTTCACGAGGAAGGATTTGGATTCCGGGGTCTGGGTGTTGGCGTCGCCAACGAAGGGCACCAGCGTATTGGCGATGTAGCCTGCCTTGGCCTGGCCCAGGAAACCCCAGTGGATCGGAATGCCGACCTGGTGCACGGTCTTGCCGTTGACCTTGAGCGCACGGATGCGCTTGGTCACCACGGCCACGGCACGGATGTAGCCGCGCTTGCTGCTGACCTGCACCTGATCGCCGTTGGCGATGCCCTTCTCATGCGCCAGCCCCTCGCCGATCTCCACGAACTGCTGAGGCTGCAGCACGGCGTTGATATGCACATGCTTGGTCCAGTAGTGGAAATGCTCGGTGAGCCGGTAGGTGGTACCCGCGTACGGGAACTCGGCCGAAGTACCAAAGTTCTCCAGATCACCCTTGAAGATCCGCGAGGCCGGGTTGTAGATGGCCTGCGGATTGTTGTTCATCGGGTTTACGTCGATCGGCGTCTCGGTCGGCTCGTAGTGCTCGGGGAACGGCCCTTCGACCATCATGTCCCGGGCGAAGAAGCGCGACACGCCCTCCGGGTTCATGATGAACGGCCCCATGCCGACTTCCGGCGCGGAAGCCGGAGCGAAGTCGGGCACGTCGTCGCCGGCCCACTTCTTGCCGTCCCACCACACCAGCCTGCGCTTGCTGTCCCACGGCTTGCCGGAGGGGTCGGCCGAGGCGCGGTTGTACAGGATGCGGCGGTTGGCCGGCCACGACCATGCCCAGTTCTGGGTCTGGCCATCGCCATAGGGGTCGGAGTTGTCCCGGCGCGCCATCTGGTTGCCGGCCTGGGTCCAGCTGCCGGCGAAGATCCAGCAGCCGCAGGCGGTGGAGCCGTCGGCACGCAGCTGGGCGAAGCCATCGAGCTGTTCGCCGGCCTTGCGGATGATCTTGGTCGGATCCGCCGGATCGGCCAGGTCTTCCAGTGCCTTGCCGTTGAATTCCTTCGCCAGTTCCTCGGACGAAGGCTCGTGCGGCATCTTGTACGGCCAGTCGAGATTCAGGATGGGGTCGGGGAACGCACCGCCTTCCTTCTTGTACAGCTCCCGCAGATGCAGGTGCAGGCCGGCCATGATCTCGGTGTCCGGCTTGGCTTCGCCCGGGGGCTCGGCGCCCTTCCAGTGCCACTGCAGCCAGCGCGCGGAGTTCACCAGCGAACCGCTTTCCTCGGCGAAGCAGGTGGTGGGCAGGCGGAACACCGTGGTCTGGATGCTGGCGGTATCGACGTCGTTGAGATCGCCGTAGTTCTTCCAGAACTCGGAGGTCTCGGTCGCCAGCGGATCCATGATGACCAGGTACTTCAGCTTGGCCAGCGCGGTGTTCAGCTTGTGCTTGTTCGGGAACGCGGCCAGCGGGTTGAAACCCTGGCAGAAGTAGCCATTGACCTCGCCGTGGTACATGTCCTCGAACACCTGCAGCACGTCGTGCGGCTTGTCGAGCTTGGGCAGCCAGTCGTAACACCAGTTGTTGTCGGCGGTAGCGGCCTTGCCGTACCAGGCCTTCATCAGGCTGACGTGGAACTTCTCGTAGTTCTGCCAGTACGACATCTGGTTCGGCCGCATGGGTTTGGGCGCGCGCTTGTCGATGTAGGCGCGGTAATCCGCCTCCTTCTCGCTCGGCAGCGTCATATAGCCCGGCAGCAGGTTGGTCATCAGACCCAGGTCGGTCAGACCCTGGATGTTGGAGTGACCGCGCAGCGCGTTCATGCCGCCGCCCTTGACGCCGATGTTGCCCAGCAGCAGCTGCACCATCGCCCCGGTGCGGATGATCTGCGAGCCCTGCGAGTGCTGCGTCCAGCCCAGCGCGTACATGATGGTCATCACCCGGCCGGTGCCCGAGGTCGAGGCGATGTACTCGCAGACCTTGAGGAACTGCTTCTCCGGCGTGCCGCAGATGTTGGACACCACATCCGGCGTGTAGCGGCTGTAGTGCTTCTTCATCAGCTGGTACACGCAGCGCGGGTTTTCCAGCGTCGGATCGGTGAGGACGTAGCCGTCCGCGCCACGCTGGTATTGCCAGGTGGACTTGTCGTAGCTGCGCTTCTCGGCGTTGTAGCCGGAGTACAGCCCGTTCTCGAAGCTGAAGTTGTCGTCGACCAGGAACGTGAAGTCGGTGTACGCCTTGACGTACTCGTGCTGAATCTTGTCGTTGGTCAACAGGTAGTTGATGACACCGCCGAGGAAGGCGATATCGGTGCCGGTACGGATGGGGGCGTAGTAGTCGGCAACCGAAGCGGAGCGGGTGAAGCGCGGATCGACCACGACCAGCTTCGCCTTGTTCAGCTTCTTCGCTTCAATGACCCACTTGAACCCGCACGGGTGCGCTTCGGCGGCATTTCCGCCCATGATCAACACTACGTCGGCATTCTTGATGTCCGACCAGGTGTTGGTCATCGCGCCACGGCCAAACGTCGGAGCCAGACTGGCTACCGTCGGGCCGTGTCAGACACGTGCCTGGTTGTCGAATGCAAGCATGCCAAGGTTGCGGACAACCTTGTGCGTAATGTATCCAGCTTCGCTAGGGGAGGCGGAGGCGGCAAGGAAACCGGTGCTCAGCCAGCGATTGACGGTGACGCCATCGGCGTTCTTTTCGATGAAGTTGGCGTCGCGGTCATCCTTCATCAGGCGCGTGATGCGGGAATAGGCTTCTTCCCACGAGATACGCTTCCATTCGTTGGTGCCGGCTTCGCGCACTTCCGGGTACTTAAGGCGGGCGGGGCTGCTGACGAAATCCAGCAGGCCGGCACCCTTGGGGCACAGCGTGCCGCGGTTCACCGGATGGTCCGGGTCGCCCTCGATGTGGATGACCTTCGCCTTGGTGTTCTTGGCGCCATCGCCGATCGAATAGACCAGCAGGCCACAGGCCACGGAACAGTACGGACAGGTGTTACGGGTTTCGGTAGTGTGCGCGAGCTTGAACTGCCTGACCTCCGCCAGCGCCGCAGTCGGGGCGAACCCCATTGCGACCAGGCTGGATCCCGACATGCCCGCGGCACAGACTTTGAAAAAGCCTCGCCTCGAGACGTGCATGATTCCCCCTCTTCGGGTAGTGGTTGTGTTGAAAACCAACCGCTTTATCCGCAAGTTCCGTTCCTCCTCCTTTAGTGCAGGCGGAAAGCGGGTTATACGGCCGGAACCGGAAAGCAAACCGGGACATTCTGTCCGCAGTGCAGACAGAATGTCCCGGCAGAATACTCCTTCCGGCGTGGTGCTCAGTGCACCATTGCACGAAGCTTGGCGATTCGCTCTTCGGTGGAAGGATGGGTGGAAAACAGGCCGCGCAGCCCGCCGCCGGACAGCGGGTTCATGATCATCATCTGCGCCGTCTCGGGGTGAGCCTCCGCGGTGTGCATCGGGATGCCGCGGGCGTAGGCGTCGATCTTCGCCAGCGCGCTGGCGAGTGCTTCCGGATCGCCGGAAATCTCCGCACCGCCACGGTCGGCACCGAACTCGCGGGTACGGCTGATGGCCATCTGGATCAGCATGCCGGCGATGGGCGCCATGATCATCACGATGATGGCAACGATGGGGTTGGGGCGGTTTTCGCCGTCGCGCCCGCCAAAGAACATGCCGAACTGGGCCAGCGAGGAGATGGCGCCAGCCACGGTAGCGGAGATGGTCGAGATCAGGATGTCGCGGTTCTTCACGTGCGCCAGCTCGTGCGCCATCACGCCGCGCAGCTCGCGCTCGGAGAGCATGCGCATGATGCCGGTGGTGGCGGCCACTGCAGCGTTCTCCGGGTTGCGGCCGGTGGCAAAGGCGTTGGGCTGGTCCTCGTCGATGATGTACACCTTGGGCATCGGCAGGCCGGCACGGCCGGCGAGGCCCTTCACCATGTTGTACAGATAGGGCGAAGTGGTCTCGTCCACCTCGCGGGCGCGGTACATCTTCAGCACCATCTTGTCCGAGAACCAATAGGCCCAAAGGTTCATGGCCCCACCGAACACCAGCGCCAGCAGCATGCCTTGCTGCCCGCCGATGACCCCGCCGACCACGCCGAACAGGGCGACGATACCGGCCATGAGGATGGAGGTCTTGATCCAGTTTCCGAACATTTCGCGTTTCCTCTCCTAGAGTCCTGCGCTTGGCGGCAAGCCGCCGACACTGCAATAGATGGGGACGAAGGTGCCGCTTTCAATCGCCCTGAGCAGGGGGCGGCACGAATCTCTCACCGGCAGAGACATTGAAACCACGCAGGAATTCCCCCGCCGGCAGGCGCTTGCTGCCGGGGCGCTGCAGTTGCAGCAGGCGCAACGCGCCCTTGCCGCAGGCGACGATGATGCCCTCCTCGCCGGCGGCAAGCACCGTGCCGGCTTGGCCGCCGGCAGCCTCACCTCCCGCCACCTGTTCGGCCGCCCAGATCTTGATCGTCGTGTCCCGCAACGAGCCGACGGCGCCCGGAAAGGGATTGAAGGCGCGGATCGCGCACTGCAGCTCGGCCGCCGGCCGGCTCCAGTCCAGCGCGGATTCGGCGCGGCCGATCTTGGCGGCGTAGGTCACGCCCGCCTCCGGTTGCGGTTCCGGCGTCAGACCGCCATCCGGCAGCGCAGCCAGGGCTTCGAGGATGGACTCCGCGCCGAGTGCGGCGAGGCGGTCGTGCAGGCTGCCGGTGGTGTCGTCCGGCAGGATGGGCAACCGGCGGCGCAACAGCATCGGGCCGGTGTCCAGGCCTTCGTCCATCTGCATGATGGTGATGCCGGTCTCCGCATCGCCCGCCTCTATTGCACGGTGAATGGGCGCAGCACCACGCCAGCGGGGCAGCAGGGAAGCGTGGATGTTGAGGCAGCCATAGCGCGGCAGATCGAGCACCGCCTTCGGCAGGATAAGGCCGTAGGCGGCCACTACCAGCACGTCCGGGGCACAGGCGAGAAGCGCCGCCCGCTGCTCCTCGGTGCGCAGACGCTCCGGCTGATCCACCGGGAAGCCGCGGTCGAGCGCGAGTTGCTTCACCGGGCTCGGCATCAGCTTCATGCCGCGGCCGGCAGGGCGATCGGGCTGCGTCAGCACCAGCGGGATCTCGTAACCGGCAGCGGCGATCGCATCCAGCGCGCAGGCGGCGAATTCGGGCGTGCCCGCGAAGGCGACGCGAAGAGGGCGATTCATGGAGTTCAAAGCCTGGAGAAGAACGCAGCCAACCTGGGGCCGGCTGCCGGGAGGAAGCGCTTCAGGCGGTGATGCGTGCCTTCTTCGCAAGCCTGGTCTTGATGCGGCCGAGCTTGAGGGGAGACAGGTATTCGACGAAGACCTTGCCATCCAGGTGATCGATCTCGTGCTGGATGCACACCGCGAGCAAGCCCTCGGCCTCTAGTTCGAAGGTCTCGCCCTTGTCGTTGAGCGCCTTCACCTTCACCCGCTCGGCGCGGGTCACCTTCTCGTACACGCCCGGCACCGACAGACAACCCTCTTCGCACACCTGCTCGCCGGAACGCTCGAGGATCTCCGGGTTGATGAAGGCGATCAGGCCGCTCTTGTCCTCGCTCACGTCGATCACCACCACCCTGCGGTGAACATCGACCTGCGTGGCGGCCAGGCCAATGCCCGGCGCTTCATACATCGTCTCCGCCATGTCCTGGACCAGACGGCGGATGGAGTCATCCACCTCGGTCACCGGGCGGGCCACGGTGTGAAGGCGGGAATCGGGATATCGGAGGATGGGTAACAGAGCCATAAATGCTTGCCGGGTTAAGCCATTACGTGCAGAATTTCAAGCGGTTTGACATGCATGCCTACGTGCTGAGACGGCCTGCGCCGACCGCACACACCGCGAACAGAAGTCGTGGACCCGGCGGAACAGAGGGCGTTCCGAGCGGGCCGCCGCCCGTACCTACCGGAAGCGAGCAATGATCCGAATTATATTCCCTCTCGTCCTCTGCATCGCAGGCCTGTTGAGCGGCCCGGCGGCGGCACAGGGCGTAGCGCTGGCGGATGATGCGCCCGACACCTACACGGTGGTCCGCGGCGATACGCTGTGGGGCATCTCGGGCCGCTTCCTCAAGCAGCCGTGGCGCTGGCCGGAAGTCTGGCGTCTGAACCGCGACCAGGTGCGCAACCCGCACCTGATCTACCCCGGCCAGATCATCATGCTGGACCGCAGCGGCCCCTGGCTCACCGTCGGCCGGCGTGTCGGCGGCACCCAGGACGAAAAGCTCTTTCCCCAGGTCTATAGCGAAGCGCTCGGCCAGGCCGTGCCCAGTATTCCGCTGCATGTCATCGACCCCTTCCTCGTCCAGCCGCTGGTGGTCGATCAGGCGCGGGTGGAGGGCTCCGCCACCATCGTCGCCACCGAAACCAGCCGGGTCTATATGGGCGCAGGCGACACGGTATTCGCCAAGAACGTGCGCGACGGCGTGGACGTGTGGCAGATCTACCGCCCTGCCCGTCCGCTGGAGCGCCCGGGCACGCGGGAAATCATCGGCTACGAAGTCGTCCATCTCGGCTCAGCGCGGGTGAGCGAGCGCGGCAACCCGACCACGCTGGAGATCATCAACGCCAACGAGGAGATCGGCGTCGGCGATCTGATGCTGCCGAGCGAACGGCCGACCGTGTTCTCCTATGCGCCGCATGCGCCGGAGCAAGAAGTGAACGGCCAACTGGTCTCCATCCACCGCGGCGTTGCGGAGACCGGCAGCCTCAACGTCGTCGCGCTGGATATCGGCGCCAAGGAAGGCCTGGAGCGCGGCCATGTGCTGGCGCTGTATCGCGACCGCGGCACCGCGGATTACACCGAAAACGGTTCCCGCGAGATCTATGTGCTACCGGAGAAGCGCTACGGCCTGGCGGTGGTGTTCCGCGTCTTCGACCACATCGCCTACGCGCTGGTGATGGAGTCGGATGGTCCGGTCACCCTCGGCGACCGCGTCCGCAAACCCTGATCCATTGACCGCAGACACCGACCTCAGCGATCTCGCCGCCTGGCTGCGGCTGACGCTGGTGCCCGGCCTAGGGCCGGCACAGCAGCGCAAGCTGCTCTCCGCCTTCGGCCTGCCCCGACAGATCTTCGATGCCAGCCGCAGCAGTCTTGCCGGCGTCGTCGGCAACGAGGCAGCCGACTTGTTGTCGGCCCAGCCCGACCAGGCCGCCATCGATACCGCCCTCGCCTGGGCCAGCGAAGACGGCAACCATATCCTGACCCTGGCGGACGCCGCCTATCCCAAGGCGCTGCTGGATATCGCCGATCCCCCCGCGCTGCTGTACGCCAAGGGCAACGCGGATCTTCTCGACCGGCCCGCCCTGGCGATCGTCGGTGCCCGTTCGGCCACGCCGCAAGGCGAGGAAAACGCCCATGCCTTCGCCCGCCACCTGTGCTCGGCCGGGCTCACCATCGTCAGCGGACTTGCGCTGGGCATCGATGCCGCCGCCCACCGCGGTGCGCTGGCGGACGAAGCCGCAGCCACCATCGCGGTGATCGGCACAGGGGCGGATCGCATCTACCCGGCCAGGAATGCCTCGCTGGCGCGGGAAATCGCGGCGCGCGGCCTCATCCTCAGCGAGTTCCCTCTGGGCAGCGCCGCCCAGCGCCACCACTTTCCCCGCCGCAACCGGCTCATCGCCGGCCTCTCGCTCGGCGTGCTGGTGGTGGAGGCGGCCGTCGGCAGCGGCTCGTTGATAACCGCCCGGCTGGCGACCGAGTGCGGCCTGGAAGTATTCGCCATTCCCGGCTCCATCCATTCACCGCTGTCCCGCGGCTGTCACCGCCTGATCCGCGACGGCGCCAAACTGGTGGAGACCGCCGAGGACATCCTGGAAGAACTGCGCCCCCGGCTCGAGCTGCCACGCCCGACCTCAGCCCCGGCCGCCGCGAACCCGACCCGACCTGCCGACGACGGTGACGGCGACGAAGCCAGCAAAAAGCTGCTCTCCGCCCTCGGTCACGACCCCGTGGACATCGACACATTGGCGCTCCGCTGCGGCTTGACGGTGGATGCGCTCTACGCCATGCTCCTTGCCATGGAACTGGATGGACGCATCGCCCGCCTGCCGGGCAACCGGTTCCAGCGCCTGTAAGCTGCCGCCTCCGCGGCCATGCCAGGCGGATCAGGCAACAACGCGCGGGGTCGTCGAGACCCGCCGCGGCGATTCCGGGAGGTGACCTTGTTCGACATTCTTGTATACCTCTTCGAAAGCTACATCCACGCCGATGCCTGCCCCGAGTCGGAGCAACTTGCCCGCAAACTGTCGGCGGCGGGCTTCGAGGACGAAGAAATTACCGAAGCGCTGGAATGGCTGTCCGGCTTGCGCCGGGTGGCGGAAACCGCGCTTCCCTGTGTCGCGCCCTCTGCCGGCGCGATCCGTCTCTACGCCGAAGAGGAAACCGCCAGGCTGAATCCCGAATGTCGTGGCTTCCTGGCCTTTCTCGAAAGCGCCGGCGTGCTCGACGCCCTCAGCCGCGAGATGATCATCGAGCGGGCCATGGCGCTCGACAAGCTCAGCATCAACCTGAACCGGCTCAAGGTCATCGTGCTGATGGTGCTGTGGCAACAGGAACAGCCCATGGACAGCCTGATCGTAGACGAGCTGCTCTCCAGCGAGGACGAGGAACAAGGCCCGGTCCTGCACTGAGCCTTACCGCCTAACTGTCCGGCTTGCACGTCGGGCAGACGCCTCTTTATCATCCGCCGCTTCATAACCTCCGGGGCCACGGCCGGCAACGGCTTCCTGCCCCCGCCCAACAGGCATGAGCAAGCAACTGATCATCGCGGAAAAGCCTTCCGTTGCGCAGGACATCGCCCGTGCGCTGGGCGGCTTCACCAAGGAGAAGGACTACTACGAGTCCGACGACTATGTGTTGTCGTCCGCCGTGGGCCACCTTCTCGAGCTGGCCGTGCCCGAGGAATACGAGGTCAAGCGGGGCAAATGGACCTTCGCCCACCTGCCGGTCATCCCGCCGCACTTCGCCCTGAAGCCGATCGAGAAGACCGACGACCGCCTGAAGTTGCTGACGCGGCTGATCAAGCGCAAGGACGTCACCGGCCTGATCAACGCCTGTGACGCGGGGCGCGAAGGCGAGCTGATCTTCAACTTCATCGTCCAGCACGCCGGCACCAGCAAGCCGGTGCAGCGGCTGTGGCTGCAGTCGATGACTGCCACCGCGATCCGCGACGGCTTCGCCCACCTGCGGACCGCGCGGGACGTGGAAGGCCTGCGCAACGCCGCCGTCTGCCGTGCCGAATCCGACTGGCTGATCGGCATCAATGGCACACGGGCGATGACCGCGTTCAACTCCAAGACGGGCGGTTTCCACCTCACCACCGTCGGCCGCGTGCAGACACCCACGCTGGCCATCGTGGTCGAGCGCGAGGACAAGATCCGCAAGTTCAAGCCGCGCGACTACTGGGAGCTGGAAGCCAGCTTCGGCTGCCAGGCGGGCGAGTACGCCGGCCGCTGGTTCGACGAGCAGTTCAAGAAACCGGAAGGCGACGAGCACGCCAACGCTCACCGCCTGTGGGACAAGGCCAAGGCGGAAACCATCCGCGCCAAGTGCGAGGGCAAGCCGGGCAAGGTCAGCGAGGAGTCCAAGCCTTCCACGCAGCTGTCGCCGCTGCTGTTCGACCTCACCAGCCTGCAGCGCGAAGCCAATGGCCGCTTCGGCTTCTCCGCCCGCGTCACCCTGCAGTTGGCCCAGGCGCTCTACGAAAAGCACAAGGTACTCACCTACCCGCGTACCGATGCCCGCGCGCTGCCCGAGGACTACCTCGGCACGGTGAAGGACGTGATGCGCGGCCTGCCGGACGAGTACGCGCCCTTCGCCAATGAGATCGCCAAGCAAGGCTGGGTGCGACCGAACAAGCGCATCTTCAACAACGCCAAGATCTCCGACCACTTCGCCATCATTCCCACCGGCACGCTGCCCAAGAGCCTGTCGGAAGCCGAGCAGAAGATCTACGATCTCGTCACCCGGCGCTTCTTGGCGGTGTTCTATCCGGCCGCCGAGTACCAGATCACCACCCGCATCACCCGCGTCGAAGGCGAAGCCTTCAAAACCGAAGGCAAGGTGCTGGTGAATGCCGGCTGGCTGGCCGTTTACGGCAAGGAAGCGGCGAACGAGAAGGACGACAAGGAGGGCGGCGGCCCGCAGCTGGTGCCGGTGCAGCCGAACGAAACCGTCGCCACCGAGGACATCCTGCTCAAGTCGCTGCAGACCAAGCCGCCGGCGCGCTTCAACGAAGCCACGCTGCTGTCGGCCATGGAAGGCGCCGGCAAGATGGTGGACGACGAGGAACTGCGTGCCGCCATGGCCGAGCGCGGCCTCGGCACACCAGCCACCCGCGCGCAGATCATCGAAGGCCTGATCGCCGAGCAGTACATCCACCGCGAAGGCCGCGAGCTGATCCCCAGCGCCAAGGCCTTTTCGCTGATCACGCTGCTGAAGGGCCTGGGCGTCAATGCACTGACTTCGCCGGAGCTCACCGGCGGCTGGGAGTACAAGCTGTCGCGCATGGAGCGCGGCGAGCTGTCGCGCGAAGCCTTCATGGGCGAGATCGCCGAAATGGCGCGTGAGGTGGTGGAGCGCGCCAAGCGCTACGAATCCGACACCGTGCCGGGCGAATTCGTCGCCCTGCAGACGCCTTGCCCCAAGTGCGGCGGCACGGTGAAGGAGAACTATAAGAAGTTCGCCTGCCAGTCCTGCGACTGGAGCACCTGGAAGATCGTCGCCGGCCGCCAGTTCGAGATCCCGGAGATCGAGACCCTGCTGCGCGAAGGCAAGGTCGGCCCGCTGCTCGGCTTCCGCAATAAGATGGGCCGGCTGTTCAATGCCGAGATCAAGCTCAACGACGACAAGCAGCCGGAGTTCGATTTCGGCCAGCCGAAGGAAGGCGAGGAAGGCGCCGAGGCGGTCGATTTCTCCGATCAGCAATCCCTCGGGCCCTGCCCCAAGTGCAGCAGCGCAGTATACGAACACGGCCTGGCCTACGTCTGCGAGAAGTCGGTGGGCCCGGGCAAGAGCTGCGACTTCCGCTCCGGCAAGATCATCCTGCAGCAGCCCATAGACCGGGACCAGATGAGCAAGCTGCTGGCCGAGGGCAAGACGGATCTGCTGAAGGGCTTCGTTTCCGCCCGTACCCGACGCAAGTTCTCCGCCTTCCTGGTGCGGGGGAAGGATGGCAAGGTCGGCTTCGAGTTCGAACCCCGCGCGCCCAAGGCGACCCCCGCCAAGGCAGGTGCCGGCAAGGCCGAGAAGAGCGGCGAAGCAGCGGAGGCCAAGCCGGCCCCACGCAAGCGCGCCAGCAAATCCGCCTGAGTACTACCAAGACAGCAAAAGACAACGGGCCCTTTCGGGCCCGTTCGTTTTTCTGCTCGCGGCGCCGGCCGCGGCTGGCGATCGCTCATCCCTCCAGCAGGCTGCGCAGCATCCAGGCGTTCTTCTCGTGCACTTGCATGCGCTGGGTGAGCAGGTCGGTGGTCGGCTCGTCGCTGTTCTTGTCCGTCAGTGGCAGGATGCTGCGGGCGGTTCTGACCACTGCCTCCTGACCCTGCACCAGGATGCGGATCATGTCGTTCGCCGCCGGCACGCCATCCGGCTCGCCGATGCTGGCCAGTTGCTGGAACTGCTTGTAGGTGCCCGGCGCCGGGAAACCCAGGGCGCGGATGCGTTCCGCCACCAGATCCACTGCCAACGCCAGCTCGTTGTACTGCTGCTCGAACATCAGGTGCAGCGTGTTGAACATCGGGCCGGTGACGTTCCAGTGGAAGTTGTGGGTGGTGAGGTAGAGGGTGTAGGTATCCGCAAGCAGCCGGGAAAGGCCGTCCGCGATCTTGGCCCTTTCTTCCTTGTTGATGCCGATGTCGATGTCCATGGTATTTCTCCTTGTCTGTCGAACGGATGGCCTTGCAACAGCCGATGGATGAATCCTATTCCCCTGCCCTCGATAGTGCTAATTGATCCTCGGAATTCCCCTCATCGGGTTTACCTATCGCGCCGCCGCCTGCTCAAGCGGCCTCGGTAAGCGGTGCCCGGCCCAGCGGGCGTACGCCGGGCAGTTCGCTTTCCAGGATAGCAGTGCGCAGGATGTCGATCGCGCCGCTGCGCGGGTAGGTCACCCGCCAGGCCAGCGCTACCCGGCGCACCGGCTGCGGCTCGGCAAAGGGACGTACCGCCACCAGCTGGTTCTGTAGCGTCATCTCGTCGGCGGCGGAGCTGGGCAACACGGTGACGCCGAGGCCGGTGGCGACCATGTGGCGTATGGTCTCCAGCGAACTGCCTTCCAGCGTGCGCTGCAGGCCGCCGACGTTGCGGCAGTGCGGACAGACTTCCAGCACCTGGTCGCGGAAGCAGTTGCCGGCGCCCAGCAGCAACAACTGGTCGTTGGCGAGCTGGTCGGGATCGATGCTCTCGCTGTTCTTCCACGGATGCTCGGCCGGGATGAGCACCCGGAAGGGTTCGTCGTACACCGGCTGGGCAACGATGCCGGCTTCCTCGAAGGGCAGGCTGATGATGATGACATCCAGCTCGCCGCGCTTGAGCGCCTCCGCCAGCCGGGTGGTGTAGTTCTCCTGGATGATCAGCGGCATGCGCGGCGCCAGCTGATGCACCCGCGGAATCAGCCGCGGCAGCAGGTAGGGCCCGATGGTGTAGATGACGCCGACGCGCAGCGGCCCCGCCAGCGGATCCTTGCCTGCGGCGGCGATCTCCTGGATCTGGCCGGCCTCCATCAGCACCTTTTCCGCCTGGGCGACGATGCGGCGACCCGTCTCGGTGATCTTGACCTCGGCGGCGCTGCGCTCGAACAGCTGTATGCCCAGTTCGTCCTCCACCTTCTTGATCGCCACCGACAAGGTGGGCTGGCTGACGTGGCATTTCTCAGCCGCCCGGCCGAAGTGGCGTTCGTGCGCCAGGGCGACGAGATAACGTAGATCGGTAAGCGTCATAAACTAGCGTCCTGCCGTGGCAGGTCCTCGGTACCGGAGAGGGCCGATGTTACCCCGCACAGCCGCGGACCGGGAGCGCAAGGCCCAGGATGGGCAGGGCTGCTGCCCGCGCGCAGCGGGAACACCCCGCACATGACGGCGTCCACCGCTGACGCAAGAACAGGAAATCGCTCCAGGGAGTTCAAGCCGATGAAAAAACTCGTACTCGCCACTGCTTTCACCCTCGCTTTCGGTGGCCTGCCGGCCGCGCCGGTGCTGGCCCAGGTCCAGGCTCAGACTGGCCCCGCTACCAATTCGCCGGCGGCCAACCCCAGCCGTTTCGGCTTGCCGGACTTCGGCGACCTGGTGGAACAGGTCGGCCCGGCGGTGGTGAACATCAGCGTCGTGCAGCAGCAAGCGCAGGGCCAGGCCGATCCAGACAATCCCTTCGCCAACGATCCCTTCTACGACTTCCTGCGCCGCTTCGGCGTGCCGGTGCCGGGCATGCCCGGCGCGCCGGGCGCGCCGGGCGGATCGCCGCGCATCAGCCGCGGCATCGGCTCCGGCTTCATCGTCAGCAAGGACGGCTATGTGCTGACCAACGCTCATGTGGTGGGCGAGGAAAGCGCAGAAGTCACCGTCACCCTGATCGACAAGCGCGAGTTCAAGGCCAAGGTCATCGGCACCGACAAGCGCACCGACATCGCGGTGATCAAGATCGAGGCGGACAACCTGCCCACGGTACGCATCGGCGATGCCGAGCGTGCCCGCGTCGGCGAATGGGTGATCGCGGTCGGCTCGCCATTCGGCTTCGACCACACCGTTACCGCCGGCATCATCTCGGCCAAGGCCCGCCGCCTGCCGGACGAGAACTACGTGCCTTTCCTGCAGACCGACGTCGCCATCAACCCCGGCAACTCCGGCGGGCCGCTGTTCAACCTCAACGGTGAAGTAGTCGGCATCAACTCGCAGATCTACTCCCGCTCCGGCGGCTTCATGGGCATCTCCTTCGCCATTCCGATGGACGTGGCGATGAATGTGAAGGACCAGCTGATCGCCCATGGCCGGGTTCAGCGCGGGCGGCTGGGCGTCGCCATCCAGGGCGTGAACAAGGAACTGGCGCAGTCCTTCGGCCTGCCGGACGCACGCGGCGCACTGATCGCCAGCGTCGACCCGGGCAGCGCGGCGGAAAAGGCCGGGCTCAGATCCGGCGACGTGGTGCTGGCAGTGGATGGCACCACGGTGGAGGATTCCGCCGACCTGCCGCGGGTGATAGGCGACAAGCGCCCCGGCACCCGCATCCGCCTGGATGTATGGCGCGAGGGCAAGCGCCGGGAAGTGACAGCCACGCTGGACGAACTGAATCCGGAGGCCAGCGCCTCCGCCCAGCGGCCGGGCCGCGGCGACAGCACCGGCGGCAAGCTGGGCCTCAGCGCCCGCCCGCTGAGCGGCCAGGAAGCGAGCCAGCTCGGCATCGGCGGTGGGCTGTTGGTGGAGAACGTCAGCGGACCGGCCGCCCGCGCCGGCCTCCAGCGCGGCGACATCATCCTGTCGCTGAACAACCAGCCGGTGGTGACGATGGAGCAACTGCGCCAGCAGCTGGAACGGGTGGGCAACCGCTTCGCGCTGCTGATCCAGCGCGGCGGCGCCCGCATCTTCGTGCCGGTGCGCCTGGACTAAGGCAGGCGCCGCTGGCTGAGGCCAGCACGGGGCAGCCGGCCCGAGCGCCGCTGCCCCGCCAGCAGATCAAACCCGGAAGCGCGACACCGATTCCTGCAGGCTGGCGGCCAGCCGCTCCAGTTCCTGCGCCGCTTCCACCGTCTGCTCGATGGCGCGGTTGTTGTCGCTCGCCATGTGGGCGATCTCGTCGATGCTGCCAGTGACTTTCTCGCTGGAACGGCGCTGCTCGCCGGTGGCGCCGGCAATGCGGTCCAGCCCCTCGCCGACTTCGCCAACCGAGGTATTCGCCGCGTCGAACACCTCGGACACCGTATCCGCCGCCTCCCGGCTGGACGCCAGGTGCTCCAGCCCGCGGGCGATGGATTCCTGTACCGAGGCCGACTGCCGGGTGATGTCCTGGGTGATTCCGTCGATCTCGCCCGCCGAGCGCGCCGACTTCTCCGCCAGCTTGCGCACTTCATCGGCCACCACCGCGAAACCGCGGCCCTGCTCGCCCGCCCGCGCAGCCTCGATGGCAGCGTTGAGCGCCAACAGATTGGTCTGCTCGGCAATCTCCCGCACCTCGCGCGTCATGTCGGTGATGGAGGCGGTGGATTGCACGAAGGCGCCAGCGGCTTCCGCCATCTGCTTCACCGCCTCTTCCACCTCGCCGACCTCGCCGATCAGCCGCGCCAGCGTCTGCTGGCCTTCGCGGGAACGGGTAAGGCTGTCGCGCGAACGCTCGCGCACTTCCTCTGCGCTGCCGGCGATATGGGCGATATTGCTGGTGAGCGCATCCACCGCCGCTGCGGCTTCCACCGAACTGTCGTTCTGCCGGTGCGAGCTCTCCGCCAGCCGCCCCGCCCCGGTGGCGAGGCTGCGCGCCGAGACGGTGACCGCCGAGGCCGAACTGCCGACCTGGCGCACCAGCTCGGCGATGGTGGCGAGCATGCGGTTGAAGCTGGCGGCGGTGCGACCGATCTCGTCGTCGCCGGCAATCTCCAGCCGGCGGGTCAGGTCGCCACCGCCCTGGGCGATCTCGCCCAGGCTGTCACCCAGGTGTGCAAGCGGCCGGCTGACGAAACGGCGGATGAAGAGATAGACGAAGCCCAGCAGCGGGACGGACACCAGCAGCGCGAACAGGATGCTCTTGTTGCGGAAGTCATTCACCGCGCTGTTCACCTGGTCCAGCGAGATGCGCATGCTCACCGCCCCCAGCGGCGTGCCTTCCGTGACCTGGTGGCACATCACGCAGTCCTTGCCGAGATAGTTGCGCGATGCCAGCGCGGGAATGACGACGCGCAGGTGGCCATCCCCCTCGACGCGCATCACCGGCGCGCCACCGCCCATCACCTCGCGCTCCACCGCATCGAGCGTGACCTCGCCGGCGGTGCCGGGGCCGAACAGTTTGCTCACCTGCTCGCCGCGGATGACCTTCAGGTCGCGCACCGCAGAGAGTTCCTTGATCTGATCGAGGAAGACATCGCGCTGCGCCACCGTGCCGGTGATCATCATGCCGGTCAGCCCGGCCATGGTCATTTCATTGACGGTGGCGGCAAAATCCTTTGCCTGCTCGATGGCAATATCCCGGTTCACCCGGGTCTCCCATGCGATCATGCTGCCCCAGGCCACCACCAGCATCAGCCAGATGGCACCCGTGAGTCTTACCCAGATCGGCGTATCTGCCAGGCGACGCATATTCATATTCTCCCTGCCTCCTCTGCCACCCTGTTGCCTTGCTGCGTTGTTGTCTTTCTTATGGCTGTCTACGACCATACGACGAAGAGCTTAAATCCATCCCTATCCGCAACCTCGCTCAGATACCCATTTCGGGTTTCTTCAGCACACACCCATCATCCATCACTGCAATGCAACATCCGGGCAGATCGCAGCCGAACCTTTTGAGGGCCCCGGCTGTCTAGCCCGTCCGGGGCTCATCGCCCTTGTCATACGCTTTCATCAACCACGTCCCACGAGGAACATATGAAAAAAAGCATCGCCCTCGCCGCTTTCGGCATCGCCGCCTTCAGCTTCGCCGCCACCGCTTCCGCCCAGGCCAAGCCCGAAGACCAGATCAAGTACCGCAAGGCGGGTTACAGCTTCATGAGCTGGAACATGGGCAAGATCAAGAGCAACCTGGAAGGCACCTACAACAAGGACCAGGTGATCGCCGCCGCCAATGCCATTGCCGGCATCGCCAACTCCGGCATGGGCGCGCTGTATGGCCCGGGTACCGAGAAGGACGTCGGTGACCAGAAGACCCGCGCGAAGCCGGAACTGTTCCAGAACATGCAGGAAGTCGGCCGCATCGCCACCGACTTCAACGCCGCCACCACCAAGCTCGCTTCTGCCGCCGCCACTGGCGACAAGGCCGCGGTGCAGGCTGCCTTCGGCGAAGTCGGCAAGAACTGCAAAGCCTGTCACGACAAGTTCCGCGCCGACTGAGCGCTGGCCGGGCAAGCTCCGCCACCCACCCGATAGGGTGCACCGGCGGACGTCCGGCCGCTGTGCCGGACCGCACGAAGCGGTGCCGGCATGAATAGAGAAACGCCCCGGTCATCCGGGGCGTTTCTCTTTCCGCAACCTGGCCTTACCAGGCCGGCGCTTCCTGCGCCGGCGGGGGCGGAGGGGACGGTGCCAGCAGCCCGCCGGCACTCGCCCAGGCGACACAGCCGGCCACCGCGGCCGCCACCATGAAGGCGAGCGCGCCGCCGCCACTGGCCGGGCGTGCCGCGCCTTCGCTCACTTCCTTCACCCCGGTGATCATGGGTTTCACCAGGTTGTCCTTCTTCACCCGGGCGTAGAACAGGATGGCTGCCACATGCACCACCACCAGTGCAACGATCACCCACATGTTCTGGCGGTGCAGGCCGGTAAGCCAGTCGCTGGTGTCCTTGGAAACCAGCGAATACAGCGGCGCGGTAAAGGCGATGTCGTCGTTGGACAGCAGGCCGCTGACCACCTGGAACAGCAACACCAACAGCAGCGCCAGCACCGACAGCGCCCCCAGCGGGTTGTGACCTACACCCTGCCATTGGCCGCGCAGATAGGCAGAAATGCGGGCCGGACCGGGCACGAAGGTGGCAAAGCGGGCGTAGGTGGAACCGGCCACGCCCCACACCAGGCGGAAAGCCAGCAGGCCGGTAATGGCAATGCCGAGGCGGCCATGCCAGACGATGAGGTTGCCGCCGAGCAGGCCGGTGACGAAGGCACCGACCACCAGTGCCAGCAGCAGCCAGTGGAACAGCCGGGTGGGAAGATCCCATACCCGGATCAGCTTTTTGTTCATTCGGAATGATCCTGGTTGAAAAACGGACGACTGCACGGACCGGACAAGCCTGGATTGGTTTCCGCGCCGCAGCAAATACAGCCGGCCTGGCGACCGCAAGATGCAACAGCGGGCACCCCTTGTCCACAGGGTTTTCCGCAGCTGCGGACACATCGCTACCGCTGGTTCCAGCACAACGGACCGAGCAGCATTCCAGGCCGCACGGCCCTCGGCGGACCAGCAAGGAGCGCAGTGCCGGCCTGGAACTGGAAATAAAGACCTACGCTTCTAAGCTGGCCCTTAGCGCCGCTTACATTTCAACCAGCGCTACCTCTACTGTGCCAACGCCTGCCGCCATGGCGACGAAAAACGCGGCGTGATCGCCTCCGTCAGCTACCGCTGGCAGGCGGGGCCGCCACGCCCTGCCGGCTGGCGAGGAATTCCACCAGGTGGCGGCCGGTGTGGGAGCGCTGCTGCGCCATCGCCACTTCCGGCGGCCCTTCGGCAACGATCTCGCCGCCGCCCTCGCCGCCTTCCGGGCCGAGGTCGATCAGCCAGTCGGCCTCCGCCATCACGTCCAGGTCGTGCTCGATGACGAGCACGGTGTGGCCGGCGTCCGCCAGGCGGTGCAGCACCCGGATCAACTTGTCCACGTCCGCCATGTGCAAACCCACCGTCGGCTCGTCCAGCACGTAGAGCGTGTGCTTGTCCGCCGGCAGCGGTTCGCCGCCGGTATCCACCGGATCGCCGGCGCGCTTGCGCACCTTGGCCAGCTCGGTGACCAGCTTGATGCGTTGGGCCTCGCCGCCGGACAGCGTCGGGCTGGGCTGGCCCAGCGTGAGGTAGCCGAGGCCGACGTCCTGCAGCAGCTGCAGCGGATGCGCCACCGCGGGATGGGCGGCGAAGAAGCCCACTGCCTCGTCCACCGGCATCGCCAGCACCTCGGCCACCGTCTTCTCGCGCCAGCGCACCGACAGCGTCTCCGGGTTGAAGCGGGCGCCGCCGCAGGCTTCGCAGGGCGTCTTCACATCCGGCAGGAAGTTCATCTCCACCGTGGTCTGGCCGGCGCCGTCGCACACCGGGCAGCGACCGGCGCCGGTGTTGAAGGAGAAGCGCGAGGCGTTCCAGCCACGCGTGCGGGCGTCGAAAGTATCGGCGAAGAGTTTGCGGATGGCGTCCCAGAAACCGACGTAGGTGGCCGGGCAGGAGCGCGGCGTCTTGCCGATGGGGGTCTGGTCCACCTCCAGCACGCGGCCGACCTGCTGCCAGCCGTCGATGGCGCGGCAGCCGACCAGGGTGTGATTGCTTTCCTCCGGCTGCGCCTTGCCGCGGCGGCGGGCGCGCACCGCTTCCGGATCGCCGAGCAGGGCGCGCAGGTTGGCGTGGATGACGTCCCGCGCCAGCGAGGATTTGCCCGAGCCGGAAACGCCGGTGACCACGGTGAGGCGGGCCAGCGGCACTTTCGCATCGACATTGCGCAGGTTGTGCAGGTTGGCGCCGCGCACCTGGATGGCGGGATGGCGCGCCGCCACCGCGCGGCGCGGCCGCAGCGGATGCTGCAGCGGCGCGCGGAAGCAGGCACCAGTGGCGGATTCCGGCGCGGCGATCAGCGCCGGCAGCGTGCCTTCGGCCACCACCCGGCCGCCGCGCACGCCGGCGCCGGGGCCGAGGTCGATGACGTGGTCGGCGCGGCGTATGGTGTCCTCGTCGTGCTCCACCACCAGCAGGGTGTTGCCGCGATCGCGCAGCACTTCCAGGGTGTCCAGCAGCAAACGGTTGTCGCGCGGATGCAAGCCTATGGTGGGTTCGTCCAGGATGTAGCAGACCCCGCGCAGGTTGGAGCCGAGCTGGGCCGCCAGGCGGATGCGCTGCGCCTCGCCGCCGGACAGCGTGGGCGCGGCGCGATCCAGCGCCAGGTAGCCGAGGCCGACGTGCTGGAGGAAATCCAGCCGGCCGCGGATTTCGCTGACCAGGTCTCGGGCAATGTCGGCCTCGCGCGGCGCCAGCTCCAGCGCGGCGAAGAAGCCGGCGGCCCTGTCCACCGGCAGTTCGGCGAGCTGGTGCAGGCCCTGGTCGCGGAAGCGCACCGCGCGCGCCACCGGATTCAGCCGCGCGCCGTGGCAGGCGGGGCAGGCTTCGTTGCCGTGCACGGTTTCCTCGGCATCGCCGAGGTCCAGCGCGTCCGGATCTTCCACCTTGCCGGCTACTTTCAGGCCGGTGCCGTAGCAGCTGGGGCACCAGCCGTGCTTGGCGTTGTAGGAGAACAGCCGCGGGTCCGGCTCGGGAAAGCCGGTGCCGCAGCTGGGGCAGGCGCGCTGGGTGGAAAAGGTGACCGGCGCGGCGCCCAGCTTGCCCAGTTCCACCACCTTGAGCACGCCCTTGCCGTGCTCCAGCGCCTCATGCACCCGCTCGCGCAGCAGGGCTTCCTTGTTGGCGGCGAGCTTGACCATGCCCACCGGCAGCTCGATGTTGTGTTCCTTGTAGCGGTCCAGCCGCGGCCACTTGGCGGTGGGCAGGTATTCGCCATCCACCCGCAGCTGCTCGTAGCCCTTGCCGCGTGCCCACTTGGCGAGGTCGGTGTACAGGCCCTTGCGGTTCACCACCAGCGGCGCCAGCAGTTCGATGGACTGGCCACGGTAGTCGCGCATCAGCTGGGCGACGATGGCTTCGAAGCTCTGCGGCGTCACCGGCACGTCGCAGGTAGGGCAGTACTGGGTGCCGAGCTTGACGTAGAGCAGGCGCAGGAAGGGATGGATTTCGGTGAGCGTGGCCACCGTGCTCTTGCGCCCGCCACGGCTGGTGCGCTGTTCGATGGCCACCGTGGGCGGAATGCCGAACAGGCCGTCCACATCCGGCCGGCTGGCCGGCTGCACGAACTGGCGGGCGTAGGCGTTGAGCGACTCCAGGTAGCGGCGCTGGCCCTCGCCGAAGACGATGTCGAAGGCCAGGGTGGACTTGCCGGAGCCGGACAGGCCGGTGATCACGGTGAACTTGTCGCGCGGGATCTGCAGCGAGACGTTCTTGAGGTTGTGCTCGCGGGCATGACGGATCTCGATCGCCGGCGCCGCCACCGGCCGGTAGCTGGCGCGCTTTTCCGCCGCCTTGGGCAGGGCCTTGCGCCGGGTGCGGGCGAGCTCGGCGGCGTAGTCGCGTAGCGCGGCGCCGGTGTGGGAGGTCTTGTGCTCCCGCACCACCTCCGGCGGACCATCCACCACGATGCCGCCGCCGGCGTCGCCGCCCTCGGGGCCGAGGTCGATGATCCAGTCGGCGGCGGCGATCACGTCGAGGTTGTGCTCGATGACGATCAGCGAGTTGCCCGCCTCCAGCAGCTTGCCGAAAGCGCCCAGCAGGGTGGCGACGTCCTCGAAGTGCAGGCCGGTGGTGGGTTCATCGAACAGGAACAGCAGGCCGCCTTGCGCTTCCTTGCCACTGCTCTTCTTGCCCTTCTTCTGCGCCGCTTCGGCGAGATGGCCGGCGAGCTTGAGGCGCTGGGCCTCGCCGCCGGACAGCGTGGGCACCGGCTGGCCCAGGCGCAGATAGTCCAGGCCAACGTCCGCCAGCGGCGCCAGCGCGGCCAGCACCTTGGGCTGGTCGGCGAAGAAATCCAGCGCCTCGCGCACCGTCATCTCCAGCACCTCGGCCACCGAGCGCTCGCGCCATTGCAGCTCCAGCACTTCCGGCCGGTAGCGCTTGCCTTCGCAGTCCGGGCAGCGCAGCCAGACGTCGGACAGGAACTGCATCTCCACATGCTCGAAGCCTGAGCCGGTGCAGGTGGGGCAGCGGCCGTCGCCGGAGTTGAAGCTGAAGGTGCCGGGGGTGTAGCCGCGCTCCTTGGCCTCGGCCAAGCCGGCGAACAGGTTGCGGATGGGGTCCCAGGCGCCGACGTAGCTCACCGGGTTGGAGCGGGAGCTCTTGCCGATGGGCGACTGGTCCACCATGACCACGCCGCGCAGCTTATCCGCGCCTTCCAGCCGCTCGAAGGCGCCCGGCGCTTCGGCGCCTTCGCCGAAGTGCTTGGCCAGCGCCGGGTAGAGCACGTCCTGTATCAGGGTGGATTTGCCGGAGCCGGATACACCGGTGAGGCAGACCAGGCGCTGCAGCGGGAAGGCGACGGTGAGCGCCTTGAGGTTGTGCTCCGAGGCGCCGGCCAGGATCAGCCGCGGGGTGTCGTCCGCCACCGGCCGCGGCGGGCGGGAGACGTCTATCTTCTTGCGCCCGGCCAGCCAGGGGCCGGTGACCGAGGCGGGATCGGCGGCGATTTCCGCCGGTGTGCCGCGGGCGACGATGTTGCCGCCACGCTCGCCGGGGCCGGGGCCGATCTCCAGCAGTTCATCGGCGGCCACCATCAGTTGCGGGTCGTGCTCCACCACCACCAGGGTGTTGCCGGCGTCGCGCAGCCGGGTCATCACGCCGAGGATGCGGCCGATGTCGCGCGGATGCAGGCCGATGGACGGTTCGTCGAGCACGAACAAGGTGTTCACCAGCGAGGTGCCGAGCGCGGTGGTGAGGTTGATGCGCTGCACTTCGCCGCCGGACAGGGTGCGCGACTGGCGGTCCAGCGTGAGGTAGCCGAGGCCGACATCGGCGAGGTAGTCGATGCGGCTGCGGATTTCGCCCAGCACCAGCTCGGTAGCCTCGTCGGCGCCGGCTTCCGGCAGCGCCAGCGCCGCCACCGCGGTACGCACCCTGTCCACCGGCAGGCCGAACAGTTCATGGACGGCGAGGCCGCGGCCGCCTTCGCCGCCGGGCACCGGCAGGCGCCACAGCAGGGCTTCCGGCTTCAGCCGGGCGCCGTGGCAGGCGGGGCATTCGGTGTAGCTGCGGTAGCGCGACAGCAGCACCCGGATGTGCATCTTGTAGGCCTTGGTCTCCAGCCAGTCGAAGAAGTGGCGCACGCCGTACCAGCGCCGCGGCCAGGAGGATTCCCAGCTCTTCCATTCCGGATCGCCCTCCAGCACCCACTGGCGGTGCTCCGGCGGCAGATCGCGAAAAGGGATGTTCATGGCGACGCCGTACTTCTTGGCCATCTTCGCCATGTCGTCCTGGCATTCGCGGTAGCTCTGCGTCTGCCAGGGTTTGACCGCCCCTTCGGCCAGGGTCTTGGATTCGTCCGGGATCACCAGGCCGAAGTCGACGCCGATGACGCGGCCGAAACCACGGCAGGTGTCGCAAGCGCCTATGGGCGAGTTGAAGGAGAACAGCGCCGGCGTGGGATCGCCGTAGTGGATGTCGCAGGGCGCGCAGTGCAGGTCGGTGGAGTAGCGCCAGCTGGCCTCTCCGCCGGCCACGCCGTCGCCGCTGGCGAACACCGCCAGCCGGCCGTGGCCACGCTGCAGCGCCGTTTCCAGTGCTTCGCCGAGGCGGGCCGGGTCGGCGCCGGAGAGGCGGAAGCGGTCCTGCACCACTTGCAGCACGTCGCCGTCGGAGCCGGACTCGCGGTTGTGGATGCGGGTGTAGCCCTGGGCGTTGAGCAGGGCGGTGACTTCGTCCTCGCTGAAGTTCTTCGGCACCGTCACCGGGAAGCACATCGCCAGCCGCGGATCGCCCGCCGCCTCGCAGCGCGCCGCCAGGTCGGCGGCGATGCTGGCCGGAGTGTCGCGCCGCACCGGCTCGCCGCAGCGGCGGCAGTGCAGATGGGCGCTGCGGGCGTAGAGCAGCTTGAAGTGGTCCGCCAGCTCGGTCATGGTGCCGACGGTGGAGCGCGAGGTGCGCACCGGGTTGGTCTGGTCGATGGCGATGGCCGGCGGCACGCCTTCGATGCGGTCCACCTGCGGCTTGTCCATGCGGTCCAGGAACTGGCGCGCGTAGGGCGAGAAGGTTTCGACGTAGCGGCGCTGGCCCTCGGCGTAGAGGGTGTCGAACACCAGCGAGGACTTGCCCGAGCCGGACACGCCGGTGACCACCGTCAGGCGGTTCAGCGACAAGTCCAGGGAAAGGTTGCGGAGGTTGTTCTGGCGCGCTCCGCGAATGCGGATGCTGTCTTTGGCGTCGGCGGACATGAAAGGCGAAGGGCGGACGAAATCGGAACAGCGATTCTATTCGTCCGCCGGCCTTTCTGCTGTTCAAATATTCAGTTACGCCCGGAAATCGACGCCGGCCGGGGCACCGGCTTGCTGCCCGCTTACTGCTTGTCGGCGCTGCCGCCCTCGCCGCGCACCGATTCCACCGCCTCGCGTCCCACCGCCTTCAGCTTCTGCGCGGCCTCGCGGGTGGCATCGGCGATGCGGCGGGTCGCCTGTTCGGTGGCCTGCTTGGCGTCTCGGGCGGAATCGCCCGCCGCCTCGGTGGCGCGTTCCACCTTTTCGCTGCCGGTCTCGGCGGTTTCCTTCAGCGTCTCGCCGGCGGCTTCCACCGCGGCTTCACCGGCCTCGCCAGCCTTGCGCGCGGCTTCACCGGCCTTGTCGGCCGCATCCTTGATCGCTTCAACCGCTTCTCCCATCTTGTCGCTCGCTTTCTCGGCCGGCCCCTGCCCTTCGCAGGCGGTCAGCAACAGGAGGGAAGCAAGGGCCGTGGCGGCCAGCAGCGGTTTCATGGACGGCGTTCCTCGAAGAAAGGGGAAAACTGGAAAGGCGCGAAGCTTACATTAAGCTGAACAGATCAGCCCAAAGTAAAAGGTTGCGATGCGTAAGCAACGGAAAAGAAAGCAGAAATGAAAAAGGGGCCTGGACGGCCCCTTTCTTCTCACCCCAGCGCGATCACTTCACGCGGGCGCGATACTCGTCGGTGCGGGTGTCGATTTCGATCTTGTCGCCGATTTCCACGAAGGCGGGAACGGGCAGTTCGAAACCGGTACCGATGGTCGCCGGCTTCATGACCTTGCCGGAGGTGTCGCCCTTGACGGCGGGTTCGGTGTAGGTGACTTCGCGCACCACGCTGTTCGGCAGTTCGACCGAAATGGCCTTGCCGTTGTAGAACACGACTTCGCAGGCGAGGCCGTCTTCCAGGTACTTCAGCGCGTCGGTCATGTTCTCGGCTTCGACTTCGTACTGTTCGTACTCGGCGTCCATGAACACGTACATCGGGTCGGCGAAGTAGGAGTAGGTGACTTCCTTGCGATCCAGCTGCACGACCTCGAACTTGTCGTCGGCCTTGTAAACCGCTTCCGACGGCGCGCCGGTCAGCAGGTTCTTGAGCTTCATCTTCACGACGGCAGCATTGCGGCCGGACTTGTTGTATTCGGCCTTCTGGACCACCAGCGGGTCGCTGCCCACCATGATGACGTTGCCGGAGCGGAGTTCCTGAGCGGTTTTCATGCGTCTTCCCGTGCGGCAACGGCCGCAAGCGAATCATTAAAAACCCGGCATCTTACCCGTTTGCTTTGACACTGTGTGTGCACAATTCGAGCAGGCGCGCAACGAGGTCCGGCAGCACCGCCTGGCGGGCCGACCATTGCCGTGCATGCCGCGCTAAGTCTGGCAGTACCGCAACAAAGGGGAGCCAGGCGGCGGCCGTGTCGCCGCGGCCGTTCCAGGCCAGCCAGAAATCCGTCAGCGCCTGCCGGGCCGGCGTTTGCAGGTCCGCGCCGTAGAGGTCGAGGAAGGCCTGCAGCTTGCGGAAATGGGCCTCTTCTTCCTGGGCATAGATGTGCCACGCCAGCGGCCGCGCCGCCCATTGCGCGCGGACGAAGGAGTCCTCGCCGCGCACCAGGTTGAGATCACAGGCCCACAGCAGGCGGTCGTAGCCCGCCTGGTCGGTGAAGGGCAGCACCCGGGCCGACAGCGCCCCCCGCCTCGCCGTTTCCCCAACTTCCAGCCGCGGGCGCCCGAAAGCCGCGGCAAGGTCCGCCAGCACCCGGCCCTCCGGCACCAGCAGGCAGACCGGCCTGTCGCCCTGCGCCCAGCATTCGGCCAGCGCCGCCAGACCGGGCTGCTCGTAGGCGAACAGGGAGACCCACAGGGTGTCGTCCGGCTGGCCGGCCGGGCCGGCGGCGGCCAGCCAGGCTGCGCGCCCCTCAGCCTGGAAGGCATCCCGCGCCACCAGCAGCCCACTTTCCCGCAGCAGGCCGCCGGTGTCGGCAGTGAAACCGGGGAAGAAGAAGCGCTTCGCCAGCGCCAGCCGCGGGTGCGGAGAGGCCAGCCCATGGCAGCCGGCCACCCAGTCTTCGGCGGACAGGTACTCGAGGTTGATCCACTGCGGCGGCTGCGGCCGGACCGCCATCGCCTGCAGATGGCTGGGTGGGATCTCGCAGGCGAAGGCTTCGATCACGACCTCCGCAGGTTCAACAGCCGGGAAGGGCGAACGCCAGCGCCGCAGCTCCACGCCCTCAACTTTTCCGCCCTCGGCCGGCAAGCCGGCAGCGGCCGGGCAGAGGCGCGAGAGGGCCTGCCAGTCATCCACCCAGAGGCGTACCGCGCGGTCCGGATCGGCAGCCAGCGACCGGGCGAGGCGCAGGCAGACGCCAATATCCCCAAAGTTATCCACAACCTGGCAGAAGATTTCCCAGGAAGTGGGCCGAGCATGGAAGTGACTCATTGTCAACGTGGAAAAACCGCAGAGGAAGTTCGGGAGAGGTTGTGGACAAAGGGTCCGGAAGCCGTCGGCCAAAAAATCATGGACATTCCATCCACAAGCGACGAGCGGGGTTACACAGGGTTTGTTCTTCCGTTAGCGGGCTTGTGCTTGCTGGGGGAAGCGGACTTATCCACAGATTTTCGCCCACTGTTAACATCTTTGTTTTCTATATATAAGAAAAAACACTACAACCAAACCGTGCCGCAACCTTCACAGGCAGACATAAAAAAACCCGCCGCGGCGGGTCTCGAGAAACAGAAAGGAAGGCTCAGCTGAAGTCGGCCAGTTGCTGCAGGTCCGCTGGCGTCAGCCAGCGCCACTGGCCTTCGGGCAGATCCGCCGCATCCAGCACCAGCCCGCCCACGCTCTGCCGCTGCAGGGCTTCGACCCGGTTGCCGGCCGCAGCCACCATGCGCTTCACCTGGTGGTACTTGCCTTCGCAGATGGTCAGCGCCAGGGTGTGGCTGCCGGTGAGTTCGCAGGCGGCCGCGGCGATGGGCGCAGGTTCGTCGTGCAGTTGCACGCCGCTCAGCAGGGCCTGCACCAGGCTGTCTTCCACCGCATGCTTCAGGGTGACCCGGTAGCGCTTGGGAATGCGCTTCTTGCCCGAACTCCACTGGTGGATGAACTGGCCATCGTCGGACAGCAGCAGCAGACCGGTGGTGTCCTGGTCCAGCCGGCCTATGCACTGCACGCCGCGCTCCTTCAGCTCGGGCGGCAGCAGCGAGAAGACGGAGGGGTGATGGGTGGGCAGGTGGGAGCATTCGTAGCCGGCGGGCTTGTGCAGCATCAGGCAGGCGCGCTGGCGGTAGTTCCAGGCCTGGCCATCGACGCTGAACGCCAGGCCGGGCAGATCCTGACCGCCGCCGGGTTCGACTTCCTGGAAGGGGTTTTCGCAAGGTTCGCCGGCGACGCTGACCAGGCCGGCACGGATCAGGGCGCGGCATTGCTTGCGGCTGCCGAAGCCCTGGGAGTGGAGGAGACGTTCGAGTTGCATGGGCGGCATGGTATCCCGGCCGTCTCCCCGAGTAGAAGAAACGGAGGGCAGTCCGCTCCCGGTGGCGGCGAGCAGGTCGGCTTGCCGGTGGCGGCCTGGGGGTAAACTAGCCGGCCGACCGGACAGGAGTTTCGCCTTGAAGTTTGAACATCTGGTCGAGGTCAACGACCTCGCCGACCCCGCCGCGACCGCGCTGAGCCGCGAGGAACTGTGGTTCGGCCTGCTGTGCCGGGCGGAGGACGCCCGCCCCTTCCTGCCCGGCCTGGAGGCCTGCGAGATCATGGAGCGCGGCGAAGGCATGCTGCTGCGCGAGCTGCGCTTCGGCAGCGCGGTGATCCGCGACCGTGTCACCTTCAGCGAGCTGGAGTGGATACGGTTCGAATCCGAGGCCACGCCGGAGCATCCTGGCGGCTGGCTCACCATCCGCATCGAGGAACCCCAGCCGGGCGCCCTCTTCCTGCGCTTCGAGTACCGCACCGGGCTACAGGAGGACGGTGGCGGCGAGGATGGCCGCTACGCCGACTTCGTGCGTTCGGCCTATCACCAGTCCGACCTGGACACGCTCAAGGTCATCCGCATGATCGCAGAATCCGGCCGTCTCCAGTAATTCCCCATAGCCGGCGCCCGCCCTCGGTGGCGGGCGCCGTTTTCATGTTTGCCTAGGAAAGAAAAAACCATGTACTTCAAGAATCTGCAGCTCTACCGCCTGCCCGCCAAGTGGGACCTGCCCATCGAAAAGCTGGAAGAGCAACTGGCGAAAAAGACCTTCCAGCCCTGCGGCAGCCAGGACATGGAGAGCCGCGGCTGGATGTCGCCGCTGGGCAACGATGTGCTGGTGCACGCGGTGGGCGACCAGTGGCTGATCGCCCTGGGCGCGGAAGGCAAGTTGCTGCCCTCCTCCGTGGTCAAGCAGGTAGCCGATGAGCGGGCGGAGGAAATCGCCGAACAGCAGGGCTACAAGCTGGGCCGCAAGCAGCTGAAGGACCTGCGCGAGCAGATCACTCAGGAGCTGTTGCCGCGCGCCTTCACCCGCCGCCGCAAGGTCTACGCCTGGATCGATCCGGTCAATGGCTGGCTGGCGGTGGATGCTTCCAGCCTGGCGCGCGCCGAGGACGTGCTGGAGATGCTGCGCCAGAGCCTGGACAGCTTCCCGCTGGCCCTGCTGCGCACCGAACTGTCGCCGGTTTCGGCAATGGCCGACTGGCTGGCGGGCGACGAGGCGCCGGGCGGCTTCACCATCGACCAGGACTGCGAACTGCGCTCGGTGACCGAGGACAAGGCCGCGGTGCGCTACGTACGCCATTCCCTCGAAGGCAACGAGGTCAAGGGCCATCTGGCGGCCGGCAAGCTGCCCACGCGCCTCGCCCTGACCTTCGATGACCGCATCAGCTTCGTGCTCACCGAGAAGCTGGAGATCAAGCGCCTGGACTTCCTGGACGTGGTGCGCGACCAGATCGAAGGCAGCGCCGAAGATGCCGAGGCCCTGTTCAACGCCGAATTCGCCCTGATGACCGCTGAGCTTGCCCGCTTGCTGCCGGCGGTGGTCGAGGCGCTGGGCGGCGAGGTCAAGGCGGCGGAGGCCAGCCCGGTGGTTTCCGGCAGCGTGACTGCCAGCGACGCGCCTTTCTAAGGTCGGTGCCGAGATCCCGGCCAGGTTTTCCCTCAGCCGGGCAGCGTCAATGGGTGTACACAGTTTTTAAAGATGTAAACAAACATAAAGATTAGTGTACCGGCCCTTTCTGTGGATAAAGCCGGAAAGCCCAGCAAAATCGGGCCTTCCGGGCGCGGGAAAAGGCGTGGAGAAGCGCTGGAGGAAAAGCGGGACCGATTGTTGATGAAAAATCCGCTGTTAGCCGCCACGCAACTTATCCACATTCCGCTCCTCCCTACTTGCACAGCTTTTCAACGGAGGGAACCGTGCGGCGCATCGGCCTGATTTCCGACACCCATAGCCTGCTCCGGCCGGAAGCGGAGGCCTTCCTGCAGGGCGCGGACGCCATCGTGCACGCCGGCGACATCGGTGACCGCGGCATCCTCGACACCCTGGCGCGCATCGCGCCGCTGACCGCCGTCTACGGCAACAACGATCACGGCCCGGCTCCGGAACCCTTGCCCGAGCTGGACTGGCTGGACCTGGGCGGCGGCCGCCAGCTGTGCGTGATCCATGAGTTGCCCCGCCTGCCGCCGGGCGCGGCCGGCGCCGACTGCCGGGTGGTGGTGGCCGGCCATTCCCACAAACCGGCGGCGGTGGTGCGCGACGGCGTGCTGCTGGTCAATCCTGGCAGCGCTGGTCCGCGCAGGTTCAAGCTGCCGGTCTCGGCCGGCGAGCTACTGGTGGCGGAGGACCGCATTTCGGTGCGGGTGGTGGACCTCCTCAGCGGCGAGCTCTGTGCCGAGGCGTTGCTGCCGACCGGGCCAGGCTGAGGTGGCTGCAGGCGGCGCCGGGCGGCGTTACCATGCGCGCCCTGCACTGAGTGTTTCGTTCCAGCCCCATTGAAAGCGCGGCACTTCCGGTTTGGGCAGGCCGGCGTTCGTTGCCGGAGGCGCTAGACCGTGCTGGCAGCCAGGTTGGCAGCCTTACCGATAGGCTGCCGTTCTCCGTGCCATTGCGGCCTCTTTCCTCTTTTCCACAGGTTTCTCCCGTGAGCTTTTTCCGCTGCCTGCCGTCCCGCCTGACTTCCTCCCTTGCCAGAGCCCGCCGATGAACGCCGCGGCCGAAGTGCAGTGGGAGGAGAACGGCGCTACCCATCGCGCCCGCTGGCGCTCGGAGAGCGGCGCGCCGGTGCCGCGGCGCATCGTCGTCGCCGATGACAGCCTGAACGCGGATGCGGCCTTCCGGCTGGCCTGCGAGGGCACCGCCATCCTGTGGCGGGGCGATTTCCATAACGCCCGCCAGCTGCTGCAGGCGATGAATCGCCGCATCGGCCGCAAGGCTGTGCGCAAGGGGGGAAAAGGCGGCAAGGATGACAAGCCCGCCGCAACGCCGGCCCAGGCCTTCCACTTACATCGCCAGGCCCAGGCCCAGCGCGCGCACACCCTGGGCATGCTGTTGCTGCCGCTGGAGGGCGACTACCGCATTCCGCTGCGGCGCGCGCCGGACGTGGCCGAGGCCTGCGGCGAAGCCTGGGGCGCGGCCGACGGCCAGCCGGCGCTGGTCTCCCTGCGCGAGCTGCTGGGCCTGATAGGCGCCCACGAGTGGCGGCGCAAGGGGGTGGAGGTGCCTGCGCTGGGCGGGCGGCTGCATGTGCATTACGGCGTGTTCTCGCCGCTGCGGGGCGAATACGTGGATCTGGTGGCCAAGGCGAGTCTGCCGGCGGGTCTGCGCACCGCCTTCGACATCGGCACCGGCAGCGGCGTGCTGGCGGCGGTGCTGGCGCGGCGTGGGGTGGGCCGGGTGGTGGCCACCGACCAGGACGAACGCGCGCTGGCCTGCGCGGCGGACAACCTGGCAAGGCTGAAGTTGGCGCAGAAGGTGGAGTTGCAGCAGGTGGATCTCTTCCCCGAAGGCCGCGCCGAGTTGGTGGTGTGCAATCCGCCCTGGCTGCCGGCCAAGCCCAGCGCGCCGCTGGAGTACGCCATCTACGACCCGGACAGCCGCATGCTGAGGGGCTTTCTCGCCGGGCTGGCGGCCCATCTGGCGCCCGGTGGCGAGGGGTGGCTGCTGATCTCGGACCTGGCGGAGCACCTGGGCCTGCGCAGCCGCGAAACCCTGCTGGGCTGGATCGCCGATGCCGGCCTGCTGGTGCGTGAGCGCCTGGACATCCGCCCGCGCCATCCGAAGGTGATGGACGAGGACGATCCGCTGCATGCGGCACGCGCGGCAGAGCTGACTTCGCTGTGGCGGCTGGTGGCGGCCTGAGAGGGATCAGGCGGAATCAGGGGGAGTTGCGGGCTTCAGGCGGCGGGCTGCGAGCCTGATGGACGGCAGCCACGCATGGTGAAGCCGGGGCGGCGGTTTGAGCTGCAATGCCAGCTTCCGCAGGAAGCTCAGAGCCCTGGCGCCCGCAGCACCAGCGTATCGCCGCGCTGGGTGAATTCCAGGTTGCCGAGCACGCTCATGCCCAGCAGCACCTGGTCGTCCTTCATGCCGGGGTTGAGGTGGGCGCGCACGTCCTGGGCGAGGAAGGGGCCGAAGCCGAGCTCGGCGATGCGGGTGGTGCGCACGGTGACGCCGCCGTTGGCAGTCATCACCTGGGCGGTGCCGCCGGGCTTGAGGCCGAGTTCGCTGCCCAGGTGGGCGGGCACCGACACCAGGGTGGCGCCGGTATCCAGCAGGAAGGTGACCGGCTGGCCGTTGATGGTGCCGGGGGCCACGTAGTGGCCCATGCGGTTCCGCCGCAGCGTGAGTTCGCCGCTGCCGCCGGGCTGGGCGACGAGGCCGTGGTTGGGGTTGTCGCGCTTCTGCAGGGCATTCTCGAAGTACAACCACAGCAGGCCGAGGAGGGCCAGCGCGGCCAGCCAGCTCATGATGCGGCCGGCGCGGCGGGTGGTGTGCTCGGATGCGCTCATGGCCAATTCACCGGTCGGGAAGGGAAGCGGGCAGGAAAAGGCCCGCCATCACGGCCGCGCTCACCTTTCCACCACGGTGGTCGGGTTGCGGACGAAGGCGGGCCGGCATGGCGTGAGGATCAGGACAGCACCTGGCCGTGCTCGCGGGTGGCATGGAAGCCGACCTTGGGCCATTTCTCCATCGTCACCTCCAGGTTGTAGCGGCTGCTGGCGAGATACACCGGGTTGCCGTCCACATCCTTGCCCAGGCGCAGTGCCTGTTCGCGTTCGAAGTTGCGGCGGGTGACTTCGTCCGGGAAGGTGAGCCAGCGGGCGGTGTGGATGTCGGCGGATTCGAAGATCGCATCCACCTTGTACTCGTCCTTCAGGCGCTGGGCGACGACTTCGAACTGCAGCTGGCCGACCGCGCCCAGCAGCATCTGCCCGCCGATCTGTTCGAACACCTGGATGGCGCCTTCTTCGCCAAGCTCCTGCAAACCCTTCTGCAACTGCTTGGATTTGAGCGGATCGCGCAGGCGCGCGGCGCGGAACATTTCCGGCGAGAAATAGGGGATGCCCTTGAAGCCAAGCACTTCGCCTTCGGTGAGGGTGTCGCCGATCTGCAGCTGGCCGTGGTTGTGGATGCCGATGATGTCGCCGGCCACGCCGTCTTCCTTCAGCACCCGCTCGTTGGCCATGAAGGTGAGCGCGTTGGCGAGCTTCATGTCGCGGCCGGCGCGCACATGCTTCACCTTCATGCCGGAGCTGTAGCGCCCGGAGCAGATGCGGAAGAAGGCGATGCGGTCGCGGTGCTTCGGGTCCATGTTGGCCTGGATCTTGAACACGAAACCGGTGAAGGCTGGTTCGGCCGGTTGTACCATGCGGGTGTCGCTGCCCTTGGTGCCGGCGACGCGCGGCTGCGGCGGCGGCGCCCAGTCGATCAGCGCCTGCAGGATTTCCTGCACGCCGAAGTTGTTGATACCAGAGCCGAAGAACACCGGGCTTTGCTTGCCGGCGAGGAATTCTTCGAGGTCGAAGGGCGGCGAGGCGTCGTTGAGCAGGTCGACGTTTTCGCGTACCTGGCCGATCTCCATCGGATAGCGGGCATCCAGTTCGGGGTTGTTGATGCCGGACAGCACCTCGGCGTCGCTGCGGCGTTCCTCGCCGGGGGTGAAGGTGAGCACGTTGTCCTGCAGCAGGTGATAGACGCCGCGGAAGGCCTTGCCCATGCCGATCGGCCAGGTCACCGGCGCGCAGCTGATCTTGAGCACGTCCTCGATTTCGGCCAGCAGCTCGAAGGGCTCGCGCACCTCGCGGTCCATCTTGTTCACGAAGGTGATGATGGGGGTGTTGCGCAGGCGGCAGACCTCCAGCAGCTTGATGGTCTGCGCTTCCACGCCCTTGGCGGCATCGATCACCATCACCGCGGCGTCCACCGCGGTGAGCACGCGGTAGGTGTCTTCGGAGAAGTCCTCGTGGCCCGGGGTGTCCAGCAGGTTGATGGTGTGGTCCTGATATTCGAACTGCATCACCGAGCTGGTCACCGAGATGCCGCGCTGCTTTTCCACCTCCATCCAGTCGGAGGTGGCGTGGCGGGCGGATTTGCGCGCCTTCACCGTGCCGGCGAGCTGGATGGCGCCGCCGAACAGCAGCAGCTTTTCCGTCAGCGTGGTCTTGCCCGCGTCAGGGTGGGAAATGATGGCGAAGGTGCGGCGCTTGGCGACATCGCGCAGCAGGTCGGGGGGAAACGGTGTGGAAGACACGGTAGAAGGCCAGCCAGAAGTTGCGGGGGCGCGGCCGGGGCAGGCCTGCGCTGCGGGATGGCGGATTCTACCAAGCTATCAGGCGCTTCCGGCGGTGGTGGGGCGAGTGGCCGGGCAAGGGTGCTGCCCGGCGCGCCCGCTGTGCCGGAGAGGGAAAAGGCGGTGGCGTGGATGACAGCGGCACCACCGCCTCCGGGTTTTGCCGCTGGCTTTCAGTCGCGCTCGGTTTCCGGCTGCGGCTGCGTGGCGGCCAGCCCTTCCGCCAGCCGTACCAGGCCGAGGAATTCGCCGCGGTAGCCGTAAGGATCTTCGCCGCGGCTGGCGCGGGCCAGGCTGGCGATGTCGTTGAAGCCGAAGTCGTTCAGGTAGCGTCCGCCATCGCTCAGGCGCTGGCCGAAGGCGGCCACTGCGGCGGCGAAGCGGAAGTCCTCGCTGCCCTTGTCCTGGCGGATGTCGGCGCGGCGCAGGGGCACTTCCAGCAGGCGGCTGTCTTCGCCGTGCGCCGGCTTGTAGCGCAGGCGCAGGAAGGCGAGTTCGCCGGCCTTGCTCCTGGCGGTTTCCGCTGCGGCATAGCGCAGCGGCTCCAGCCGGCCCGGCGTGCCGGCCAGGGTGATCTCGTACAGCGCGGTAACGCGGTGGCCGGCGCCGATCTCGCCGGCATCCACCTTGTCGTTGCTGAAATCCTCGCGGCGCAGGGCGCGGTTCTCGAAGCCGATCTGGCGGTACTCGCTGACGACGGCCGGGTTGAATTCCAACTGGATCTTCACATCGTGCGCCACCGTGGCCAGGGTGGAGCTGAATTCGTCCACCAGCACCTTCTGCGCTTCGTTGAGGTTGTCGATGTAGCGGTAGGCGCCGTCGCCGGCGTCGGCCAGCTGTTCCATCAGCTGGTCGTTGTAGTTGCCCGTGCCGAAACCCAGTGTGGTGAGGGAGATGCCCAGCTTGCGCCGCTCGGCGACCAGATCCTTGAGCGTTTCGAAGCGGGTGATGCCGACGTTGAAGTCGCCATCGGTGGCGAGCAGCACGCGGTTGATGCCGTCCTTGAGGAAGCCCTGCTGCGCCAGGGTATAGGCGAGCTCGATGCCGGCGCCGCCGGCGGTTGCGCCGGCCGCCTGCAGGCCGTCGATGGCGGCGATCATCTGCGCCTTGCGGTCGCCGGCGGTGGGCTCCAGCACTACCTGGGTTCTGCCTGAGTAGGTGACCAGCGACAGCCGGTCCTGCGGCCGCAGCTCGGCGACGAAGCGCTTCATCGCCTGCTTCAGCAGCGGCAGCTTGTCGGCGGTGGACATGGAGCCGGACACATCCACCAGGAACACCAGGTTGGCCGGCGGCAGCGTTTCCTTGGCCGGGTCGGCCGCCTGGATGCCGATGCGCAGCAACAGGCTGTTGCGATTCCACGGCGTGGGCGCGACCTCGGTGCTGACGGCGAAGGGCGTGTTGTCCTTCGGCAGCGGGTAGGCGTAGGGGAAGTAATTCACCAGCTCTTCCACCCGGATCGCATCCCGCGGCGGCAGCTGCCCGGCGCGCAGCAGGCGGCGCAGGTTGGTGTAGCTGCCGGTATCGACGTCGATGGAGAAGGTGGAGACCGGCGTTTCCGCCACCCGCAGCACGCCGTGGCGCTCTATCGGCTGGTATTGCTCACGGTCGCTGGCGGACGGCTGCATGGCGGGCGCTGGCTGCGCAATTCTCGCCAGGGCCGCGGAAGGCATGGCGGCGGGCTGCGGAGAAGGCATTGCGATCGAAGGCAGGGAGGCGGATTCCGCCTTGCGGGGCTGGGGGGCGCCGGCGGAGTCCGGATGGCCGGTGGTGCCGCAGGCGATGGGCAGGGTGGCGAGCAGGAGCAGAGGCAGGGTGCGGGCGCGCATGGCGTGTTCCATTCGATGGAATTGGGAAGGCAGGGAAAAGCCGGAAAAGAACCGGTGTGCTTGAAGCCCGGGCAGCCTAAGCGAAGGGCGGCGGTGTGCTCACCGGCATATGCAAGACTTCTTTTCCTTGCCCGCGGCAAGGTTATTTATTGTGGATGGCCGGCCACGCCGCAGCCCGGAGGCGGCGAAAGCGCTTTTGGGCGCGATGGCGTCATGTGCTTGGGGCATAATCCGCCTCTTGCCGCGATCGCCGTGTCGCGCCTTTTTCCGTACTACCGGTGCCCACCTCCATGTCCGCCGCGCCCAAGAAAAGCCGACGCTGGCTGCTGCTGCTCGCAGCCGTCCTGGTTCTCGCCCCCGGGGCTTACTTCCTGCTCAAGCCGTCGCCCTTCGATGGCAAGGTCAATGCCCTCGGCCTGGATCTCGCCCAGCCGGACGCGCTGATCCGCAGCCAGAGCCTGTCACGCCTGCCGCCTGACCTGCTGCGGGTGCCGCTGGCGCGCGACGTGCTCACCGAGGATTTCGTCGATTACTACGAGCAGCATGAACAGCGCCTCGCCCTGTCCGGCACGCTGCGCCGCCTTGCCTACGAACACCAGCTCAGCCTGCCGGAACGGGTGCTGGAGTCGGTGTTCGACGAGCCGGCGGAGGTCGCCCTGTGGCGCGGCGGCGATGGCGCCCTCAAGCACTTCGCGGTGGCGATGACGCGCAACGGCCTCGCCCGCACGCTGCAGATGCTGCTGCCGCTGGCGCCGGAGGTGCAGCTGTCCACCGTCGGCGAACTGCGCGGCGGCAAGGCCAGGCTGCTGGTGCTGGAGTACGGCTACGGCCATCGCTTGCTGCTGGCCGCGCGCGGCGACCGGGTGGTGGCGCTGTCCGACCCTGGCATGCTGCTGCAGAGCGCCGAGGACGCAGCCGAAGGCGAAGAGCCGGCGCAGGACGGTGCGGCGGCGGCGGTCATCGCCCGCCTGCTGGACATGGACGCCGACGAGGTTTCGCCCTTCGCCGAACACTTCGCCCTGACCGCGCCCAGCGGCAAGGGCCACCAGCTGGTGGTGGGCGCCAGCTTCTACGCCATGGGCTACCAGGCTTTCGCGCCCGGTGTCGCCGCGCTGGATTTCTCCTTCGACGACCAGGGCGGCTGGCGTACCGCGATGCTGGTGGATGGCGCCGCGCTGCCCACCGGCGGGCTGGACGGCAGCGCGCTGTGGTCCGCCCTGCCACATGGTGCCAGCCTGTGCGCGCTGGCGCCGGTGGCCTGGGATCGCCTGTCGCCGCTGGCGGAAAAGCTGGGCGTGCCGGCGGAGAAGGACAAGGCGGCCGGCGGCCTGGGCGCTCTCTTCACCGGCCCGGCAACGGTGTGCTGGTACGGCGATTCCCGGTTGTACACCCCGCTGTTCGCCGCCACGCTGAAAGCGGACGTGGATGCCGCCACCGCCGCCCGCCTCACCACCGTGTTCGGCGCGGCCACCGGTAGCGGCGGCCAAGTGGAGGCCGAGGCCGACGGCAGTGGCGCGGATGGCCTGCGGCTGTGGCGCAAGCAGGTGCCCAGCGTGTTCGGCAGCGGCCCGGCCGACGAGCGCCAGATGGTGCCCAGCCTGGCGAGCAGCGGCCGCCTGGTGCTGTTCTCGCCGGATGCGGCGCTGGTGGACAAGGCGGTGGATGTAGCCGCCAAGCGCTACCCGGCACTGGCCGACAGCCTGCCCGCCGCCAGCCGGACCATTGCCCTGGTGGACCCGGCGCCGATGGCCGCGCTGCTGCGCAAGGAAGTATTCGCCGCCCTGCCGCGCAGCGAGGAAACCCTGCTGCGCAACGCCGCCGACGCCCACTTGCTGCCGCGCCTGCAACAGCTCTCCAGCTACCCGGCGCTGCGGCTGGTGCGCGGCGGCGAGGCCGGCCAGGGCCGGCAGTGGCAGCCGCTGCAGTGGGAAAGCACGGCGCCACGGCGGTGAAGCCGGTGGATCACATGATGGACAGCGCACTGCGCCGCCGCCTGCTGCTGGGCGGCCTCGCCGCCCTGCTGGCCGGGCCCGCGCAGGCGCTGATGCCGGTGGCGCCGGGCCGCGCCGCGCCGTCCGGCCCGCGGCTGGACGCCGACCAGAGCCGCGCCTTTCGCGCCTGGGTGGTGTTGATCGCCGAAGAACAGATCCGCCGCGGCCCGACGCCGCGCTGGAGCCACCGCGACTGCGCCGGCCTGGTGCGCTTCGCGGTGGCCGAGGCGCTGGCCGAGCATGACGCCCGCTGGCGCAAATCCATGGGTCTCGACGGCCGCCTGCCGCCGGAAACCGTGCCCGACCCGCTGCGCAACGAACTCCGCCACCAGTGGCGCCGGCCTGACGGCAGCAGCGGCGCCTATGTCAATGCCATCGGCCTGGTGCAGGAGAACAGCCGCGCCATGGGCCGCGACCTGCGCCTGGCGCGGCCGGCCGACCTGCTGTTCTTCGACCAGGGTGACGCCCAGCACCTGATGCTGTGGACCGGCCGCCGCATCGTCTATCACAACGGCGCCGAACCGCGGCCGGGCGACGATGGCCTGCGCGCGGTCGCGCCGCAGGAACTGCTGGCCTGGAACGACACCCGCTGGCGGCCGGACGCAGCCAACCCCAATTTCGCCGGCATCTTCACGCTGGCTTTTCTCACCTGAACCGTAGAACGACGACGGCGCCATGACGATTCCCTTCCGCCCGGTCATTTCCTCCACGCCCGCCCGCAGCCGGCTCTCCCGCCTGTTCGTGGCCGCCGCCCTGGTGGCCGCCAGCCTGGCCGGCGGCCTGCCGCAGCCGGCGCAGGCCCAGTCCGATGTCGGCCTCTCCAGCGGCTACCTGCCCTTCCAGAGCACGCCCTTCTTCATCCTCGCCGACAAGCAGTTCGGCAGCGGCGACGAAGCCCTGCTGCGGGTGGAAGTGCCGGGTGGCAGCGGCGGACGCGCGATGCTGGAAGCCTACGGCGGCGTCGACATCCGCCTGTACCGGGTGCCCAGGCCGCTGGATTTCCTGAAGGCGCAGAAAAACCTGCACCGGGTGGATGTGCGGCCGCGGCCGCGCGATGAGGGCGTGGCCAACACCCTGTCCTACCTGTGGGACAACGCCTGGAAGAAATCCCGCATGGCCTGGCGCGACCTGTTCTCGCCGCAGGCCCGCAGCACCGTCACCGCCGCCGCGCCCGCGCTGCAGAGCAAGCCGGCCTTGCTGGAGCCCACCGAGTTCCGCGCGCCGCAGCGCTTCAAGCCGCTTGAAGGCTACGAGCTGGCGGACAGCTTCCGTTACCCGTTGTGGCAGGCGCAGCCGATCAAGCCGCCAGAGGTGAAGCTGCAAGGCTCCAGCAGCGACTTCATCCCCGCCAGCGAAGGCAACGTCCATGTGCCGCTGGGCAAGCTCAAGCCCGGCCTCTACCTGGCGGAAGCCATCATCGGCACCCACCGCGCGCTGACGCTGGTGTTCGTCTCCGACACGGTGGCGGTCACCAAGATCGCCTCCGGCGCGCTCACCGTGTGGACCGCGAACCGCAACGACGGCCGCCCGGTGGCGGACAGCCGGCTGCTGTGGACCGACGGCGTCGGCACGCTGAAGTCCGCCAGCACCGGCGCCGACGGCCTCGCCACCCTGGCCCACGCCAGCCCGGAGCGCACCTATCTGCTGGGCGAGGATGCCGGCGGCGGCGTCTTCGTCTCCGAGAATTTCTATTACGACAGCGAGATCCACGACACCAAGCTCTACGCGGTGACCGACCGGCCGCTGTACCGCCCGGGCGACCTGGTGCGCATCAAGTTCCTCGGCCGCGACTTCCAGTCCGCCAGCCGCTCCCGCCCGGCGCGCGCCGGCGAGCTGCGCATCGAGGTGAGCGACCCCAACGGCACCCCGGTGCTGACCACCGGCGTGCCGCTGACGCCGGACACCGGCGCAGACACCGCCTTCCGCCTGCCGGACAACGCGGTGGCCGGTGGCTACGACATCCGCATCGCCTACGAGGACAAGCGCTACGGCGCCGCCTTCCGCGTCGCCGAGTACGTCAAGCCGCACTTCGAGATCGAGCTGCTGCCAGACCACCCTGCCTTCAAGACCGGCGAGCCGGTGAGCGGCAAGGTGCGCCTCGCCTATCCCGACGGCAAGCCGGTGAAGAACGCCGCGGTGGAACTCACGCTGCGGGCGCAGACGCTCACCATGGTGCAGGGCGAACTGCGCTACAGCGGCCTGTTCCCGGTGCAGCTGTCCACCGCCAGCCTCACCACCGATGGCAGCGGCGAAGCGAAGTTCATCCTGCCGGCGGCCAAGGAGCCCTCCCGCCTCATCCTCACCCTGCTCGCCACCGACGGCGCCGCCTACCGGGTGCGCAGCTCGCGCGAACTGCTGGTGGAGCGTGCCGCATCGAGCTGGAAGCTGGTGGCCGCGCGCAACTTCAGCATGGCCGGCGACAAGCCCGGCTTCCGCCTGGAAGCCGAGGGCGAGAACGCCGCCGCGCCGGTCAAGTGGGAAATCGTGCGGCTGGAGGACCAGTCCCGCAGCAGCGGCGATTTCGACCCGGCGGCGCGCGAATGGAAGCCGGCGCTGGACCGCCCCGGCTCCTACTCGCTGATGCTGCGCGACGCCGCCGGCAACATCGTCGCCGCCACCGCGCACTGGGTGGGCGGCGGCAAGGACAAGGACAGCCTGCAGGTCGCCGCCGGCTCCATCGAGATGGTCACCGACAAGCCCGGCTACCAGCCGGGCGACACCGCCGAGGTGCTGATCTCCTTCCCCGAGCCGGTGGACGAAGCCCTGCTGACGCTGGAGCGCGACGGCGTGGACGCCACCGCCCTGCTCAGCCGCGGCGCCGGCTGGCTGCGCACCGAGCGTCTGGCGCCGAACCAGTGGCGCGCGCGGGTGCCGGTCACCGAGGCCCATGCGCCCAACATCACCTTCTCCGCGGTGTACGTGAAGCACGGCGACTACGTGTTCCAGAACGCCGGCCTGGTGGTGGAACCGCCGCGCATCGCGCTGGACATCCGCAGCGACCATGAAACCGTGCAGCCCGGCGAGCTGGTGACGGTGGACATCCAGGCCACGCTGCGCGGCAAACCGGCGCCGGCGCTGCTCACCGTCTCGGTGGTGGACGAGATGGTCTATGCGCTGCAGCCGGAGATCGCCCCCAGCCTGCCGGAATTCCTCCAGCACATCCGCCGCAACAACGTGCGCACCAACGCCAGCCTGAACTTCATCGCCTACGACGAAGCCGCCGACTGGTCCGCCACCGCCGCGCGCCAGCCGCCGGCCCGCCACCAGTACAACGAACGCGGGGTGAAGGTGCTGGAGCGCCCGCGCCGCGACGACACCGACACCGCCGCCTGGCTGCCGGCGCTGAAGACCGACGCCCAGGGCCACGCCCGCTTCAGCTTCCGCATGCCGGACGCGCTGTCGCGCTGGCGCATCACCGTGCGCGCGGTCGGGCAGGACAGCGCCGACGGCGTGCCCGGCCAGCGCACCGCCTACGTCCGCTCGGACAAGTCCTTCTATGCCAAATGGACCTCGCCCGACTGGCTGCGCGAAGGTGACAAGCCGCAGGCGGCGCTGGCGGTGTTCAACAACGCCGGCGAGGAACGCAAGGCCGAGGTGGTGCTGACGCTGGCCGGCAAGGAAATCAGGCAGGAGGCCAGCCTGCGCCGCGGCGTGAATTACCTCCAGTTCGCGCTGCCGGAGTTCAAGGGCCGCGAGCAGGCCCGCGTCGAAGTGCGCGAAGGCGGCAAGACGGTGGATGCGCTGGAAACGCCGCTTACCGCCCAGTTGGCCGGCTGGCGCGGTCCGCGCGAGCAACTCGTGAGCGTGCACGGCGATACGCCGGCCGCCCTCGGCCTGCCGGCGGATGCCCGCGACCTCAGCGTGCGGCTGGTGGCCGGCGGCGGCGAACACTTCCTGCGCATCGCCGACGATCTGGTCGAATACCCCTGGGGCTGCACCGAGCAGACCGCCAGCCGGCTGCTGCCGCTGGCCCTGGTCACCCCGCTGCTGGCGCCCAATCGCAACGCCGAGGGTGAAAGCGGCCGGCTGTGGCAGACGCTGTACAGCCAGCGCCTGCGGCTGGCGGCGCTGGCCGGGCCGCAGGCGGTGTTCGGCTGGTGGGGCGACGGCAGCGAGCAGAGCGCGCTGATGACCGCCTACGCGTACTACGCCGACTGGTACGCCGCCCGCACGCTGGGCATCGAACTGCCTGCTTCCCACTGGGAGCGGGTGCTGCTCGCCTACCGCAACCACGCCGGCCGCGAGCCGCTGCTGCACCGCGCGCTGGCGTTGTGGTTCGCCCAGGAAATCGGCCTGCCGGTGCGCACCCAGGCGGAAGGCCTGCTGCGCGAGCTGGGCCAGGCCAAGCCGGCCGGCGAGGAAAGCGGCGGCGCCAGCTGGAGCCCCTTCCTCGCCGCGCCGGATAGCGCCCTGGGCCACGCCCACGCTCGCGTGCTGGCGGCGGTGGTGGCGCAGCGCGCCCAACTGTCGCCGCCCGCCGGCTTCGATGCCGCGCTGGCCGAATCCCAGGCCCAGCTCGCCGCCAGCGGCCGTCCGGCGGCGCGCGCCCTGCTGCTGCTCGCCGGCAAGGAACAGCGCGGCGCCGCGCCCGACATCCTCGCCAGCGTTGGCGCCGCCATGCCCACGCTGGATCGCGCGCTGACCCTGGTATGGACGCGCAAGGCCCTGGGCGAGATCGCCCCCGGCACGCCCGCCGGCAAACCGCTGGGCGCCTGGCAACAAGCCAAGGCCGCCTTCGGCCAGCAGGAATGGCGCTGGCCCGCCTCCAGCCCGCTGCCGGATGCGCTGCAGCTGGAAGGCCGCGCCGCCGACGCTCCGCCGCTGACCGCGCTGGTGCGCTACGAAGCCACCGAGGACGCCGGCCCCGGCAAACTGCCGGTCACCGTCGAACGCCATCTCTACCGCCTCACCCGCGACGAGGACGGCAAGGGCTACAGCCGCACGCTGGTGAAGCCCGAAGATGGCCTGTCGGTGCAGGAGCTCTACCTGGACGAGATCACGCTGAAGTCGGACGCCACCCACCGCCACGGCCTGATCGAAGCCCCGCTGCCGCCGGGAGCCAACGTGGAGCGCGGCACCTGGGGCATCGCCCTGACCGACGAGGGTCCCGAGCCCCAGCCGCTGGGGCGCGCCCGCGCCGAAGAACAACGCGACCGCTACGGCGTGCCGGTGGACCGCCTGGAAGGCAGCGTCACCGTCCGCCACCTGCTGCGCGTCGCCCAAGCCGGCCGCTTCGCCCTGCCACCGGCGCGCTACTACCGCATGTACCAGCCAGAGCAGAAGGCGCTGGCGAACGCCGGCGAGGCGGTGGTGTGGGTGGTGAAGTGAAGAACCGGGCCGCAAGGCCCGGTTCTCCGCTGGCGCGCAGGGACTGATTCAGAGCCCTCCCGTTTCCGACAAGGTTGGTTTGCTTGCGCTCAATTCTTTGAGCCCGCATAGAAGAGCAGGAGTGAGGGCTGCCTGATCGGGTCAGGCCGGCGTAAGCCGATTGGACTATCGGCTAGCGACACCATGCGGAACAGGTGAGGGTGTCGGCACGCCTGACAACGCACCAGCTGATCAAGCTGCCCTGGCCGCCATTCGATTAATTTCAATGAAATATTCATAAAGGGTTCGCAACTTGCTTCGATAGTGGCCGCGCCGCGGTTCGGATACTCCGGCGCTGGTTTTCCCCCGTCCCTATCGAAGCGGAGCCCTGAGATGAAATTGGTCTTTCGTCAGTTGCGCGGTCTGTTGGCGCTGGTGGTCATGTTGACCGCGTCCGTGAATGCGCATGCGCTGTTGTTCAACATTGATCCCAGCCGGAGTTCGGTGACTTTTGTGCCGAGTGACATCCTTATCTGCGATGTCAATGGAGAATGCCCGGAACTGCCTTCACCGCAGACCTTCAGCTTGTCCGGCACGCTGGATTACCAATTGCGGAGATGGGAGATACAGGGTGCCTGGGTCGAAACCGTAGCGATCAAACCGGTGAACGTGGATTCCCATGGAGCCGAATTACTGGATTTCCTTTTTCCATTTGTGTCGGCATATGTTGATCCGGATGGCTTCAGCGGCCCCCATTTCTGCCGCTTTTCTACGGGCTATTGCGCAACTGACCCCTTCTTGACGTCCACCTACATTGGCTTCCTTGATGGCGACACGCTGAGGTTGGAAGGAAAAGAGCCATTGAATTACTACGAATTCTTCCGCTTCTCGGTGGTTGCCCAGGCGGTGGGAATCAACAGCGTGCCGGCACCGGGCACCTTGTTCTGCCTGCTGCCGGGTTTCGTGGCCTTGATGGTGATGGGCCGTCGCCCGCCGCTTCCGGCCGCCAGCCTGGCCTGAACACCGTCTGCAGCAAGCGGCGGGGAACGCGTGGCGGCTGTTCCCGCCGCGTCGTGGTTCCAGCGGCAGTGCCGGGGCGCTTCTCCTTTTGTGCCGCCGCCGCGTATTCCACCGGCTTCCTGTCTTTCGCCTGTTTGGAATAAAGTGGGCGCCCCGAAGCGCTTGCCGGCGTCCTGCCGCATACCGTCTTGTCGACGATCCAGAACTTTGTCCTCACTGCCCGCTGGTACGAAATCATCCTGGCGGGATGGTGCTTCTTCGGTGGCATCTATTTCCTGTTCGGTGCCGTCACCACGGTGCTGACGCGCTGGCTGATGCCGGCGCTCGGCCGTGGCGGGCGGCTGGACCCGCGGCCGGTGGCGGCGGGGCAGTTGAAGCGGGAGATCGGGCTGTCGGTCTGTTCGGCGCTGCTGTTCGGCGCCGGCATGGTGTTTCCGTGGGGGCTGCTGCAGCTGGGCTGGGCGCGGTTGGCGGTGGAGCCGTCCTGGTGGCGGGTGGTGCTGGAGATCCTGGTGCTGGTGGTGTGGAACGAGGTGCATTTCTATGCCAACCACTGGTTGCTGCACACCCGCTGGCTGCGCCGCTTCCACAACCCGCATCACCGTTCGGTGGTGACCACGCCCTGGGCCACTTATTCCTTCCATCCGGTGGAGGCGGTGATGCTGGGCAATGTGATCCTGCTGCCGATGGTGGTGCACGATTTCAGCTTCGCCGCGCTGTTTTCGGTGCCGCTGTTCAGCCTGCTGTTCAACTGCATCGGCCATTCCAATTACGACTTCCTGCCGGATTTCCACCGCGACCGCTGGTGGCTCAACGGCGCCCGCCGCCATCATCTGCACCACGCCTGCTTCACCGGCAATTACGGCTTCATGTTCCCCTTCATGGATCGCCTGTGCGGCACCGCGCTGCCGCCTGAGGCGGCCGAGAGCCGCATCGCCCGCGATCTGAACCGCCGCCTGGCCGATGCTGGTTAACTGGCGGGACGTGCACAGCCTGGCCTACCTGGCCGCGCTGCCGGCGCTGGCGGCCTGGCAGTGGGTGCATGGCTTCTCGCTGCCGCTGTACGCGGCGATGCTGTTCCTGACGCTGGGCATCGGCGTGATCCACCACAACCACACCCACCGGCGGATGTGGCGCAACAAGCATCTGAACCGGGCGACCGACCTGTGGCTGAGCCTGCTGCAGGGCCATCCCACCTATGTGTTCTACCCGGCCCATGTCGCCAATCACCACCGCTACCGGCACGGCCTGAAGGATGTGGCGCGCACCTACCGCTTCGGCGGCGATACCAACCACCTGTGGGGCTACCTGATCCATCCGCTGCAGGCGGTGGCGGTGCTCTACCCGCTGTTCTGGCGCTGGCTGCTGCGCCAGTACCGGCGCGGCTCCGGCGCCTGGCGGCATGCGCTCTACCAGTACCTGGCGGTACTGGCGCTGTGGGGCGGGCTGGCCTGGGTGGACCTGGAGAAGTGGCTGCTGCTGGTGCTGCTGCCGCAGCTGCACGGCCTGCACTGGCTGCTGGCCACCAACTACCTGCAGCACGCCCATGCCGACGGCGCTTCCCGCATCGACTACGCGCGCAACTTCGAGGGCTGGGTGAATCCGCTGCTGTTCAACATCGGCCTGCACACCGCGCACCACGAGCATCCGCGCGCGCACTGGTCCGAGTTGACGAAGCTGCATGCGCGCTACCGGGACAAGGTGCATCCGCGCCTGAACGCCGGCGGGTTGCTGCCCTACATGTTCCGCACCTTCCTGCTTGGCCCCTTCTTTCCGCGCTGGCGCAGCCGGCCGCTGATGGACCCCACGGAGATCCGCTGATGCCCACCCGTTTCGACCACGTCTATATCGAGGCCGCCGGCTACCACCTGCCCGGACCGCCGGTGGACAACGAGCAGATGGACGCTTACATCGCGCCGCTCAACCGCATGTCCGAGCGCATCAAGGACCGCATCCTGGCGGACAACGGCATCCGCAGCCGGCACTACGCCATCGACGCCGAAGGCCGCACCACGATGTCCCACGCCGAGCTTGCCGCCGCCGCCATCCGCGACTGCCTGGCGCGCGGCAAGCACTCCATCGCCGATGCCGGGCTGCTCGCCGTCGGCGCCTGCGGCGGCGATGCGCTGATGCCTGGCTTCGCCAACATGATCCACGGCGAGCTGGGCGCGCCGCCGATGGAAACCCTCTCCAGCCAGGGCATCTGCGCCTCCGGCGTGCTGGCGCTGAAGCATGCCGCCCAGGCGGTGGAGCTGGGTGAGCACGGCATGGCGCTGGCCGCCGCCGCCGACATGCCCTCGCGCATGTTCAAGCGCAGCCGCTTCGCCCCGCGCGGCTACGACGCCGACTTCGATGCCCACTTCCTGCGCTGGATGTTGTCCGACGGCGCCGGCGCGATGCTGCTCACCCGCCGCCCCAGCGGCCGTGGCGGCCTGCGGCTGAAGCTGAAGTGGATACACCAGCGCAGCTTCGCCGGCGACTACCCGGTGTGCATGCAACTCGGCCTGTCGCCGGACCGCGCCACCTCCTTCCTCGACTACCCCTCGTCTTCCGAGGCGGAGGCCGAGGGCGCGCTCTCCCTGCGCCAGGACATCCGCCTGCTGCCGCACCTGTTCGACGTCTCCATCCACGAATACGTGAAACTGGTGCGCGAGGGCTGGGTGAGGTCGGAAGAGGTGGATCACTTCCTCTGCCACTACTCCTCCGAGCGCTTCGTGCCGGTGGTGGAAGAACTGCTGGACAAGGCCGGGCTGGCGATTCCGCGCGAGCGCTGGTTCAGCAACCTCGCCATCCGCGGCAACACTGGCGCCGCCTCCATCTTCGTGATGCTGGCGGAATTCCTGGAAACGCACACGCTGCGGCCGGGGCAGAAGATCCTCTGCTTCATCCCGGAATCCGGCCGCATCAGCGCCGCCTACATGCTGATCGAGGTGGAGGACGCGGAGATTCCGCGCCAGCGCCTGGTGCCGCTGGCGCAGACCCAGCTTCAGGCACAACCCGCGGCAGACCTCCTGCCGGCCGCGCCGCACGACCCGGATTCCGCGCCCGGACACCTGCGCGGCCTGCTCACCGCGCTGGCCGGCATCTGGCACGACTACCGCTCCGAGGTGTGGCGTTCGCCGGTGGTGCACAAGCTGGTCGCCGGCCGCTTCACGGTGGCGGACTACCGCAGCTGGACCGCCCAATGGGTGCCGCAGGTGCGCGAGGGCAGCAAGTGGATGCGCGAGGCGGTGGCCTCGCTCAGCGCGCCCTTCGCCGCGCTGGGCGAGCTGGTGGAACTGCACGCCGGCGAGGAGCAGGAGGATTTCCGCATCCTCTACCAGGACTACCTGGCCGCCGGCGGCAGCGAGCCGCTGGAGGCGCTGCGCCGCAACCCCGGCGGCGAGGCGCTCAACGCCTACCTGCATGCACTCGCCGGCAGCGAGAACCCGCTGGGGCTGCTGGGCGCCATCTACATCATCGAGGGCACCGGCCAGCGCATCGTGCCGGCGCTGCTGCCCTTGCTGCGCCAGCAGCTGGACCTGCCGCCGGCCGCCTTCCGCTTCCTCGAATACCATGGCCACAACGACCAGAACCACCTGCAGCGCTGGCTGGCGGCGGTGGAACTGGCGCTGGCGGTGGAGCCGGCCGCCGGCGCGCGCATGGTCGCTACCGCGCGCCGCACCGCCCAGCTCTACCTCATGCAGTTCCAGCACATCCTGGAGGACGCGTAATGAGCCCGCAGCCCGACTTCCTCGCCGCCGGCCACGATCCCAAGGACCCCAACCCTTGGCTGGCGCTCTACCTGGACCGCAGCACGCCGCTGCCGGACGCGGTGAAGGAAGCCTGGCTGGTGGATTCCAGCTCCGCCTCGCGGCAATACCTGCTGCCCATCATCCGGCCGCTGGCGCGCGCCTTCATCGTGCTGATCCAGATCGTGAAGATGGTGATGCCCAAGCGCTGGTCGGCCTCGCGCACCCTGCACTGGATACTGGCCGAGGGCATGAAGCGGCTGGTGGCGCCGGAGGCCAACTGGCTGGTGATGCGCCATTTCCACCTCGGCGCGCAGATCCTCGCCTTCATCGCCCGCAACTCGCCGGTGCCGGTGGAAACCACGCCGTTGACGCCGGTGGCGCTGGACGAGCTGAAGGACGATCTCTTCGTCAAGCACGACATCAACCTGTTCAACCTGGTGATCCGCCTCAACCAGGCGCTGCGCGAGCACGGCGAGGTGCTGGCGCCGGTGGCCGAGCCGGATTTCAGCATGATCCAGGAGCCCGCCGTGCGGCTGGAGGACATGCCGCGCGGTCCGCTCAACGTCATCGACCTGCAGACCGCCATCGAGTGCTTTACCCCCATCTTCCAGTTCTTCCTCACCGACAACGACTTCTGGCGCGCCGCCAACTCGCTGCAGCTGGACGAGACCATAGGCCTCTACGCCGCCACCATCCTGGGCGCGCCGCAGCACCTCATCCTGCTCAACAACAAGCATCCGCTGGTGCCGATGAGCACCCTGCGCGCCGGTTACCGGCTGGTGCTGCACGGCCTGTCGTCCGAGATGCTGCATGCGCTGCTGACGCGGCTGAAGGAGGCGCAGCACAGCGCCAGCCCGCAGGCCCGCGCCCAGGCCGAAGCGGCGGCGCTGTGAGGTCGGCGGCGTGAGCCGGCGGGCGCCTGTTCTACAATGCCGGCGCCGTTTTCCAGATGAAGCGCCGCCGAGTCCGGCGCCGCCCCCCTGCCGATGAAAGAAATCATCCCCCTGTGGGCTCAGCCCTGGCTGGACGTGATCGAGCTGGCCACCCAGATTGCCCTGATCGTGCTCGCCGCCTGGCTGCTGCGCCTGGTGCTGCGCCGGCTGGTGCGGCGCATCGGCGAGCGCTACAACCTGCCGCCGGAACTGGTGATCGGCTCGCGCCGGCTGACCAGCTTCGTCATCTACTCCACCGCGCTGCTGCTCATTCTGGACCGCTTCGGCGTTTCCGGCACCGTGCTGTGGACCGCCTTCACCGGCTTCGCCGCGGTGGCGGCGGTGGCCTTCTTCGCCGCCTGGAGCGTGCTCTCCAACATCTTCTGCACGCTGCTCATCTTCACCGTCCGCCCCTTCCGCCTCTACGACCAGGTGGAGCTGCTGGAGAACGGCGAGAAGCCGGGGCTGAAGGGCCAGGTGGTGGACATCAACCTCATCTACACCACGCTGCAGGAGAGCCTGCCCGACGGCCAGGACACGGTGCTGCAGGTGCCCAACAGCCTGTTCTTCCAGCGCAGCATCCGCCGCTGGCGCAGCGGCGTGCAGGGCTGAGGCGCGGCCGCGACGCAGGACCGCCGCACGGCGGGCCGTGCGGCGGCGGTTCAGGCCGTGGTTGGGTCTACGCCGTAGGCGCGCGCCTGCGCGCCGGGCTGGCCGCCAGCCCTTCCGCCGCGCGGGCGCGGATGTCGGCGAAGCTGTCATCCACCAGCAGCTCGCCGTCGCGGAACACCGGGCGCAGCAGGTTGGCGCGGCCGGCCAAGGCTTCCACCCGCAGCGCCTCGCAGCCGTCCGCGCCGGCTACCACTGCCCAGCGGCCGGATTTGCTGCGCTTGCCGGGATCGGTCACCGGGTCCTTGTAGATCTCCCGCGGCCGGCCGTTGATCACCGCCTCGCTGGCCTTCATCGCCCAGCGCATGGTGTCGCGGTTCACCCGCTGCAGCAGGCCGCCGCCCATGCCGAAGGCGCTGTTCTCGGTGGACAGCCCGCGCGCCTTCAGGGCGCCGAGAATGCCCGGCAGGCTGCCCAGATGCACGCCGTCGCCCTGGATCACGCGGAGGAAGTCGGGCAGCACCCGGTAGCCCTTGGCGTTGGTGTGGAAGCCGAAGCGCGCCATCAGCCGCTCTATCAGCTCGGGCAGCACCTGCTCCGGATCGCCGCTGTCCGGGCGGATGACGATGCGGCCGCCGCTTTGCGCTATCAGCGGCCGCAGCTCGGCGCCGACGATGTTGTCCACCGCGTTCCACAGGTCGTAGCTGTCCACCACGAAGGCGACGATCCTGCCCGGGCCGGCGAAGCGTTGGATGATGTTGCGGTAGGCATCGGCCTCGCCGGCGCGGCCCCAGGCGGTCATGGTGCTGTGCTCGCTGGCCGGGATGCTGAAGCCGGCTATGGCTTCGCCGTAGTAGCGGCGGGCGACCAGCAGCGCGGACACGGTGTCGGTGCCGAGGAAGTTGAGCAGGTGGGCGGCGCCGCCCAGGCCGGCGGCTTCCTCGGTGGAGGCGCCGCGGGCGCCGAAGTCGTGCAGCTGGAAGGGCAGCACCGCGTCCGGGTCGTCGGCGGTCTCGTCCAGGTAGGCGCGCAGGATGCGCTTGCAGGCGAAGCTCAGGCTGGCCACCGTGGTCGGGTACCACACCGCGCGCAGCAGCGCGGTTTCCAGGTAGCTGGGCAGCCAGAAGAACTCGGCGTCGGTGTTGCGCAACTGCAGCAGCGGGATGTGGGTGCCCAGCACCGTGCCTTCAGGCAGGGCCTCGATCTCCAGCGGCAGGCGGCCGCCGTGTTTCTGCAGCAGGCGCTCCCAGCCGGCGCGGTTGAAGAGGCCGACGTGGGCCTGCGCCACCGCTTCCGCCTCGTCTACATCGGCGCTGGTGAGCGGCTGGGCGAGGTAGGCCTTGAGGAAGGCCTGCAGGCCGAAGAACAGCACGTCCTCCAACTCCCCGCCGCGGGATTCGATGTAGCTGCTGATGAACTCGGTGCCCGGCGGGTACTGCAGGTAGTGGCTGAGCTTGTAGCTGTCGGTGTTGAGAATCAGGTTCTGGGTGCTCATCTGCGGGGGAGGAAAAGGGAAGCGGAGGGCATGCAAGCGCTGCGGAGCGCTGCCGCCTTGGGGGCAGGCATCGCGCCGATTGGACGCCCCGCAGCTGGCAGCGTCAAGCTGGCCGGTGGTGGGAGGGGCCGGCGATAGGTGGACAAGCGTCGCGGTGGGCGGACATCATGCTTCGGCTCAATCTGCCTCGCACCTTTCCATGATTCCGCTTCGCCTTGCCCGCATTTTCGGCGGTTTGGCCCTGATGGCCGCCGGCGCGGCCAGCCTCGCCGCGCCGGCGCTGGAGCTGGCCTACCGCGACCCGCTCTCAGGCGAGCTGATGACGCGCGCCTATGCGGCCGACGGCCAGCCGGTGGACGGGCAGGCGGTGGCGGCCCGGGTGCCGCTGGGCAGCCTGTGGAAGCTCTTCGTGTTCGCCTGGCTGGCGGAGAGCGGCGGCGCGGCGCCGGATTACGTCTGCCGCGCCGGTTCCGGCAACGATGCCGCCAGCCGCCGGCTGCGCGAGGAAGAGCACTATTGCTGCGAGCGCGGTGGCGCCATCGGCCGGGATGCGGCGCTGGTGTCCTCCTGCGGGCTGTTCTTCGAGCCGGCGCGGCTGGGGCTGCAGGCCGCCGGCTGGCGCGATTTCTGGACCGCGCGGGCACCCGGCGCGCCTTGGCTGGCGGAGCTGGCGGCGATGCGGCCGGAGACGCTGGTGAGCCCGGCGGAGCTCATCTTCGCGCTGGAGGCGGTGCCGGCGCGGGCGCGGGAGCAGGCGGCGCAGGTGCTGCTGGCGCGCACCTTCGGCTCCGGCGGCGAGGCCGGCGCGGTGCGCGAGCTGGGCGGGCGGCTGCGCATCAAGACCTTCTCCTGGTTCCGCCCCGGCACGCGCGAGCGCTACGGCGGCGGCGCCGGCTGGCTGGTGGATGGCACGCCGCTGTGGTTCGCCGGCAGCGGCACCGGCCAGCAGGTGCTGGCGCGCCACGGCGCCACGCTGGCGGCGGCCTTGCCGCAGGGCGAGGCGGCGCTAGCACCCGGCTGCGTGGAGGTGGCGTTCTTCAGCCGCTATCCGCTCGCGCGGGTGGAACTGCCCGGCGGCAAGGCGGCGCGGCCCGGCCCGCTGCGCGGCCGCCATGTGGCGGTGTTCGACAACGGCGTCGCCCTGCCCTTCCTCGCCAGCGGCCAGATGCGGCTGGTGCAGCAGGCCGGCCGGCCAGTGGTCTCCGGCCGCTTCGGCGTGGATGAATACGTCGCCCGCGTGCTGGACCGCGAGGCCGACGCCAGCGACACCGAGGCGGCGCGCGCGCTGGCGGTGGTGATACGCAGCTACCTGTTCAACGAGGCGCGGCGCGAGGGCAACTGCCTGGCCATCGCCGACAGCAGCCGCAGCCAGCGGGTGTCGGCCAATCCGCCGTCGGCGGCGGCGCTGGCGGTGGCGGCCTTCACTACCGACCTGGTGTTGCGCGGCGCGCCGGTGGGCTATCACCTGGACACGCCGGGGCCGGGCCGCCTGGTGTGGCGCGAGGCCCAGGCCGCCGGCCGCGCCGGTACGCCGTGGGATGCCATCCTGCGGCGGGCTTTTCCCGCCGCCGACCTTGCCGCCAGCCGCGATCCCGCCGGCCTGCCCTGCGAACGGCTGGAGCAGGCGGAGCGCTGGCTGCAGGCGCAGGCGCCGCAATGGCACCGCCAGCTCGCCGATCTGCCCGGCTTCCGCCCGCCGGCCTCGCCGCCGCTGGTGTGCCGGCTGGCCTGGGGCACGCCCTTCTCCGAGCTGGACCGCGGCCGCATCCATGTGCGCGAGCTGCAGACGGTGGAGGACCGCATCACCCTGGCCCACGAATACCTGCACCTCGGCCTGCGCCACCACCCGGCGAGCCAGGACGAGGAGCTGGTGGAGCGCTGGGCGCGGCGGCTGACGGGCGGCAGCTTCGACTGAGGGGTCCGGCGGCGCGCCGGTCTCAAACTGAGACCGATCGTCTCAGCCGGAGACGGCTGAGACGGCCCTGCGTCCGGCAGGCGGCCGCCGCCTTCCCCACAAGCCGCTGATCAGAAAAGGGAAACCGCCTCGATTCGCGGCGGAGAACAGGGCTGGAACACTCCTTGCCATGCATGGCACGGGGCCGCGCAGACGGTACCCGCAAAGCCAAAACAACGAGGAGACTCCACCCATGCACAGGTCATCCTGCTGCGGCCGCGGGCGTTCGCGCCCCGCATCCCTGACCCTTGCCCTGCTCGCCAGCCTGGGCCTGCTTGCCGGCGGCGCCGGCGCGGCGGAAATCGCCACCGACCCCGGCGACTACGCGGCGCTGCCGCCGGGCACCGACCTCGGCATCCTCTACCTGCAGCACACCGAGCGCGACGCCTACTACGCCGGCGGCGACAAGCTGCCCGGCCGCTTCCGTCTGGAGACCGACATCGGCCTGCTGCGCTGGGTGCATTACGCCAGGCTGGGCGACTACGTGATCGATCCGCAGCTCATCCTGCCCTTCGGTACCGTGCGGCTGAAGACGCCCTTCGCCGGCCTCTCCTCCACCTCCGCCAGCGGCGTCGGCGATCCGCTGGTCGGCGGCACGCTGTGGCTGGTGAACCAGGCCGAGGAGAAACGCTGGCTGGGCCTGTCGGCCTTCGTCTCCATCCCGGTCGGCAGCTATGACGACGACAAGGGCCCGGTGAACGTCGGCGAGAACCGCTGGAAGGGCATCTTCCAGGCCGGCTACGTCACCGCGCTGCCGGCCAATTTCATGCTGGACCTGATCGGCGAATACGCGGTGTATGGCGAGAACGACGACTTTCTCGGCATGAAGCGCAAGCAGGACCCCAGCTACGGCCTGCAGGCCCACCTGCGCTACCTCTTCTCCCCCTCCACCCACGCCGCCGTCTCCTATTACCGCGACTACGGCGGCGAGACGAAGCTGGACGGCGTGCGCCAGGACGACCGCCTGCGCAACGACCGCTGGCTCCTCACCTTCGCCACCTTCGTCGCTCCCACCGTGCAGCTGCAGGCGCAGTACGGCCAGGCGCTGCGGGTGGAGAACGGCGCGCGTGAATCCAGCCGCTTCAACCTGCGGCTGCTGAAGGTGTTCTGAGGCGCGGCCCGCCAGGGCCGCACCCAGGCGAGGGAGCGAGCGGCCGCTCCCGCCCGGCCGTTCCCCAGGAGACGGCCGGCAGGCGGCGGGGGCGATTCCCCCGCCGCCGACCAGACCGACCACAACAGGAGACAAGACAATGCCCGAACCCATTTCCACCAGCCTGCATCCGCACACGCTGCAGGCGCTGGCGCAGATACAGCGCATGGACAGGCGCGCCTTCCTGCGCTTCGGCCTGGCCGCGGCCGGCGCCGCCGCCGGTGCCGGCCTGCTCGCTCCCGGTGCTGCCCAGGCCGCGCTGCCGGAGGGCATCAAGGTGATGAGCGCGGACGAACACGCGGTATTCCAGCGCCTGCTGGCGGTGATGCTGCCCACCGACGGCAGCGCGCTGGTGCCCACCGCGCAGATCCCGGTGATGCAGACGCTGGACGCCGCCCTGCTGGCGACCATGGAGCCGCACATCCTGCAAGGGCTGAAGGGCGGCGTGCGCTACTTCGACGACGGCCCGCAGGCGCGCTACGGCAAGCGCTTCAGCGCGCTGGGCGATGCCGAGGCGGCGCGCTTCTGCGACGAATGGGCGGATTCACCCGAGGTGCCGCAGCGGGCGCTGGCGATGGGGCTGAAGAAGCTGGTCGGCCTCGCCTACTGGGCCAACCCGCCGACCTGGGCGCCGCTGGGCTACGACGGCCCGGTGACGCGCAAATGGGGGCTGGAATCCCTCGGCAACGCGCCCCTGCCGCAGGCCGCCCGGCCGCTGCCCCAATGACCCGCGAGAGAACCCAGATGACCCGGAAGAAGATCGCAATCGTGCCGCCCCACGGCCTCAAGCTCACCCAGGCTGCGGACATCAGGCAGCGCAAGCTGCACCTCAAGGCCGACGCGGTGATCGTCGGCTCCGGCGCCGGCGGCGCCATCACCGCCTACGAACTGGCGGCCCAGGGCAAATCGGTGGTGGTGCTGGAAGCCGGCCCTTACGTGCCGTCGGAGAAATTCACCGAGATGATGGCCATCGCCATGGGCACGCTGTACCAGGACCACGGCGGCCAATCCAATGCCGACGGCGACATCAGCATCCTGCAGGGCGCCTGTGTGGGCGGCTCCACCGTGGTGAACGCGGCGCTCTGTTTCCGCACGCCGGACTACTACCTGAAGCTGTGGGCGCGGGAGTTCGGCCTCTCCAACCTCAGCCCGGCGGTGATGGCGCCCTACTTCGACAAAGTGGAGGCCAATCTCAAGATCCGCCAGAACGGCCCCCACGAAACCAGCATAGGCGCGGAGATGATCAACGGCGGGCTGCAGAAGCTGGGCATCCCCGCCGGCATCGCCAGGCGCAACGTGAAGGATTGCGGCCTCACCGGCTTCTGCTTCGCCGGCTGCGTGTCCGACCGCAAGCAATCCATGCTGGTCACCTACCTGCCCTGGGCGGTGGCCCACGGCGCCCGCATCTACGCCGACACCCGCGCCACCCGGGTGCTGGCCGAAGGCGGTGTCGCCCGCGGCATCGAGGCGGAGGTGGTGGACCCGGCGAGCGGCCGCAAGAAGGCGGACCTGCGGGTGGATGCGCCCATCGTCATCCTCGCCGCCGGGCCGGTGCAGACGCCGCTGTTGCTGCAGAAGAGTCAGCTCGCCAACAGCAGCGGGCAGGTGGGCAAGAACTTCGCCTGCCACCCCACGCTGTCGCTCACCGCCGAGTTCGACGACACGGTGGACGACTTCCACGGCGCCACCCACTCGCTCTATGTGGACAAGTACACCCTGCCGGAAGAAGGCGGCTACCTGCTGCTCAACGCGGTGCAGGACCCGGTGGAAGCCAGCTTCCAGGTCGAGCCCGGCACCGGCAAGCCCTACGTCTCCTACATGAGCCGCTACCGCAACACCCTGCGCCTCATCACCCTGATCCACGACAAGAACGTCGGCGAGGTGAGCTGGAAGGACGGCGCCAAGCACATCCGCTACACGGTGGACGACGCCGACTTCGAGGCGATGAAGGCCGGCCTCAAGACCAACGCCAGGGTGCTGTTCGCCGCCGGCGCGCGGCGCATCCACCTGCCCAGCTCGCGGGCACTGGTGATGGATAGCCCGGCCGATATCGACCGCGTCATCGACGGCCTGAAGAACCAGCCGGCGCGCTACCGCTACACCTCCTTCCACCCGCAGGGCACCTGCCGCATGGGGGCCGATCCGGCGAAGACGGTGGTGAATCCGCACGGCGAAACCCATGACGTGCGCAATCTCTACATCGCCGACGCCAGCCTGCTGCCCACCTCCATCGGCTACAACCCGTCGGAAACGGTGTACGCGCTGGCCAGCTACATCGCCGACCACATCAACGCCGCCCACCCCACCGCCGCCCAAGGCTGAACGCCGCCCGACCAGGAGAACCGACCATGACCGATACCCCCGCAGCGCGCTGGGAACAGCGCATCTTCCTCGGCGACTGGCAGCCCGGCCGGGGCGACAGCGTCGCCGTCACCGAGCCCGCCACCGGTCAGTGCCTGGGCCGGCTCGCCACCGCCAATGCCGACGATGTGGACGCCGCCGCCCGCCTCGCCAGCGAAGCCCAGTCCGCCTGGGCGGCGCTGCCCTTCGACCGCCGCGCCGCCATCCTGCGCGAGTTCGCCCGCCTGCTGCAGGCCGATGCCGAACGCATCAACCATTGGAACGTGCGCGAATGCGGCTCCATCCCGGCCAAGGCCGAGTGGGAGCTGAACGCCAGCGTGGAGCAGGCGCACATGGCGGCGGCCATGCCGATGCAGGCGGTGGGCGAGATCTTTCCCTCCTCCATGCCCGGCCGGCGCAACTACTGGCAGCGGGTGCCCATCGGCGTGGTCGGCGTGATCGCGCCGTGGAACTTCCCCATCCTGCTCGGCCTGCGCTCGGTGCTGCCGGCGCTGGCCCTGGGCAACGCGGTGATCCTCAAGCCGGATGTGCAGAGCGCGGTGTGCGGCGGCCTGCTGCTGGCCGAGCTGTTCGAGGCCGCCGGCCTGCCGCGCGGCGTGCTGCACGTGCTGCCCGGCGGCCCGGCTACCGGCGAGGCGCTGGTGCGCCATCCGGCGGTGAAGATGATCTCCTTCACCGGCTCCACCGCCGTCGGCCGCCAGATCGGCGAAACCTGCGGCCGCATGCTGAAGAAGGTGTCGCTGGAGCTGGGCGGCAACAACGCGATGGTGATCCTGGACGACGCCGACCTGGAATCCGCCGCCTCCTGCGCCGCCTGGGGCGCCTTCCTGCACCAGGGCCAGATCTGCATGCAGGCCGGCCGCCACCTCGTCCATCGCAAGGTTGCCGGCCGCTACGCCGAGCTGCTGGCGGCGCGGGCGGCCAGGCTGGTGGTGGGCGACCCGGCTGCAGGGCCGGTGCATCTGGGCCCGCTGATCAACGACCGCCAGGCCGACAAGGTGGCCGAGGTGGTGGCGCGCTCGGTGGCGCAGGGCGCGCGGCTGCTGGCCGGCGGCCAGCGCGACGGCCGCTTCTACCCGGCCACCGTGCTGGCGGACGTCACCCCGGCGATGCCGGCATGGACGGAGGAAATCTTCGGCCCGGTGGCGCCCATCACCGTGTTCGACAGCGACGACGAGGCGGTGGCGCTGGTGAACGGCTCCGACTACGGCCTCGCCGCCGCGGTGCACAGCGCCTCGGTGCCGCGCGCGCTGGCGCTGGCCTCGCGGCTGAAGGCCGGCATGGTGCACATCAACGACCAGACGGTGAACAACGAATTCCAGGTGCCCTTCGGCGGCATGGGCGCCTCCGGCAACGGCAGCCGCTTCGGCGGCCCGGCCAGCTTCGAGGCCTTCAGCCAGACGCAGTGGGTCAGCGTGATGGACAGCGGCATCCAGTACCCCTTCTGAGCCGCGCCCCGATTGACGCGTTTCCCCGCGGCAGCCGCCCTTCCCGGTGCTGCTGCGGGGCTTTTCCCTCGCGGTGTTCCTGCCGACTTTCGGCCGGCTATACCGTAAGTCAGTTAATGGAGGTATAAAAACGGCTTCTGGATTCGGGCGCCATCCTGCGCCCCGCCGCGAGGTCACCGAGATGAACCCGCCTGTCCCCAGCCCGCTAGAGAGAGCCATCGTCGCCCGTCAGGCCTATTTCGAACACGGCCTGAAGCCGGACGACCTGATAGACGAGGCAATTTTCCGCTCCTGGACGCGCTGTACCGCGGCCGACCGCCGCGAGCGCGATCCGGTGGAATTCGAGCCGGTCGGCCGCGCCATGCTGCGCGGCCTGCTGGAGCGCAGCCAGCCGCTGCTGCAGGCCGCCGCCGGGCCGCTGGACAAGCTGGCGCGGGCGGTGAGCGGCGCCGGCTACGCGGTGCTGATGACCGATGGCGCCGGCCATGCGCTGTCGGTCGGCGGCGCGCTGGACGACCGCGCCCACCCGATGCGGCTGGCTTTCCGCCAGGGCGTGGATCTGTCCGAAGACGCCATCGGCACCTCGGCCATGTCCTGTGCGCTGAGCGAGCGCCGCGCCATCCGGGTGTTCGGTCCGGAGCACTTCTTCTCCGCCACCCGCATGTTCCACTGCGCCGCCGCCCCCATCCTGGCGCCGGACGGCAGCCTGGCCGGCGTGGTGGACATCACCCGCGATTCGCCGCGGGCGGATTTCGGCGCCCTCGCCCTGGTGAGCCAGTGCGCGCGGGCGATAGAGCGCGAACTGTTCCGCGCCCGGCCGGCGGCGCACACCCTCAAGCTGTCGTGGGACGACAGCCGCCCGGAGGACGCCCAGGATCTGCTGGTCGCCCTGGGCGCGGACGGCGAGATCCTCGGCATGAACGAGCAGGCGCGGCGCTTCCTCGGCGAGCGCGGCGAAGGCAGCGAGCATGGCCGGGGCGCCGCGCTGCACTTCGGCGACCTCTTCGAAGGCCGCTTCCAGGCCTGTATGGACGCGCTGCGCCAGGCCCGCGGCCCGGTGCCGCTGCGCCTGCATTCCGGCCTCTGCCTGTTTGCCTCCGCCGGCAGCCCGGCGCCGCCCGCGCTTTCCACGCCGCCGGCGCGCCGCCCGGCCGCGCCACGGCAGGAGGCCTTGCCGGAGTTCGGCGATGCCACCATTCCGCGCCAGCTGGAAACCGCGCTGCGCGCCCTCGCCAACCGCCTGCCGGTACTGTTGCTGGGCGAGACCGGCAGCGGCAAGGAAGTGGCGGCGGACTGCCTGCACCGCCGCAGCACCCGCGCCGCCGGCCCGCTGGTGGCGCTGAACTGCGCGGCGATACCGGAAACGCTGATCGAGGGCGAGCTGTTCGGCCATGTCGAAGGCGCCTACACCGGCGCGCGGCGTGGCGGCATGCCGGGCAAGATCGAGCTGGCCGATGGCGGCAGCCTGTTCCTGGACGAGATCGGCGACATGCCGCTGGCGCTGCAGGCGCGCCTGCTGCGGGTGCTGGAGACGCGCGAACTCAGCCGCCTGGGCAGCACCGCCAGCCGGCGGGTGGACTTCCAGCTGATCTGCGCCACCCACCAGGATCTGCAGCAGGCGATGCGCGAGGGCCGCTTCCGCGCCGACCTCTACTACCGCATCGCCGGCTTCACGGTGACGCTGCCGCCGCTGCGCGAGCGCAGCGGGCTGGCGGCGTTGATGGAGGCGTTGCTGGCGGAGGTTTCCACAGGCCGCCGCAGCCTGGCGCCGGCCGCGCTCGCCCGCTTGCTGGCTCATCCCTGGCCGGGCAATGCCCGCGAGCTGCGCCATGCGTTGACTTACGCCCATACCGTGGCCGAGCCGGGCCGCCCGTTGCAGCCGCACGATTTCCCTACCCTGGCTTCGCCGCCGCAGGCCGCGCCGGTGGCGGCCAGCGGCCTGCTCGCCACGCTGGAGGAGGAAGCCATCCAGCGCGCGCTGCAGGAAACCGGCGGCAAGGTGGCGGCTGCCGCCCGCCTGCTGGGCATGAGCCGCGCCACCCTGTACCGCCGGCTGCGCGAGCGGCGCTAGGGCCGCGCGCCGCTCAGCGCGCCGGCGGCTGCAGCGTCAGGCCTTGGTCCGGCAGCGGCAGTGCGGTCTTGTAGCGCACCTGCTTGAGCGCGAAGCTGGAGCGGATGTTGGCGACGCCGGGAACCTTGGTCAGATGGTCGAGGATGAAGCGCTCCAGCGCCTGGATGTCGGATACCACCACCCGCAGCAGGTAATCCTCGTCGCCGGTCATCAGGTAGCACTCCATCACCTCCGGCCGCTCGTCCATCGCCGCTTCGAAGCGCTTGAGCATGTCCTCCGCCTGCTTCTCCAGCCGCACATGGATGAAGACGTTCACCAGCAGGCCCAGCATCTCCGGCGCCAGCAGCGTGACCTGGCGGCGGATCAGCCCCAGTTCCTCCATCGCCTTCACCCGGTTGAAGCAGGGCGTGGGCGACAGGTTCACCGAGCGGGCCAGCTCGGCGTTGGTGATGCGGGCGTTGTCCTGCAGCTTGTTGAGAATGGCGATGTCGGTGCGGTCGAGTTGGCGCATCGGATAATTTATCCATGAATTGATGAGCGGGTAGGCGAATCATCTTCAATCAGCGCCAATCATAGCCAAGGTAAGACAAAAATTCTGCTTGCGTAAGGATAGGATTTTCTCCACGCCGTGCCGCCCGCGCGGCCGCTATCCGTCGATGGAGAACGTCCGTGGCCAGTCCGCTTTCCCCTTGCTCCCTCACTCCGCCGGCCGCCTTCCCCGGGCGCCTGGGCTGGCTGCGCCGACGGCCATTCGCCGGCCTGCAGGGTGCTGCCCTGCTGGGCCTCGCCATCCTGATCTGGGGTGCGAACTGGCCGGTGATGAAGGCCGGGCTGGAGCACATCACCCCTATCTGGTTCGCCGCGACTCGCTTTGCCCTCGGCGGCCTCTGCCTGTTCGCGCTGCAGCTGGCGACCGGCAGCCTGCGCCTGCCGCGGCGCGGCGACCTGCCGCTGGTGGCCAGCGTCGGCCTGCTGCAGATGCTCGCCTTCACCGTGCTGGGCACGCTGGCGATGACCGAGATCCCCGCTGGCCGCTCGGCGGTGCTGGCCTACACCACGCCGCTGTGGGTGACGCCGGCCGCCATCCTGTTGTTCGGCGAGCGCTTCGGCCTCCGCCAGGCCGGCGGTACGCTGCTGGGCCTGGCCGGCGTGGCCCTGCTGCTCAATCCGCTGGCGCTGGATTGGCGGGATGTGGCGGTGTTGAAGGCCAACCTGATGCTGCTCGCCGCCTCGCTGTGCTGGGCGGTGTGCATCCTGCATCTGCGCCGCCGGCGCGGCGCCAGCAGCGCTTACCACCTCGCGCCCTGGCAGATGCTGGTGGCGACGCTGCCGCTGCTGGTGCTGGCCCGGGTAGTGGAGGGGCCTTACAGCGGCGATGGTTCGCCGGCTTTCTGGCAGGTGGCGCTGTTCGTCGGCCCGGTGGCCACCGCCTTCTGTTTCTGCGCGGTCAACGCCGCCAGCATGCGCCTGCCGGCCACCGCCATGGCCAGCGCGATGCTGGGCGTGCCGGTGGTGGGGCTGGCCCTGTCGGTGCTGCTGCTGGGCGAGGCGCTGACGTCCGCGCTGCTGGCCGGCGTGTGCGCCATCCTCGGCGGCATCGCGCTGGTGAGCCTGCCGGCGAGGCGGGGATGAGGCCGGGGCTGCACGCTGGCGCCGGCGCCCCGGATTGCCGTTTCAGTGCGGTCCGGCGGGCTCACTCCCTGGGCGCGTGGGCTGGCGCGGCGGCAGGCCGACGCCGAGCAGATGGCGCACCCTGGGCGGCGCCTCGCCGGCATGGAAGCGCACTACCTCGCGCTGCAGGTCGGCATCCGCGCTGTGCACCCGGCGGTGCTGGCGCAGGTGTTCGGCCCAGGATTCGACCAGGAACCACTCGGTGAGCAGCTCGGCGTCGGCCGGGTCTTCCATCACGCCCCAGCTGAAGGCGCCGTCGCGCAGGCGTTCCTCGGAGAGCTGGTGCACGGCGCGGAGGAAGGCGTCGCGGTCGGCGGCGGGGATGCGGTACTCGATCAGGATCATCACCGGGCCGCGGTCGTGGGCGACCGCTTCCGCCATCTCCGGGTCGGGCCAGTGGCGGGCGGGGCCGAGGTCGTCCTCGCCCAGCGGCAGGCGCAGCCGGTGCATGCCCAGTGCCGCCAGCACCAGGCCGACTGCGGCGATCAGCAGCGCCTGCGGCGTGCCCAGGCCCTGGGCGACGAAACCCCACAGCAGGCTGCCGGCGGCCAGCGCGCCGTTGAACACCATCTGGTACACCGCCAGCGCGCGGCCGCGCACCCAGTTGGGCAGGATGGCCTGGGCGGCGCCGGCCATGGTGGTGAGCGCCAGGATCCAGGCCGCGCCCAGCAGCAGCAGCAGCGGTAGCGCCAGCCACACCGGCGGCGCGGCGGAGAGGGCGGCCATCACCAGCGCGGTGGCCAGCGCCGAGGCCAGCATCACGCCGTCGCCATCTAGCCGGCGCTGCAGCCGCGGCATCAGCAGTGCGCCGAGGATGGCGCCGGCGCCGACGGCGCCCAGCAGCACGCCGTACAGGCTGGCGCCGCCCTGCAGCAGCTGGCGCGCCACCAGCGGCAACAGCGCCCAGATGCTGCTGCCGAAAGCGAAGTGCACCGCGCTGCGGATGAGCACCACATGCAGCTTGCTGTGGGCGCGGGTGAAGCGCAGGCCGGCGCGCAGGGCGCTGAAGAAGTGCTCGCGCAGCGGGTCTTCGGCCTGCGCCGGGCGGCGCCACCACAGCAGCGCGGCGATCACGAACAGGTAGCTGAGCAGGTCGGCGCCATAGGTGGCGGCGGCGCCGAAGGCGGCCAGCAGCAGGCCGCCGGCGGCCGGGCCGATGGCGCGGGCGATGTTCACGCCCAGCGAGTTCAGCGCCACCGCCCGCCGCAGCATGGGCTGGGGCACCAGCTCCGGCACGATGGACTGCCAGGTCGGCCCCATCATCGCGGTGCCGACGCCGCCGAGGAAGACCATGGCGACCAGCAGTTCGATGGTGAGCGCCTGGCGCCAGGCCAGCAGCATCAGCGCGCCGCTGACCAGCGCCAGGCCGATCTGCACGGCGATGAGGAAGCGGCGGCGGTCGAGGATGTCGGCCAGCACGCCGGCGGGGATGGCGAGCAGGAACACCGGCAGCGTGGCGGCGGCCTGGATCATGGCCACCGCCGCCGGCGAGGCCGACAGGTCGGTGGCCAGCCAGGCGCTGGCGACGTCGCGCATGAAGCTGCCGATGTTGCCCATCACCGTCGCCACCCACAGCACGGCGAAGGTGGGTAAGGCGAGCGGGGCGAAGGCGCCGGTGGCGGCGCTGGTGGTGGAGTCGGCCGTGGAGGCCGCGGTCTTGGTCATGATGATCAGAATGCCCAGCAGGCGCAGCCGAGCGCGCCCCAGAAGCTGCGGGCGTCGCCCGCCGGCACCTGGCTGGCCCAGGCCTGCGCATGGGCGTGGCCATGTACGCCGCAGGCGCTGGCGCAGCCGCAGGCGGCATCCGGCTGCAGCCGGGCCTTGTTGTAGACCTGGGCGGGCTGGATGGCGCGCGGGCGGTAGCCGCCGTCGTGGCGCACCGGCGACCAGTCCGGCATGGCGGGCGGAATCTCCGGCGCCAGCGGGCCGAATTCCTGGTCGCCATGCACCACCTGGCCGCCCAGCACGGTGAGCACCGAGGTGATGTCCTGGATCTCGTCGCCGGGCACGGCGAAGTAGTCGGCGGAGAGCACCGCCAGGTCGGCGAGCTGGCCGGCCTTGATCTGGCCTTTCTTGCCGACTTCGGAGGAGAACCAGGTGTTGGCCTCGGTCCACAGCCGCAGCGCGGTGTCGCGGTCCAGCAGCTTGGCCTGGGGATAGAGGCCGAGGCCGCCCACCGTCTTGCCGGTGGTGAGCCAGGACAGCGACACCCAGGGGTTGTAGGAGGCGACGCGGGTGGCGTCGGTGCCGGCGCCCACCTTCACGCCGCGCTCCAGCATCTTCTTCACCGGCGGCGTGGCCTCGGCGGCGCGGGCGCCGTAGCGTTCGACGAAGTACTCGCCCTGGTAGGCCATGCGGTGCTGCACGGCGATGCCGCCGCCGAGCGCGGCGATGCGGTCGATATTGCGTTCGGAGATGGTCTCGGCGTGGTCGAAGAACCAGTTGAGGCCGTCGAAGGGCACCTCGCGGGCGATCTTCTCGTACACGTCCAACGCGCGCGAGATGGTTTCGTCGTAGGTGGCGTGCAGCCGCCACGGCCAGCGCTTTTCGGCGAGCAGGCGGATCACCGGTTCCAGGTCGGCCTCCATCGACGGCGCCATGTCCGGCCGCTCGACGCGGAAGTCCTCGAAGTCGGCGGCGGTATAGACCAGCATCTCGCCGGCGCCGTTGTGGCGGTAGAGGTCGTCGCCCTGGCCGGGCTGCACCTGGGCGCTCCAGCTCTTGAAGTCGGCCAGTTCTTCCTTGGGTTTCTGGGTGAACAGGTTGTAGGCCAGGCGCACGGTGAGCAGGCCTTCGCGGTGCAGCTCTTCGATGATCCGGTAGTCGTCCGGGTAGTTCTGGAAGCCGCCGCCGGCATCGATGACGCCGGTGACGCCGAGGCGGTTCACCTCGCGCATGAAGTGGCGGGTGGAGTTCTTCTGGTACTCCGGCGGCAGCTTGGGGCCCTTGGCCAGGGTGGCGTAGAGGAGGGTGGCGTTGGGCTGGGCCAGCAGCAGGCCGGTGGGGTTGCCGTGGGCGTCGCGCACGATCTCGCCGCCCGGCGGGTTGGGCGTGTCCTTGGTGTAGCCGACCGCGCGCAGGGCGGCGCCGTTGAGCAGGGCGCGGTCGTAGAGGTGGAGGATGAACACCGGCGTGTCCGGCGCGGCGGCGTTGAGTTCTTCCAGCGTGGGCAGGCGCTTTTCGGCGAACTGGTGTTCGGTGAAGCCGCCCACCACCCGCAGCCACTGCGGCGCCGGGGTGCGCGCGGCTTGTTCCTTGAGCATGCGCATGGCCTCGGCCAGCGAGCGCACGCCGTCCCAGCGCAGTTCGAGGTTGTAGTTGAGGCCGCCGCGGATGATGTGCATGTGGCTGTCGATCAGGCCGGGGATGGCGCGGCGGCCGTGGAGGTCGATGACGCGGGTGTGGTCGCCGGCCAACGGCATGACGTCCTGCCGGCTGCCGACGGCGATGAAGCGGCCATCGCGGATGGCGACGGCTTCCACTTGCGGGTTCTGCCTGTCCAGGGTGGCGAACTTGCCGTTGGTGAGGATGAGGTCGGGGGGAGCGTTGGCGGGCATGGCATGTCCTCGGCGACGGGGCGGTCGCAATCGGAAAACGGGCGGCGCAGGCAATGAAGCCCGCCGCCAGCGGGGGCGGCGGGCTGTCATCAGGTGGCGGTCAACGTGCCGGAACGGCAGGAATGGCCTTGTGTGGCGTGCTGGTGCGCTGGGCCGCTTTGTGCACCATGGTGTAGGCGTAATCCACACCCATGCCGTAGGCGCCGGAGTGCTCCTTCACCAGCTTCATCACCGCATCGTAGGTGTCGCGGTGGGCCCAGTCGCGCTGCCATTCGAGCAGCACCTGCTGCCAGGTCACCGGCACCACGCCGGCCTGCACCATGCGCTGCATGGCGTAGTCGTGCGCTTCCTTGCTGGTGCCGCCGGAGGCGTCGGCCACCATGTAGATCTCGTAGCCGCCTTCGAGCATGGCGCACAGGGCGAAGGTGGTGTTGCACACCTCGGTCCACAGGCCGGAGACGATGACCTTGTTGCGGCCGTTGGCGGCCAGCGCGTCGCGCACCTTCTGGTCGTCCCAGGAGTTCATCGAGGTGCGCTCCAGCAGCGGCTGCTCGGGGAAGACATCCAGCAGTTCGGGGTAGGTGTAGCCGGAGAAGGAATCGGTTTCCACCGTGGTGAGGGTGGTGGGGATGTTGAAGATCTTCGCCGCTTTGGCCAGGCCGACGGTGTTGTTCTTCAGCACCTGGCGGTCGATGGACTGCACGCCGAAGGCCATCTGCGGCTGGTGGTCGATGAAGATGAGCTGGCTGTTTTGCGGGGTCAGGACTTCGAGCTTGGGGTTGGACATCTTCTGCTCCTTTTGTTGTCGACTGCACGGCTGGGAGGTTGCTGCCGGGGCGGTTGCCGCGCCGGGCTGTTGCATCGCCCATAAGCAGACTAGGCGTTAAAGTGGAGTACGACCATCGGCTATTCGTATCAGCGGATGCAATGGTGGAGAGTGCGGCGCCGCTGTGCGTGAGGGAGCGGGGGCGATCTTCCGGTCGCCCTGCCCGGGAGGCGCGCCGGAAAGCGACCGCGCTGGCGGCGGCGAAGGCTACGGCGGCCGCCGTTGCGCCCTGCCGGCGATGGTCGTAGCATGCGCGGCGCGCCATGCCATTGCGCTGGCGCCGCCCGCGCGACATGCGCCCCACCTGCCCTGCTCTCCGATGCGCTTCCGCTTCCGCCCCGATTTCCTGTTCGCCGCGGCCTTGTCCCTCGTGCCGCTGCCCGCGCTGGCGCTACAGCCGCTGACGCTGGATGCACCCGCCGGCGGCTGGAATCGCGGCGGCTTCACCGACCGCAGCGAGGACAGCGGCGTCGCCTACCCCTACTCGCCGATAGACCGCGGCGCCCAGGCCGGCCGCACGCTGATCCGCGGCCGCCTGGCCGCCGAGCACCGCGCCCGCGACGCCAACGGCAAGGTGCGCATGCCGCCCACGCTGGTGGTCAACGGCAACCCGATGCCGCTGTACAGCGACAACGACGGCCGCTTCGCCCGCCCCTACGCCTTCGCCCCCGGCTCCAACAGCGTGGAGATCCGCAGCGCCGGGGGCGAGTCCCTGGGCCGGCTGCAGTTCTACGAAGCCAATCCGGCGCGGCCGCGCGCCCAGCTGCGCGCCATCCTGGCCTGGGACGACGACCAGGCGGAGGTGGATCTGCATGTGCTGACGCCGGACGGCCAGCACGCCTTCTGGGCGCATCCGCAGCTCAGCAACGGCGGCGGCATGGATGTGGACAGCGTGGATGGCGCCGGCCCGGAGATGTTCTCCATGACCGCGCCGCTGCGCGGCCCCTACCAGCTCTATGTGAACTACTGGGGCAACTTCGGCAGCGCCGGCTACCATTTCGACGAAAGCACCCGGCAGCGCAAGATCATCACCTGCCGCATCACCCTCGTCTTCCATGAAAACACCCCGCAGGAGCGGCGCGAGAGCTTCGTCGTGCCGCTGCGCAAGATCGGCGATCTCACCCATGTCAAAACCGTCATCTTCTGAGCACGCCGCGCTTTTCCTCGCCCTCGCCCTGCCGGCGGCGGCCTGGGCGCAGGCCGAGATGCCCATAGGCGGCTGGCGCACCGGCAGCGCCGACGCGCCCTACACCCAGGAAGTGAACTACCCCGCCTCCCGCGCCGGCATGCCCGCCGGCACGCCGGACGCGGCGCAGATCCGCGGCCGCATCGCCCACCAGGGCAAAGGCCCGGCCACGCTGGTGGTCAACGGCAATGCCATGCCGCTGGAGGTGGACGAGCAGGGCCGCTACGGCCGCGCCTACAGCTTCGCCACCGGCCCCAACAGCGTCGAGATCCGCGACGGCGAGGGCCGCAGCGTGCAGCGCACCCAGTTCTACCAGACCGCCGCCGGCCAGCCGCAGGCGCGGCTGCGGGTGGTGCTGAGCTGGGATACCGATGGCACCGACCTCGATCTCCATGTGCTGACGCCGGACGGCGAGCACGCTTGGTACGGCAACCGGGTGGTGCGCAGCGGCGCCATCGATGTGGACGTCACCACCGGCTACGGCCCGGAGATCTTCGCCTCGCCGTCGCCGTCCAAGGGCCCCTACCTGGTCTATGTGAATTACTACGGCAGCGGCCGCAGCCACTTGCTCACCACCGCCCGCGTCAGCGTGATCTCCAACGAAGGCACGCCGGACGAGCGCCGCCAGGAGTTCGACGTGCCGATGCGCGCCGCCGGCGAGCTGACGCTGGTGCGGCAGTTCGTCTATCCCTGAGCGGGCCGGGGGCGGGCCGCTTTCCGCGAGCGGTGGCGAGGGGCGATACTGCCCCTCCCCCAGCACGAAGAGGACAGCCATGGTCCCCGCCAACACCGCCGCCATCCCGGCGGACCGCGAGCTTTTCCCCGGCTTCTCCAGCCTGAAGGTGGAGGTCGAGCCCGGCCTCTCCATCGCCTGCGTCACCGATGCCGTTGCGGGCGATACGCGGCCGCCGCTGCTGCTGCTGCACGGCCATCCGCAGACCCACGCCATCTGGCACAAGGTGGCGCCGGAGCTGGCGCGCCACTTCACCCTGGTGGCCGCCGACCTGCGCGGCTACGGCGACTCCGCCAAGCCGGCCGGCGCGCCGGATCACGCCAACTACGCCAAACGTCGCATGGCCGCCGACATGGCGACGCTGATGCGCCTGCTCGGCCATGAGCGCTTTGCCGTGCTCGCCCACGATCGCGGCGCCCGCGTCGCCCACCGCCTCGCCGCCGACCATGCGCAGGCGGTGAGCCGGCTGGTGCTGCTGGACATCGCGCCGACGCTGGCGATGTACGAGCAGACCAGCGAAGCCTTCGCCCGCGCCTACTGGCACTGGTTCTTCCTGATCCAGCGTGCGCCGCTGCCGGAACGCCTGATCGAGGCCGACCCGGCCGCCTACCTGCGCGACGTCATGGGCAGCCGCCATGCCGGCCTCGCCCCCTTCGATCCGCGCGCCTTCGCCGAGTACGGCCGCTGCCTCGCCCAGCCCGGCAGCGCCCACGGCCTGTGCGAGGATTACCGCGCCGCCGCCGGCATCGACCTGGAACACGACCGCGCCGACCGCGACGCCGGCCGCAAGCTGCCCATGCCGCTGCTGGCGTTGTGGGGCGCCCAGGGCGTGGTGCAGCGCTGCTTCGACCCGCTGGCCGAGTGGCGCCGGGTGGCGGAGCAGGTGGACGGCGGTGCCCTGCCCTGCGGCCACTACGTGCCGGAGGAAGCGCCGGCGGCGCTGCTGGAGCGGGCTCTGCCCTTCCTGCTGGCGGCTTAGGCGGCGCCCTTGCGCAGCCAGCCCAGCACTGGCTGCAGGCCCGCCAGCGCTGGTGCTTCCTTCAGCACCGTGGCGGCATCCGTCCACGGATAGGGCAGCGACAGCAGCCACTGGAACACCGTGGGCGCTTGCGCCGCGGGCAGCACCTCCATCGCGGCGATGACGATCTTCAGCTTCTCCGCGCAGCGCGGCTCGGCGGTTTCGAAGTACCAGTCGTAGCTGCCGCAGCCCACGCGCACCTCGCCCTTTTCCTTGTCGGTCATGCCGACCAGCCAGTCGCAGCGGAAATGGGCGGTCTCGACCGCCGGACGGCCGAGGTAGAAGGTGTAGACATTGTCGTAGCGCTCGCCGAAGCGGCGCACCAGCACGTCGGTGATGGCGGCCAGGCCTTCGCTGCGGGCGGGAAAGGCGATGTTGTCGCTGGCGACCTGCATCTCCAGCACGGCGTCCGGGGTGAAGGCGTGCTGCATGTGGAGCGGGCGGTTTTCGTCCTTGGCGTGGAGGTAGGCGCGCAGGACGCGTTCGGCGCTGTTCATGGGTTCTCGGGGCGGGTTGGGGGAAGGGACGCGCCGGCATGGCGGCCGGGCGGTGATTGTTCGATTCGTTGATTTCATCTATAACTTGTCGATAAATCGTATACGAAAAGAGAAAACCATGAGCAAACCGCCAGCCGCCCTGCCCTGCATGGTTCCGGAAGCGGGCCGCATCGTCTCCTCCCAGCACCTGGTGTCGCCGCGTTCGCCGGAGTTGTCGGAACTGGAGTACGGCATGATCCTGGCCTGGAACGCCTTCTCGCGCTGGATGATCCGTGCCAGCGCAGCAACCGGAGTGCCCGACATGACCGCGCTGGACGTGCTGGTGCTGCATCACGTCGCCCACCGCGAGCGCGGCAAGCGCCTGGCGGACATCTGCTTCGTGCTCAACGTGGAAGACACCCACGTGGTGTCCTACTCGCTGCGCAAGCTCGCCGGATTGGGCCTGGTGCGCAGCGAGCGCCGCGGCAAGGAAGCCTTCTTCTTCCTCACCGACAAAGGCTGCGAGGTCTGCCTCGCCTACCGCGACGTGCGCGAATCCTGCCTGATGGAAGGCTTCTCCGGCAGCGAGGAAGACAACGCCCGCATCGGCGAGCTGGCGGCGCTGCTGCGCATGCTCTCCGGCCGCTACGACCAGGCGGCGCGGGCGGCAGCCACGGCGGTGCCGGGATGAGCCCGCAGATCCGCTTGCTGGATGCGGGCGACGCCGCGCTGACGGTGGAGTTCGGCGACGCCATAGCCCCCGGCCTGCTGGCGGCGGTGAACGCGCTGGACGCGGCGGTGGCGCGGCTCGCCCGCGCCGGCGGCCTGCCGGGGCTGATCGAGGCGGTGCCCACCTTCCGCTCCCTCACCCTGCTCTACGACCCGCTGCTCACCTGCCGCGCCGACGTCGAGGCCGCGCTGGCGCCGCTGCTGGTCGGCGCGGGCGAGGCGCAGTCCGCCAGCGGCCGGCACTGGCGGCTGCCGGTGTGCTACGGCGGCGAGGCCGGCCCCGACCTGGAGGCCACCGCCGCCGCCATCGGCGCGACCGCCGACGAGGTGGTGGCGCTGCATGCCGGCACCGAATACCGGGTGTACATGCTGGGCTTCATGCCCGGCTTCCCCTTCATGGGCGACCTGCCCGAGCGGCTGTGCCTGCCGCGCCGCGCCGAACCGCGGCTGCGGGTGGCGCCGGGCAGCGTCGCCATCGCCACCGGGCTGAGCGCGATCTATCCCTGGGAAAGCCCGGGTGGCTGGCACTTGCTGGGCCGTTGCCCGGTACGCCTGTTCGACCCGGCGGCGGCCGAGCCTTCGCTGCTGGCGGCGGGCGATTGCGTGCGTTTCGAGCCGGTGTCCGCCGCCGAGTACGCGCGGCTGGCGGCGGCGGTGGCGGCGGGAGAATTGCCGCCGGCGCACTGGCGCGCCGAGGCGGCGGCTGGAGGCGGGCGATGAGCGCGGCCAGGCCCATCGGTGTCGAAGTGCTGTCGCCCGGCGCCTTCGCCACGCTGCAGGACGGCGGCCGCCGCGGCTTCCGCCGCATTGGCGTGCCCTGGGCCGGGGTGCTGGATCGCCGGCTGATGCGCCTTGCCAATGCGCTGGCCGGCAACGCGGAAGACAGCGCGGTGATCGAGTGCTTCGACGGCGGCCTGCAACTGGCTGCCCGCGGCGGCGCGGTCCGCGTCGCGGTGGCCGGCCATGCCGCGCTGGAGATAGGCAGTGGCGAGGAACGGCGGGCGCTGCCGGCCTGGCGCTCGCTGACGCTGGCCGAGGGCGAGGTGCTGCGCATCCGCCGCATGGAGCGCGGCCGGCTGGCGATGGTGGCGGTGGCCGGGCTGGCGCCGGCGGTGGTCATGGGCAGCGCCGCCACCTATGCCCGCGCCGGCCTGGGCGGCATCGACGGCCAGGGCCGGGCGCTGGCCGCCGGCGACCTGCTGCCGGCCGCCGCCGCGGCGGAGGGCCCGGAGCGGGTGCTGCCGCAGCCGCCCGGCGGCGACGCCGCGCCCATCCGGGTGATTCCCGGGCCGCAGGCGGACCACTTCTCCGCCGAGGCATTGGCGGCGCTGGTGGCGGGCGAATACCGCGTCACCGCCGAGGCCGACCGCATGGGCGTGCGCCTGGAGGGGGCGACGCTGGCGCATGCCGGCGCGGCGGAAATCGTCTCCGATGCCACCGTGCCTGGCTCCATCCAGGTGCCGGGCAAGGGCCAGCCTATCGTGCTGCTGGCCGATGCCCAGACCGCCGGCGGCTATCCCAAGATCGCCACCGTGATCAGCGCCGACATTCCCCGCCTGGCGGCGCTGCGGCCGGGCGAAACCCTGCGCTTCGCCGCGGTGGACGTGGCCGAGGGCGAGCGCCTGGCGCGGGTGGCCGAGGCCTGCACCCGGGAACTGCTGGCGGCCATCCGCCCGCTCTATGCCGAGGGCGTGGATCTGGCCGCGCTCTATGCCTGCAACCTGGTCGGCGGCGTGGTGCATGCGCTGGGCCCGGATTACCGCCCGCTGCTGGACCCCCTGCCGCAGCAGGCCGACCCGAAGAGGAACACGCTGTGAAGATCAACCTCAACGCCGACCTCGGCGAATCCTTCGGCGCCTGGAAGATGGGCGAGGACGAGGCCCTGCTGCAGGTGGTGAACTCCGCCAACATCGCCTGCGGCTTCCACGCCGGCGACCCGATGGTGATGCGCCGCACGGTGCGCGCCGCGCTGGCCGCCGGCGTCAGCCTGGGCGCCCACCCCGCCTACCCGGACCTGCAGGGCTTCGGCCGCCGGCCGATGGCGCTGTCGCCGGCCGAGGTGGAAGCGGCGGTGATCTACCAGGCGGGCGCACTGGCCGCCTTCGCCGCCGCCGAGGGCGGCCGCCTGAGCCATGTGAAGCCGCACGGCGCGCTGAGCAACCAGGCCTGCGAGGACGCCACCCTGGCCGACGCAGTGGCGCGGGCGGTGCGCGCGGTGGACCGCGAGCTCATCCTGCTGGCGCCGGCGCTGTCGCAGCTCTACTTCGCCGGCGAGCGCGCCGGCCTGCGGGTGGCGGCGGAGATCTTCGCCGACCGCGCCTACACCGACGACGGCATGCTGATGCCGCGCAGCCGCCCGGGCGCGGTGCTGCACGACCACGCCGAAGTCGCCGCCCATGTGCTGCGCATGCTGGCGGCGGGCGGCATCGTCGCCCACTCCGGCAAGGTGCTGCCGGCGCCGATGCAGAGCATCTGCGTGCATGGCGATACGCCGGGGGCGGTGGAGAGCACGCGTTACCTGGCCGCCGCGCTGGATGAAGCCGGCTGGAAGAGGGTGCCGGTGCCGGAAGTGCTGGGCTGAAAGGGGATTGCCCCGGGGGAGCGGGAGAGCGGGGGAGCGCCCGCCAGGATGCTTGCAGTGCTTGAGCGCCGCAGGCCCCTCTCCCCCGGTTCCGCTCCGTGCCCCGGGGGAGAGGGGAAGAAAACCATGCGGGACCGATGCCTTGCGCAGATTTTCAGATGGCGGCGACGGGCTTCGGCCGGCAGAGCAAGCGCCCGCCCGCCAATCGCCCCAAGCACGCCCTCCTCCGCTAGCTACTGATAAGCTCGGGTGATCGCCTTTTCCAGCCCAACTGCTAACGTGATCGAACTCCGCGGCATCGAAACCTTCTACTGGGTCGCCACACTGGGCGGTTTCCGCTGCGCGGCGGAGAAGCTGCACACCAGCCAGCCGGCGGTATCGCAGCGGGTGGCGCAGCTGGAGCATGCGCTGGGCGCGCGCCTGTTCGACCGCGACACCCGCGGCGTGCGCCTCACCGCCAAGGGGCAGGAACTGCTGCCCCACGCCGAGCGCATGCTGCAGATGCGCCACGACATGCTGCTGGTGGCGCGTTCGCAGAACGCCATCAGCGGCCGGGTCTGCATCGGCGTGGCGGAGACCATCGTGCAGACCTGGCTGCCGGCGCTGCTGGAGCGGGTACACAACACCTTCCCCGAAGTGGTGCTGGAGATCGAGGTGGATACCACGCCGGTGCTGCGTTCCCACCTGGTCGGCCGGCAGATAGACCTCGCCTTCCTCATGGGTCCGCTGGCCGACGCCAACGTCGAGAACCTGCCGCTGTGCCGCTATCCGCTGGCCTGGGTCGCCAGCCCGCAGCTGGACCTGGGGCCGGAGCCGCTGACGCTGCAGCGGGTGGCGCAGCTGCCCATCATCACCTACCCCTCCGGCAGCCGGCCTTACCAGATGGTGCGCGAGATGCTGTTGCGCGCCGGCGTGGCCGCGCCGCGCATGTACGGCCTGGCCTCGCTGGCGATGGCGGTGCGCATGGCGCGGGACGGCATAGGCACCAGCGTGATCGCGCCGGTTTTCCTCGGCAAGGAGCTGGCCGAGGGCCGGCTGCGCTTGCTGCAGGTGGCGGCCGAACCCTTGCCGGAGCTGGCCTTTACCGCCAGCTGGCTGCATGGCAGCGACAGCCATGTGGCGGCGGCCATCGCCCGGCTGGCGGCGCAGGTGGCGGCCAGCGAGGAGGGCGGAGAGGCGGCAACTGATCCGTTTTTCTTATAAGCCTCAATCCGAACATACGATTAGACAGTGCGGTACTTCTGGGCTGAAATGGATTTGCAACATACCGTTACCCCGGAGTCCGCATGTCCGCATCCGCTGCCGTTCCCGCCAGTGTCGCCGCCCGCCTGCAGGCGCGCAGCGGGGCTTTTACCGGCCCCACGGCCAACCTGGCGCCTGGCCATGTGCAGGCCAATCTCGCCATCCTGCCGCGCGAGCTGGCCAACGATTTCCTGCTGTTCTGCCAGCGCAACCCCAAGCCCTGTCCGCTGGTGGGCGTATCCGAGGCGGGCAACCCGCGGCTGCCGTCCATAGGCGAAGACCTCGACATCCGCAGCGACGTGCCGCGCTACCGGGTATGGCGCGACGGCGAGGTGGTGGAGGAATGCACCGATGTGTCCCACGTCTGGCGGGATGACCTGGTGAGCTTCGCCATCGGCTGCTCCTTCTCCTTCGAGGAGGCGCTGCTGGCCGCCGGCATCGACATCCGCCACATCAGCGCCGGCAGCAATGTGCCGATGTACCGCACCAGCATCCCCACCGTGCCGGCCGGCCGTTTCTCCGGCCCGCTGGTGGTGTCGATGCGGCCGATGAAGGCCGCCGACGCCATCCGCGCGATCCAGATCACCTCCCGCTTTCCGTCGGTGCATGGCGCGCCGGTGCATCTGGGCGATCCGGCGCAGATCGGCATCCGCGACGTGATGGCGCCCGACTACGGCGACGCGGTGGCGATCCGCGACGGCGAGATTCCGGTGTTCTGGGCCTGCGGTGTGACGCCGCAGTCGGTGGTGGCGGCGGCGCGGCCGTCGTTCTGCATCACCCACGCGCCGGGCCACATGCTGGTGACCGACCTGAAGAACGCAGACCTGGCCCTGTTCTGATTTCCCTGCCCATCGGCGGCGGGGCTGCCGGTGGGTCAAGCAGCCTTTCCCCGTGAATCACCCCTCACCCCATCGGAGGAGCGTCCCATGAAAAAAGCCCTAGCCGTCATCGCCGGCACCCTGCTTGCCGGTTCCGCACTGGCCCAGGACCTGCCCAAGACCCAGCTCAAGATCGTCGGCGGTCTGAGCAACCTCACCGCGTATACCGACTACGAGCGGCCGTTCTGGACCAAGACCATTCCTGAGAAGTCCGGCGGCCAGGTCACCGCCGAGATCAAGGGTTTCAACGAGATGGGGCTGAAGGGGCCTGAGCTGCTGCGCCTGATGTCCCAGGGCGTGGTCGAGTTCGGTACCGCCACCCTGTCCTACTTCGCCAGCGACAACCCGATCAACGAAGCCATCGACCTCGCAGGCCTGGCGCCGGACGTGGCCACCGCGCGCAAGGTCACCGAGGCCTTCGAGCCGGTGTACGCCAAGTTCTACGGCGAGGGCTCCAAGGTGAAGCTGCTGGGCATCTCCACCTATCCGGCGCAGGTGCTGTTCTGCAACGCCGAGGTGAAGGGCCTGGCCGACCTGAAGGGCAAGAAGGTGCGCACCAGCAGCCGCAACCAGGCCGAGTTCGTCGAGGCGGTGGGCGGCTCCAGCGTGACGATGGCCTTCGGCGAGGTGGTGCCGGCGCTGCAGAACAAGGTGGTGGATTGCGCCATCACCGGTTCGCTGTCGGGCTACTCCGCCAAGTGGTACGAGGTGTCCACCCACCTGTACGCGCTGCCGATCAACTGGAACCAGCAGATCCACGCGGTGAACCAGAAGGCCTGGGACAAGCTGGACCCGAAAGTGCAGGCTTTCCTGCAGGCCGAGGTGAAGACCCTGGTGAACGACATCTGGGACGCCGCCGCCCGCCAGACCCAGGAGGGCTATGACTGCAACACCGGCGCCGCCGCCTGCCCCAACCCGGTGAAAGGCAAGATGGTGCTGGTGCAGCCCAGCGCGGCGGACATGGAAGAGCTGAAGAAGATCCGCCAGACGGTGCTCTCCAAGTGGGCGGCGCGCTGCTCCGCCCAGTGCGTGAGCGACTTCAACGCCACGGTCGGCAAGACCATAGGCGTGACCGCCAGCAAGTAAGCCTTGCGCCTTCCGGCCAGGGGCGCCTCTGTCGGCGCGCCCTGGCCTCCTTCCTGCAGTCGGGTCGTCCGGCCTCTGGAGTTTTCCTCATGACCAAGACGAATTGCGCCGCGCTTTCCCGCCTGCTGGGAATGGCGCGGACCCTGTCGCGGCTGGCGGTATGGGTGGGCGGCGCGCTCACCCTGGCCAGCGTGTTCCTCATCGCGGTGGACGTGCTCGCCCGCCGCTTTCTCGGCGTCACCACCGGCGGGGCGGACGAGCTGTCCAGCTACGCCTTCGCCATCAGCACCACCTGGGCGCTGGCCTTCACCGCGCTGGAGCGCGCCAACGTGCGGGTGGACGTGATCTACCAGCACCTGCCGGTGCGCCTGTGCGCGGTGCTGGACTGGCTGGCGCTGGTCTCCCTCGGCGTGTTCTCGGTGTACCTGAGCTACTACGCCTATGACGTGGCGATGACCTCCTGGGACGGCAACGCCGCCGCCAACACGCCGCTGGCGACGCCGCTGTGGATTCCGCAGACGCTGTGGGTGCTGGGCCTGGCCTGGTTCTCGGTGGTGCTGGCGCTGATGCTGGTGCGCGCCTCGGTGGCGCTGGTGACCGGCGACCTGGAGACCGTGCGCGAGATCGCCGGGGTGAAGTCCGCCCAGGAAGAGGCGGAGGAAGAAGCCGCCGCCGGCGAGCGCATCGTCAAGGGAGAAGCCGCATGATCGCCGTCGCCCTCATCCTGCTGCTGGTGCTGATCGGCCTCAGCCTGCCGGTGGCCGCCGCGCTCGGCGTGCTCGGCCTCATCCTGGACCCGATCTACTCCATGCTGCCGCTCACCCGCGCGATGGGCGAGATGGCCTGGAGTTCGAACAACGAGTTCCTGCTCGTCGCCATTCCGATGTTCATCCTGCTGGGCGAGGTGCTGCTGCGCGCCGGCTTCGCCGAGCGCATGTACGGGGCGATGAGCCTGTGGTTGTCGTGGCTGCCGGGCGGGCTGATGCACGCCAACATCGGCGCCTCCACCGTGTTCTCCGCCACCTCCGGCTCCAGCGTGGCCACCGCCGCTACCGTGGGCACGGTGGCGCTGCCGCAGATCAAGCGCTTCGGCTACAACGAGCCGCTGTTCCTCGGCTCCATCGCCGCCGGTGGCACGCTGGGCATCCTGATCCCGCCGTCCATCAACCTGGTGATCTACGGCGTGCTCACCAACACCTCGGTGCCCAAGCTCTACCTTGCCGGCATCCTCCCCGGCTTCCTGATGGCGCTGATGTTCATGGCGGTGATCGTGATCGCCTGCGTGCTCAAGCCGGAGTGGGGCGGCCAGCGGGTGCGGGCGAACTGGGGCGAGCGCTTCACCTCCCTGGTGCACCTGCTGCCGCCGCTGGGCATCTTCCTGCTGGTGGTGGGCTCCATCTACGCCGGCATCGCCACGCCGACCGAGGCCGCCGCGCTGGGCGTGGTGGGTGCGCTGATCCTGGCCGCCTGCTTCCGCCGCCTCAGCTTCGCCATGCTGCGCGAGGCGCTGGAGAACACCATGCGCGCCACCGCGATGATCATGATCATCGTCATCGCCGCCGCCTTCCTCAACTTCATCATGTCGGCCATCGGCCTCACCGACTCCATCACCCAGACCCTGTCCGGCCTGGGCCTGTCGCCGGGCTGGATGCTGCTGGCGGTGGTGGTGTTCTACGTCATCCTCGGCTGCTTCATGGAAACGCTGTCGATGATGATCACCACCATCCCCATCATCGCCCCGGTGATGATCGCGCTGGGCTTCGATCCGGTGTGGTTCGGCATCGTCGTCATCGTGCTGGTGGAAACCGCGCTGATCACCCCGCCGGTGGGCCTCAACCTCTTCGTCGTGCAGAGCCTGCGCAAGAGCGGCTCCATGCAGGACGTGATCGTCGGCAGCCTGCCCTTCGTGGCGGCGCTGTTCCTCATGGTCGCGCTGCTTGCCTTCGTTCCCGGGCTGGCCCTGTGGCTGCCCTCGGTGTTCGGCTGAACGCCCCGACCCCGCCTCTGACCCCAACATCCCAAGGAAAGAACAAGACAATGAAACTGCACTTCACGCTCGAGACCGACGGCGGCAGCCGTCCGCTGGAAGCCGACATCCGCCAGTTGGTCATCGCCGGCTGGGCCGGCCGTGACCGCGCCGCCATCGAACACCACATCGAGGAACTGGCCGAGATCGGCGTGCCGCGCCCCAGCAGCGTGCCGCTGTACTACCGCGTGGCCGCCAACCAGGTGACGCAGGACGCCACCATCCAGGTCGTCGGCGGCGACAGCTCCGGCGAGGTGGAAGCCTTCGTCTTCAAGGTGGATGGCGAGCTCTATCTCTCCATCGCCTCCGACCACACCGACCGCAAGCTGGAAGCCCACAGCGTGGCGCTGTCCAAGCAGATCTGCGTGAAGCCGGTGGCCACCACCGCCTGGCGCCTGGCCGACGTCGCCGGCCACTGGGACGAACTGCAGGTGCGCTCGCGCATCATCGAGAACGGTGCCGAGGTGCTCTACCAGGACGGTACCCTGGCCAGCCTGCGCACCGCTGAAGACCTGATCGCCGGCTACACCGGCGGCAAGGGCCTGGAAGAAGGCACCGGCATGACCTGCGGCACCGTCGCCGTCATCGGCGGCATCCGGCCGGCGGCCACCTTCGAGATGGAGCTGCACGACCCGCGCAGCGGCCGCAGCATCCGCCACCGCTATACCGCCACCGTGTTGCCCGAAGTCGCCTGAGCAGCAGGCGACGCCGCCGGGTGGTGGTCCCTCCCCACCCGGCGGCATTCCACCGTGCCGGCAGCCACGCCAGCGGCCGGCACGCTTGCCTTACCATGCGTCGAGCCGCCGCCCCGGGCCCGAGCGGCCCGCCCGGCGCACCGCACCAGATGCCGCAGCGACGCCGGCGCCCCCGCGGCCTGGCGCCTCCTTCATCGCCGATAACGAGACTCCGCCCCATGCTCCCCACCATCGAACTCCTGGCCGCCGAGCTGGCCGCAGGCCGCCGCAGCGCCGTCGAACTCACCACCGCCGCGTTGGGCCGCGCCACCGATCTCGCCGGCGAAGGCGCGCGGGTGTTCACCCGCATCGACGCCGAGCGCGCCATGGCCGCCGCCAGCGCCTCCGACACCCTGCGCGCCGCCGGCATCGTGCGCTCGCCGCTGGAAGGCCTGCCGGTGTCGGTGAAGGACCTGTTCGACATCGCCGGCCAGCCCACCACCGCCGGCTCGGTGCTGCTGAAGAACGCGCCGCCCGCCACCCGCAACGCGGTGGTCATCGACCGCCTGATCGCCGCCGGCGCCATCATCGTCGGCCGCACCAACATGACCGAGTTCGCCTACTCCGGCCTCGGCCTCAACCCCCACTACGGCACCCCGCGCAACCCCTGGGACCGCGCCACCGGCCGCATCCCCGGCGGCTCCTCCTCCGGCGCCGCGGTGTCGGTCAGCGATGGCATGGCGGTGGCGGCGGTGGGCTCCGACACCGGCGGCTCGGTGCGCATTCCCTCCGCCCTGTGCGGCCTCACCGGCTTCAAGCCCACCGCCCGCCGCGTCAGCATGGAAGGCGTGCTGCCGCTGTCCACCGCGCTGGACTCCATCGGGCCGCTGGCCGCCTCGGTGCGCTGCTGCGCCATCATGGATGCGGTGCTGGCCGGCGAGCCGGTGGACATCCCCGCCGCCGCCGAACTCGCCGACGCCAGCTTCGCCGTGCCCACCGACGTGGCGCTGAACGACATGGACGAGACGGTGGCCACCGCCTTCGAGATCGCCCTTGCCCGCCTGCAGGCCGAAGGCGCGCGGGTGCGCCGCATCGCGCTGCCGGAGTTCTCCCAGCTCGCCCAGCTGCACGCCCGCGGCACCTTCACCGCCGCCGAAGCCTGGGCCTGGCACCGCGGCTACCTGGAAAACCGCGGCGCCGAGTACGACCCCCGCGTCGGCAGCCGCATCGCCGTCGGCGCCAAGATGAGCGCCGCCGACCTGCTGGACCTGATTGCTGCCCGCCGGCGCTGGATCGCCGCGGTGGAAGCCCGCATCGCCGGCTTCGACGCCCTGCTGATGCCCACCGTGCCGCGCATCGCGCCGGAGATCGACCTGCTGGTGCGCGACGAGCAGGCCTACTTCGCCGCCAACGGCCTGATGCTGCGCAACCCGACGCTGATCAACTTCCTCGACGGCTGCGCCCTGTCGGTGCCCTGCCACGACACCGGCAACGCCCCGGTGGGCCTGATGATCGCCGCCGCTGGCGGCAGCGACCGCCGCGTGCTGGCGCTGGGCCAGGCCATCGAAAGCGTGCTGGCGGCGTGATGAGCACGCCCGTGGTGAGGATAGAGGCGTTGAGCGCGGAGGCTTTCGCCCCCTTCGGCTGGGCGCTGGGCGGCGAGCGCTACGACGCCGCCGCCACCGGCTTCAGCAACCCCGGCAGCGACTTCTGGCATGTGCACGACTTCGACGCCGGCGCCGCCGGCCAGCCGGAAGTGCTGTGGGTGAATTACCGCAACGACAGCCTGCGGGTGCGCCTGCTCGAAGCCCACTGGCTGACCCAGCAGGCCATCGTGCCGCTGGGCGGCGAGATCGTGCAGGTGGTCTGCCCCGGCCGCGAGGACGATCCGCGCACGCCGGACCTGCAGCGCCTGCGCGCCTTCCGCATCCCCAACGGCCAGGGCGTATGCATGAAGCCGGGTTGCTGGCACACCAGCTTCGTCTTCGCCGGCCAGACCACCTGCCTGATGCTGACCCGCCACTCCACCACCGCCGACCTCGCCGCCGCGCTGCAGGACGGCAGTGCGGCGAGCGAGAGCAGCATCGTCGAGCTGGCGGCGCTGGGAGAGCCCGAGCCGCTGCTGCAGCTGTAACCGGCCCCGCTGGTGGCGAGGGCCGGCCCGTCTCCGGGTACAACGCATCCCAGTCCCCTCGCACGGCGGATGCCCGGCCAGCACACACCAGGCTGGCGAAGCGATGAAACATCGGGGGAGCTCGGGTGGAGCGGGCTGCGCATTGCTGTCAGGACGGCAGATCCGGGAATGATCCAGAGCGTCCGATTTTCCAGTTCGGTTACTGGGTTCTGCATCACCCTGCCGGCGCGTCGCGCAGGGGCAGACCACGGCCGGTCGCGGCTCGCGCGAAGTGGCGGCGTGTGCCCGACATCCTTGCTGGGCGGGGCGTTCAGTACGATGCGCAAGGCCTCGAGGGCAGCGCGGCACTTCAATCGGCCGAGAAAGCAGCCGTCCGGTCAGGAAACTTACCGCCGTTGGTAGATAACGCCCTGAACGGAGATCCGCTCCGGTTCGGACTCTTCATCAAAGCGCCGATGCGCTTCGGATATGGCTGACTTGTTGGCATTCGCCCAGTTGACCAGTGACATCACGGGTCCTAGCAGCGTCATTCCCAATGCGGTGAGTTCGTAGTCGACGCGCGGCGGAATTGTCGGATACATCGTCCGGGTAAGCAGCCCATCACGCTCCAGACCACGCAGCGTCAGCGTCAGCATGCGCTGCGAAATGCCGTCTATTCCCCGCTTCAGCTCATTGAAACGCCGCGCTCCGCTTGCCAGCGTGGCGATGATGTAAAGGCTCCACTTGTCACCGATGCGATCCAGGATTTCGCGGGTGGCCTGGCAGCCTTCGGCATCGGGCTGCGGCATGTCCTTAGGCAGATCAATGTGACTCAGTGACATACATGTGCCTTCTTGTGGATCGATCATGGGAACCATACCATCCTTCGTATGGTTTGGTAATTTAGGATTCATTGATTACCTAGTTCTTATTTTATCCTTAGGAGCCATCATGAGCCACATCCTACTGGTCACCTCAAGCCCCCGCGGGGCTGAAAGCCTTTCCACACGCTTCGCAACCGAGATCGCCGAAGGCCTCAAGGCTCGCTGTGGCGGTACGCTGACGGTGCGTGATCTCGCAGCAGACCCGTTTCCCCACATCACTTCTGCCTACGTTAATGGCCGCATCACGGCGCCAGATGCCCGGACGCCTGAGCAGGCTGAGGCAGTGCGGATCGCCCAGGAGCTGGTTGATGAGCTAAAGGCCGCTGACGTAGTTGTGCTTGGCTCGGGAATGATCAACTTCGGACCGTCCTCCCAACTCAAGGCCTGGTTTGATCACATCATTTGGCCAGCTGTCACTTTCGGCTACGGCGACACCGGGCCAAAAGGCTTGCTGACCGGCAAGAAGGTTTATCTTGTCGCCGCCGCCGGCGGCGTGTTCTCGGAAGGCGCCTGGGCACCGTTCGATTTCCAGAGCAACTACCTCTTGCACCTGCTCGGTTTCATCGGCCTCACTGATGTTGAACTGGTGCGCGTCGAAGGCACCGTGTTTGGCCCGGACGCGGCAAAGGCCGCCATCGCCAATACCGAGATGGCGGTGCAAACCTTGTTGGCGAAGGCGGCATGACCACGGGTGCGGAGAAGAGCGCTGTCCTGTTCGAGCGGGCATGGCTACTTGCACCCAGCGATGTCCTCACGCGCTACGCGGGGGCGATTCCGCTGCCGTTTCCCGCCGCTTGACCGGGTGACGCAGAAGTCGCGCGCGGCCTGGTCCCGATCGGGAGTCCAAGGCGTCCGACCATCAAGTGCGCATTTCGGACGCTGGCTTGAAGGGGCTGGCACCGAAAAGGTTGCGGCCTGCTGCGACCGCAGACGACTTCCGCTAGCCTTGCGCTTCTTCCGCACCCTCCCTTTCCCATGATGGATACAAGGCCCCCTCTCGCCGCCGCCCGCGATGCCATAAGCGCTGCCCGCCGCATCGTCATCTTCACCGGCGCCGGCATGTCGGCCGAGAGCGGGGTGCCGACCTTCCGGGATGCGCTCACCGGCCTGTGGGCGCGTTTCTCGGCGGAGGCGCTGGCGACGCCGGAGGCTTTTGCACGTGATCCTGAGTTGGTGTGGGGCTGGTACGAGTGGCGGCGGGCGCGGGTGAGGGCGGCGCAGCCGAACGCCGGGCATCGTGCGATTGCGGAATTCGCCGCCCGGCGGGCGGCGGAGGGCAGCGGCGGGGTGACGGTGGTGACGCAGAACGTGGACGACCTGCATGAGCGCGCCGGCGGCCCGGCGGCGGTGCACCTGCATGGCAGCCTGTTCGCACCGCGCTGCGGTGCCTGCGGCGCGCCGGGGGCATTCGCCACGGTGGAGCCGGTGGAGCCGGAGGGCGGCCGCAGGCTGGCGCCGCCGCGGTGCGAGCAGTGCGGCGGCGCGCTGCGGCCGGGCGTGGTGTGGTTCGGCGAGGGGCTGCCGGAGGCGGCATGGAGCGCGGCCTCGCAGGCGATGGATAGTTGCGACCTGGTGCTGTGCGTGGGCACTTCGGCGCTGGTTTATCCGGCGGCGGCCCTGCCGGAGCAGGCGCTGCGGGCGGGGGCGACGCTGCTGCAGGTGAATCCGGGGCATACCGCCTTCGATGCGCTGGCCCGCTTCAATCTCAAGGGTTCCGCCGCCACCGTGCTGCCTGCCCTGCTTTGCGGAAATCACTGATGTTGCAGCGCACACAGATGGCGGCGCACATGGCAATATCGAGTGATACCGATACAAGAGCCCCCACCCCGATGAGACTCAAGCCCCATCACGTCATGCCGGTCATGATGTCCGCCATCATGGCGTTCGTGATGACCGCGGTCATCACCCTCCTCAACCTCGGCCTCACGCCGGATTTCCTCAAGCTGTGGATGCACGCCTTCCTGCTGGCCTGGCCGATTGCCGCGGTGGCGGCCTTCTTCGCCATTCCGCTGGCGCAGCGGGCGACGCGCTTCATCACCGCCTTCGGTTCGGACTGAGCTTTTCCCGCCGCGAGGTGGCAAGAAACGGCGCGGCGCGGGATGTGCCGCGCCGCTTGCGTTCGGGCGGGGACTGCGCGCCGCATTGCAGCGGCGTCACCGCCCGGGCTTCTGCAGCCTGAGCGTCAGAACCCTATCGCCGCGATCCCGGCCAGCACGACCACCGCGCCGGCAATCCGGCGCGCGAGATGATCTTCGCGGAACAGCCTGCAAGCGAGCAGCGCGCCGATGACGATGGAGGACTCGCGCAGCGGCGCGACGAGCGCCACCGGCGCGCTTTGCATGGCGGTGAGAACGAGGATGTAGGCGAGCGGGGAGAACACCGCCACGATGAGTATGGGCACGGCGTCGGTACGGATGGCGGCCAGCAGCCGCGGCCGTTGGCGCAGCACGCCCGGGGCCAGGATCAGGCTCTGCCACAGCAGCGTGCCGGCCAGGTAGCTCACCGGGGCCAGGTGCAGCGAGGTGACCGCGTAGCTGTCCCACAGGGTGTAGCTGGCGATGGCGACCCCTGTGGCGATGCCCCAGCGCATTCCCTGGAGCGGGCGGCGGCTCCCGCTCCGGAACGGGTTGCCGGTGACGACCAGGATGCCGGCCAGGACAAGCAGGGCGCCGGACACGGCGATCGGGGTGAGCCGCTCTCCCAGCAGGAGGATGGCGAAGAGCATGGTCAGCAATGGCCCGGTGCCGCGGGCGATGGGATAGACCACGCCAAGCTCGGCGCGGTCGTAGCCGCGCTGCAAGGTCAGGGAGTACGCGGTGTGCAAGACAGCCGAGACCGCCGTGCCCACTGCGAGTCGCCAGTCCAGCGTTTGCTGCCCGTTGGCGACGAAGGCGAGGCCGATCGGGACGCATAGCAGGGCCGAGGCGCAGGTATAGGCGCAGACGAACAGCAAGGTGTCGCCCCGCTTGTACTTCGAGGCCAGATTCCACACCGCGTGGGCGACCGCCGCAGCGAGGACGACTGCGACCGTGCCGGGCTGCATCAGGAGATGTCGGGCAGGTCGATGCCCGCCCGTTCCGCCCGGCGGCTGCGCGCCGGGTCGCGCAGCGCCAGGGCGGCGACCAGCGCGTCGATGAGGACGAGTTGGGCCAGCCGGCTGCCCGCGGCCGCCATCTGCGCCGGCAGGGGCGCTCCGCCCACGACAAGCGCGATGTCCGCGAGCTTCGCCAGTGGCGTGCCGTACTGGTTGGTGACCGCGATGAGCGATGCGCCGGCAGAGGACGCCGCATCGGCGATGGCGAGCGTCGTCGAGGTGCGTCCGGTCGAGCTGACGGCGATGACGACGTCGCCCGGCCCCAGGAGCCGCGTGGCGATCATCGCCGACAGATAGTCCGGGATGCCGATGGTCGTCGCGCCCACCGCGCGCAGGCGGAAGACGGCGTCGGCGGCGACCGTCGCCGACGTGCCGGCGCCGAATGCGATCACCTGGCGCGCAGCCAGGATGGTATCGACCGCCTTGTCGAACGCAGCGAGTTCGACCGCCCCGCCTAGCGCGGCCAGGGCGTCGGCGCCCGCGCGGATGGCGGTTTCCAGCACGGTGGCCGAGGTCGCATCCGCGGCAAGTGCCTCGGGTGGCGCGAAGAACCGGGTGGTGCCGCGCGCGCGGGCGATCTCCATCTTGAGCTCGGCGAATCCGCCGAACCCGATCGCACGCGCAGCTCGAACCACGCTCGGCGGCGAAACGCCGGCACGGGCGGCTACCTGCGCGGTGGTGCTCTCGCCGACAAACAACGGATCGGCGAGCAGCAGCGCGACGACTTTTGCCTCACTCGCGGCGAGATCGCCACAGCGCGCCTGGATGTTCCCGATCAGTTGCACCAGGCGTGCATCGATTCCTGTAATTTCATTACTTGAATAATTGTCCATGTGTAATAAATTACATTGGGCGTGGGGGCATCACAAGCAGCCGCTGGGCAGGTGCCTCCCAGCAAGGCCGGAGGAGTCCGTTTCGATGAACGCAGAATGCGATGCATCCGTCGTTGTACTGGGCCCGGGGGCCATCGGCACCACGATTGCGGCGGCGCTGCACGAGGCCGGCCGCAGGCCCTTGCTGTGCGGCCGTACGCCGCGCGATAGCCTGACGCTGCGGGATGGTGAGCGTCTCGTCGTCGTTCCCGGTCCGGTGTGGACCGATCCCGCACGGATCGGGCGCAAGGCCAGGGTCGTCTTTCTCGCGGTCAAGGCGACGCAGACCGCGGCGGCCGCAGGATGGCTGGCGGCCTTGAGCGGCCCGGAAACCGTGGTGTGCGTGCTGCAGAACGGGGTCGAGCAGATGGAAAACGTCAGCCCGCACTGCCCCCACGGCCAGATCGTTCCAGCGGTCGTGTGGTTTCCCGCCCAGGCGCAATCCGACGGTTCGGTGCGCTTGCGCGGCGACGTGCGCATCAGCCTGCCAGTCACCTTGGCTGCCGGCGTGGTGGCACAGGCGCTGCAAGGCACGCGATGCGCGGTGGAGCTGGCCCCGGATTTCAACTCCCTGGCCTGGCGCAAGCTGCTGCAGAACGCGGTGGCCGGGCTCATGGCGCTCACACAGCGTCGCGCGGGCATGTTCCGCCGGGCCGACATCTCCGGGCTGGCCCTGGACTACCTGCGAGAGTGCCTGGCGGTGGCCCGCGCCGAGGGGGCTGAACTGGGCGACGAGGTGCCGCAGGCCATCCTCGACGCCTTCCAGGCCGCCGCAGCCGACATGGGCACCTCCATCCTGACGGATCGCGAAGCCGGCCGGCCACTCGAATGGGATGCCCGCAACGGCGTCATCCTGCGCCGGGGCCGGGCGCACGGCATTCGGACGCCGATTGGCGATGTGCTGGTGCCGCTCCTGGCCGCCGCGAGCGACGGCCCGGGCTGATCCTGCGGACATGCCCTCGCCGCGGGAGGCTTCGCCGTCATCGTGAAGTCCGCCGGCTGGAGGAAAGCGGCCGTTACGGCTGCAATACCGGATCGGCCCAGGCCTTGATGAATGCCGCGCAGGGCGCTTGGGCGCAGGCCGGCAAAGTCCGGTGCCGGAGTCGGGGTGAGAGGAAAAAAGGCCGCTGGCGGAGGGTTTCCGCCAGCGGCCTTTTGCTTGCGCCCCGTCCTCGCGGCCGGGGCGTCGTCGGCGGGCTTACTTGCCGATGTTGATGTTCACCCCCTGGCTGGAGCTGGAGCTGCTGCTGCCAACCGCGGCACCCATGCCGTAGCCGCCGGAGCCGCTGTCCTCGCTGGTGCCGGTCTTCTCGTTGCTCTTGTTGCCGCTGGAGGCGCTGGCGGCGACGCCGACTTCCACCGAGGTGCTGGAACTGCTGCTGTTGGCCGACTGGGTGACCAGCTTGCCGCCGGTTTCCAGGCCGCCGCTGGCGGCGTTGACCTGGGTGCCCTGCAGCGTGGTATCGCCACCGCTCTTGATCGTCAGGTTGCTGCCGGCGTTGATGTTGGCGCCGGTCTGCGTCACCGACTTCTCCTTGGCCACGCCCACGCCCAGTTCCGCCGAGGCGGACTTCTCGCTTGACTTCTCGCCGGTCTTTTCGTCGCTCCCGGACTTGCTGGAGCCGGCGACGCCGACGCTGACGTCGGTGGAGGAGGAGGAATAGGTGTCGGTGGTGGCGGTGATGGAGACGTTGCGGGCGGCATCCACGGTGACGTTCTCGGCCGCATCCACGTTGGTGCCTTCCAGCTTGACGTCGCCGCTGCGCGCCTTGACCGTGACGCTGCCGCCGGAGGAGCCGACCGAGCCGGCGGTGGAGGTGCTGGAGTTCATGCTGGAGGTGCCGACGCCAACGTTGGCTTCGCCTTCGCCACCGCCGCTCTCCACCTTGGCGGAGACGCCGACATCGACCTTGGTGGAGGACTCGGAGGCGGTGCTCTTGGCCGCGCTGATGGTGACGTTCTCGCCTTCCAGCGAAACGTCGCCGCCGGCCTGCAGCGCGGTGCCTTCGAAGCTGGCGTTCTTGCCGGCGCTGACGGTGAGCTTGCCGCCGCTGTTGATGCCGCCGGTGACCGCTTCGCTGGAATCGGCGCTGCTCTTTTCCACGCCCACGCCCACCGAGGCTTCGGCCGACTTGCCCTCGGCGGTCTTGCCGCCGCCGACGCCGACTTCCACCGAGGTGCTGCTGCTGCTCTCGGAGGAGGTGTTGCGGGCGGCGTCGAAGGTGACGTTGCCACCGGCGGCCACCGTGGTGTCGCCGGCCGATTCGATGTTGGTGCCTTCGAAGCGGGTGTCGCCGCTGGTCTTCACCGTCACGTTGCCGCCGGAGCTGATGCTGCCGGTGACCGCGGTGGAGGACGAAGACTTGCTGTTGCTGTTGCCGACGCCGACGTTGACGCTGCCGCTGGCTTCGTCGCCCACCACCGCCACCTTGGCGGAGACGCCCACCGACACGTCGGAGGACTTCTCGCTGCTGGAGCTGGTGTTGCGGGCGGCCTGGAAGTCCACATCCGAGGCCTCCAGGCTGACGTCGCCGCCGGCCTGGATGTTGGTGCCCTGCAGCGTGGTCTTGCCGCTGGAGGCGCTGCTGACGTTGCCGCCGGCCTTGATGTTGGAGGTCACCGCCTCGCTGCTGCTGGAGGTGGAGGACGAGCTGCTCTTGGAGGCAGACGCCTCGAAGCCGACCGTGACCGCCGCCCCGGTTTCCGTTTCGCCGCTGCTGTTGGCGCTGGCGCCGGCGTTGGCACCGGCGGTGAGGCCGATCTTCAGGCTGCTGCTGTCGCTGCTGGTGGACGAGTAGCTGGTGTTCTCCGCCGCCAGGCTCTTGATCTCGCTGGCGCTCTGCGTGAAGTTGCCGCCAGCTTCGATCTGCGTGCCCTGGTCGGTGATGGTGCCGCTGGCGGTGCGCGTCATGTTGCCGCCGGAGCTCAGGCTGGAGGTCACCGCGGTAGTGGTCTGGTCAACACCCGAGGTCTTGGAGTTGCTGGCGGTGAGGCCCACACCCACGCCGACTTCGGCCTTGGCTTCGGCGCTGCCCTCGGCGCCGCCCGCCTGGCTGGCCGAGCCCTTGGCACCGGCGCTCGCGCTGGCGCTGCCTTCCACGTAGAGGCCGGCGGTGGTGGTGTTGCTGCTGTAGGTGCTGGTGTGCACATCCTGCGCGGCGGTCACCGAGATGTCCTTGGCGTCGACGTTCATGTCGCCGCCGGAGGCCACGTTGGAGCCCTGCACGTTCACCTGGTTGGTGGCGGTGATGTTCATGTTGCCGCCGGACTTCAGCACCGAACCCTGGTTGACGATGTCCAGTTCGCTGCTCTTTTCGGACTGGGTGCGCAGGCCGATGGTCGTGGACGACGAGGCGTTGGCCGAGGCTTCCGCGCTGGCATCGCCGCTGGCGCCGGCCAGCCCGGCACTGCCATTGGCACCCGCCTTCGCGCCCGCATCCGCCTGGCTGTCGGTGAAGAAGCCGAGCGAGGTGGTTTCGGTGGTGGTGGTGCTGGTGTGGATGTCCTGCGCGGCGAGGATGTTCACATTCTCGGCCTTCACATCCAGGTTGCCGCCGGCGGACACTTCGGCGCCCTTCAGGGTGACGTCCTGTTCGGCCTTGATGGTGGCGTTGCCGCCGATGTTCAGCGTGGCGGCGCGGTTGGTCACGTCCAGGGTGTTGGTCTGGGTGACCTGGGTCTGCATCAGGTTGACCTGGCTGCTGTTGCTGGCCGAGGCCGCCGCGCTGGCGCTGGCCGAGGCTTCGGTGCCGCCGGCGCTGGCGCCCGCCTTGGCCGCCGCTTCCGAGTCGCCGGAAGAGCTGGTCGACAGGAAGGTGGTGGTCTCGGTGCGGGTGCTGCTGGTGTGCACATCCTGGCCGGCCAGCACCTGCACGTTCTTGGCTTCGATGTTGCCGTCGCCGGCGACGTTCACATCCGAACCCTGGATGGTCATCGTCTCGCCCGCCTTCAGGTTGGCGTTGCCGCCGACGTTGAGGGTGGAGGCGACGTTGGTGCCGTCGAAGGTGTCGGTGGTGGTCTTGGTGCTGCCATACACGCCGCCGCCGACGCCCACGCCGGACTGGGAGCTGGAGGTGCTGGTGGACACCGTGTCCTGGCGGGAGACGATGTTGAGGTTGCCGCCGGCGTCGATGTCGGCATCGCCGCCGATGTTGGCGGTGCTGCCGGCCAGCGTGGTGTCGCCGCCGCTCTTGATCTTCAGGTTGCCGCCGGTCTCCAGGTTGGAGCCGATGTTGGTGACGGTGGTGGTGCTGGTGCTGGAGCTGGAACTGCTCAGGAAGCCGCTGGACTTGCTCGCGCTGGAGGTGGTGGTCTTGTCCTGCACGGTGTCGAAGGTGACGTCGCCACCGGCCGCCAGCGAGGCATCGCCGCCGGCCTTCACGTCGGCGCCGAGCACGGTGATGTTCTTGGCCGCGTCCAGCGACAGGTCGCCAGTGGCTTCGATGCCGCCGGTCTTGCCGATCACCGTGTTGTAGGACTGTTCGTTGCCGGTGCCCTGGGTGTAGGTCTGGTTGACGATGTTGCCTTCGGTGGAGGTCACCGAGACGTTGCCGCCCTTGATCGTGCCGCTGGTGTTGGTGATGTCGCCGGTGGCCTCGATGTTCAGGTTGCCGCTGCCGGCGATGGTGCCGCCGGTGTTGGCGACGGTGTCGGCCTTGATCTTGGTGTTGGTGGCGACGATGACCGCGCCGGTCTCGATGCCCTCGCGGGTGCTCTGCGCCAGGTAGACCTGCGGGGTCAGCACCTTGACGCCGTTCACCACGGTTTCGACCATCCACACGATGTCTTCGGTGAGTCCGGCCAGTTGCGCCGCGGTCGGCGCCACGCCATAGCTCAGGCCCAGCTTGGTGCCTTCGTTGTACGCGTTGTCGTACAGCGCCTGCAGCTGCGCGGCTTCGTTTTCCTGGCCCTTGAGCAGGTTGTTGCCGGTGGCGGCGATCAGCTGCTGGCGGACGAGGTTGGCTTCGTAGTTGGCGTCGCCCAGCTTCTTGGTGGTGACGTCCGGGTTGTAGCCGTAGCGCACCGACAGGTAGTCGGAGGCGACGAAGTTGGAGCCGACCGCGAACAGCGGGTTGGTCTCGATCAGGTACTCGGAATCCGGATTCTTGCTGGTGACGAAGTAACCGTTCGGATTGGTCGGCAGGCTGAAGACAAGGCCGCCGAGGTTCACCGTGCCGGGGCTGCTCGCCGTGGAGACCGTGGGCGCGGTGGCCGCGCCGCGCACGGTATCGCTGACCGAGGTCGGGAAGGGCGAGCCTTCGTTGTTCAGCGCGCCGCCGGTGAAGGTGAGGTTGGTGGCGTGGATGCCGGCGCCGTAGTTGGCGATCACCGTGTAGGAAACCGGCTGGCGGCCGGCGTCGGCGACCGACTTGGCGTCGCCATAGCTGCCGACCTGCACCCAGCCGGAGCCCGGATTGTAAGTGTCATAGTTCTCGCCGCCGGCATCGTTCGGATGAGGCGCAGAGGCGTTGCCATTGATGCGTGCCCAGTAGGCGTACTCATAGTTGGCGCAGCTGACCAGGACGGTGAAGGTGCAGTCGGAGATGTAGATCCACTGCTTCTTGAAGTCGTACTCGTAGAGCGAGAAATCCTGGTTGGTGAAGGTGCCGGTACCGGTGATGGCGACGGTGGGCGCGGAGATCAGCGCCATGACGTTGGAGCCGCTGGCGCCGTAGTTCAGGTCGATGCGGGTGCCGGAGATGATCTGCGCCTTCTGCGTCGGCACGGTGCCGACCAGGGACTCGACCACGTGCACCGTGCTTTCCTTCACCGCGATGTCGGAGCCGCCATAGCCCGGGCCGCTCTCTTCCCACAGGTAGGCCAGGGTGCTGTCCCCGCCCACGTCCGTCAGCGTCTCGCTCTTGGTCGGCAGCGCGCCGCCGGTGATGTTCTGGAAGCTGTTGGTGACGCCAATGTCGATGTTGCCCAGCGCGACGATGGCGTTGGCGTTGATGAAGTCCTTGCTGCGCGCGGTGAAGCTGCCGTTGCTGTCTATCGTGCCGCTGGCGGTGTTGTTGATGGTGCCGTTGTTGGCGGTCAGGTTCAGCGCCTGGCCGGCGTAGAAGGCGCCGTCGTTGATGATGTTGAGGCCGCTGGTGACGCCCAGGGTGCTCAGCGAGGAAATGCCGCCGGTGCCGGTGTTGGCCAGGCTGCCGGCGTTGATGGTGAAGTTCCCGGCGTTGTGGATGGCGCCGCGGTTGATCAGCGCGCCGCTGACGGTGATGGTGGAGGCGGCGTTGGCGGCGCTGCCGAGCAGCATCACCGCGCTGGCGACGTCGTTGGTCAGCGAGGCCAGCTGCAGGGTGGAGCCGTTGGTGGCCTGGATGCGGCCGGCGTTGGTCAGCGTGGTGCCGCCGTTCAGGATCAGGGTGTCGCCGTTGATGCTGGCGCTGGCTTCGTTGTTCAGCGTGGTGGAGGTGAGCGCCAGCTCTGCATCCGAGGAGATCAGGCCGCCGCTGCGGTTGGTGACGGTGACCAGGTCGAGGTCGGCATTGCCCGTGGCATAGACGGTGCCGTAGTTGTTCAGGCTGTTGCCGTCGAAGTCCAGGGTGTTGGCGCTGCTGATCTTGCTGCCGGCGTCGATGCGGGTGCCGCCGGTGACGGCGATCTGCGCCGCGTTGCTGGAGCTGATTTCGCTGTTGCCGGTGAGCACCAGGGCTTCGCTGCCGCCGCTGGAGACGGTGAGCGTCAGCTTGCGGGTGGCCGCGCTGCTGTCGCTGCCGGCGTAGAGCTTGGCGCCGTCGGCGCGCACGGTGGTGGCTTCGGCGCTCAGGTTGTTGCCGGCGCCCCAGCTGGAGCCGGTGATGTCTGCGGCGTTGGCGATGTCGATGGTCGCATCGCGCTTGGCGAAGCGGCTGCCGCCGCTGGAGATGTCGTTGAGGCTGGCGGCGACGAGGTCGAGGTCGCGGCCGGCATAGAGTTCGGCGGAGGCGAGCTTGACGCCGCCGGTGATGTCCAGCGTGAGGTCGCGGTCGGCGCTCAGCTTGGCGTTGTCGCCGTTCAGGAACAGCGCATCGGCGTTGGCGGCGGTGGTGGTGACGGCGAGGTCGCGCGCGGCGCTGATGGACGACTGGATCTCGATCTTGCCGGCGGCGGTCAGGGTGAAGTCGTCGCCGGTGGCGGCGACGTCGCCGCGCATGTTTACCCCGATGCCGTCTTCGGTGGCGACCAGGCGGATGCGGTTGGCGTACATGCCGCCGAGCGCGGTGGAGTCGATGGCGTAGCTGGGCGCGTCGTCGGTGGCGGCGACTTGGCCGGTCACCTGGCGGTTCACATAGCTCCAGCGGTTGGTGCCGGTGAAGATGCCGACGTCCTGGCCGTTGAGCTTGCCGTCGAGCACCACGTTGCGGGTCACCAGGTCCAGCACCTGCTGGGCGGTGGCGTCCAGGCCGTTGCCGGACACCAGGATGTCGCCGCGGCTGACGGCGAAGCCGGCGACGCTGCCGTCGGCGTTGAAGCCCGGCGTGCCGGTGGTCAGGGTGACGCGGTCGGTGTTGATGAAGCCGCAGCCGGAGCAGGTGATGCCGTAGGGGTTGGCGACGATGACATCGGCCTTGCCGCCGACCACTTCGGTGTAGCCGGCCAGCGTGCTGCGGCGGGTGGACACCACCTCGTTCAGGATGACGGTGGCTTCCTTGGCGAGGTTGAGGTTGGCCATGACCTGGCCGGCGAGCTGGGACTGGCGGGCAACCTGGTCGGAGTTGCCGTTGTTCAGCACCAGGCCGTTGGTTTCGACGTCGTAGCGGGTGTACTGGTTGTGCGACACGCCGGCGGCGTTGGCGGTGTTGATGTTCACCACCGGCACGCCGTTGGGCGAGATGAAGGCGTTGGTGTTGCCGCCGGTGGGCACCACCGTGGTGGCGGGGTTCACCTGGGCGAGCACGGTGCCGGCGCTGCCCAGCAGCACGGCGGCGGCGAGCAGCTTCTTGGCGCTCTTGCCCTTGCCGCGGCCGCGGGCGGTTTCGGCGGCGACGACGAAGCAGCGGTGGAGTTCGCTCCAGATCAGGCGGTAGGCGTGGTTCATGGCGAGTTCTCCGTTATCAGATGGCGTAGGTGAGGCGGAACCAGGTCTGGTAACCCTCGCTATGGAATTGGTGCGGCGCGGAAATCGGGTGGGTGGTGAACAGTTCCCAGTTCAGGCCCTTCCACGCCACCGAGGCGCCGACGGCGGCGCCGGTCATGCTGCCTTCGGGAATTTCGGCGGTGCGGTTCCACACCCGGCCGGTGTCGAGGCCGACGAAGAAGCGGGTGTTGAAGCTCTGGTTGCCGACGGCAACCGGCTTGCGCATCGACAGTTCGTTGCGCCAGTAGTAGCCGTGGTCGCCGGACAGGTTGTTGTCGGTGAAGCCGCGCACCGAGTAGAGGCCGCCGATGGTGATCTGCTCGGAGCCGTACAGGGTGTGCATGGCCACCTGGCCGGTCACCGAGCTGGTGAACAGGAAATTCTCTTCCAGCGCGCGGAAGGGGCGGGTGTAGTCCAGGCTGTAGCGCCACTTGTCGAACTGGGCGCGCGGCGCCCAGTCGGGCAGGTTGTCGGCATCCTGCAGCGCGCTGAGCTGGTGCAGGCCCTTGGAGTAGCCGATGGTGATGGCGAACACGCCGCCGGCCAGGGCAGTGGAGAAATTGGTGTCCAGGTCGAGGATGGTGAGCTTGCGCGAGCTCACGCCCAGCAGCTGGCCGGCGAGGTAGCTGCGGGTTTCCTTGGCGGTGATGGCGGCGCCGACGCCGAAGCGGCTCACCTGGTCGCGGTAGGCGACGTGGTCCAGCCGCAGCGAGGTGTTGTCGCTGATGCCGTTGGCCTTGAGCACCTGGCCGCCGGCGGTGTAGAGCCGCGAGGTGTATTCGGACTGGCTGGTGGTGAAGGTCAGCAGGCTGTAGCCGAAGGGGATGGAGGCGAAGAAGCTGTCGCTGATCGACTTGGTGCGGGCATCCGGGTCCGGCACCGCCTCGCGGTGGGTGGCCATGATGAATTCGTTGAGGCCGAACAGGCTGTCGGCGCTCACGGTGAAGCCGTACTGGTGGCGGCCGGTGGAGCGCGAGCCCTGGTTGTCCACCGTGAAGCTGGCGTGCAGCGGGTAGCTGGAGGCGTTGCGGATCACCACCGTGCTGGCGCCGCTCTCGCTGCCGGGGCGGATGTCCATGCTGGCGTTGTTGGACTGCAGGCGGTTCAGCTGGTCTATGCCCTGTTCCAGGTCGCGCAGGTCGAGGATGTCGCCTTCGACGCCGGGAAAGGCGGTGACCAGCGAGGCGCGGCCGTTCTCGTCCTCGAACATGATCTTCTCGACCTTGCCTTCCACCACCAGGATCTCGAGGCGGCCCTTGGTCAGGTCCTGCGGCGGCAGGTAGGCGCGGGTGGTGACGTAGCCGCGGTCGATGTAGTCCTTGGTGATCTCCGCCAGCAGGCGCTCGATCTCGACCACGCCCAGGCACTGGCCGACGAACTGGCTGGTGATCTCGTCGCGCTTCATCGCCCACATCTTGTCGGCGCCGGTGATGACGATCTCGTTGATGTCGCGGCACTTGGCGCCCAGCGCCGGCACCTTGATCTCCGGCGTCAGCTGGCGGGTGTCGGTGCCGCCCGGCGGCAGCTGGCGCAAGGCGTCCTCACGGTCGCGCTGGATGCGGTCCTGCTCCTGGCGCTGCAGCTGCTCCGCCTGGCGACGGGCGTTCTCCAGGTCGGCGGCCGACTGGGCGTAGGCAGCGGTGCTGCCGAAGGCGCAGCAGATGGCTGCGGCGATGGTGATGCGCTTGGCGGTGAGTTGCATTGCCCCTTGCTTCCTCGTGGCGAATTCGAGCGGCTCCCGGAAATGGAAGCCTGCGGTCTGCGGGCAATGCTAAGGAGTCAGAATTTGTCAAAGCTGACCAAATCTGACGAATTGCGTGAATTATTGTCACGGTCGCCGGAAAGGCGACGGATGGGGCGCCGTCCGGGGGCGGGAAGCCTCCCCTCAGACGCGTTGCAGCGGCGCGGCGAAGATGTAGCCCTGGCCGCGCAGTGCGCGCAGCGGGTTGTCGCCCCCGCTGCCGGCCTCGGCGCCGGTGGCGAGGCAGTCGGCCAGCTTGCGGCGCAAGCGGCTGATGAGGGTTTCCAGCCGGCGTTCGTCGTAGGCGAGGTAGTCCGCCCCCAGCGCTTCGATGAGGCTGCGGCGGCTGGCCTTGTGGTCCTCGGCGTCGGCCAGGGTGCCGAGGATGGCGCACTCCAGGCCGGACAGCGCGATCTCGCCGGCCGGCCCGTGCAGGCGCAGCTGGCGGGTGTTGAGGCGCCAGCCGGGGTTGCGCTCCAGGCCGAGGCGGCGGGCCAGGCTCTTGATCGCCGCCGCCAGCTCGCGCATGTCCACCGGCTTGCCCAGATACACGTCCGCACCGCCTTCCAGGCCGGTGATGCGTTCTTCCGTGCCGCTGCGGGCGGTGAGCATCAGGATGCCCATGGCCGGCCGGCTGCGGCGCAGGCGGCGGGCGATGGAGAGGCCGTCTTCGCCGGGCAGGCCGAGGTCTAGCACCAGCACGTCGCAGCCGCGGCCGGCGAGGCTGGCGTCCAGCTCGACGCCGTTGCCGACGCCGGCGACGTCGAAGCCTTCGCGTTCGAGATTGAAGACGACGTCGTCGAGCAGGTCGGCGTTGTCCTCGACCACGGTGATGCAGATCATGCGTTCTCCAGGGTGGGATGCAGGGGCAGGCAGATGCGGAACAGGGCGCCGCCGCCGGGCCGCGTCTCCACCGCGGCGCTGCCGCCATGCACGTTGGCGATGCGGCGCACCAGGTAGAGGCCGAGGCCGGCGCCGGGAATGTCGCCGAGGCCGGTGCCGCGCACATAGCGCTCGAACACCTCCTCCCGCAGGTTCTCGGCGATGCCGGGGCCGCGGTCCATCACCTCGACGGCCGCCATGGCGCCGGCACCGGTGCCGGACAGCCCGGTGGCGATCACCACCGGGCTGCCGGGCGGGCCGTATTTGAAGGCATTGTCGATCAGGTTGACCAGGGCCACCCGCAGCAGCGCCGGGTCGCACTGCAGGGGCGGCAGCGCACCGCTGCGCAGCTGCACCCGGCCGTCGGCGGCGCCGTACTCGGCGGCGATGCGCTCCACCAGGGCGTTGAGGTCCACCGCCTCGCGGCGCGGGGCGAGGCGGTCGTCGTCCACCCGGTCGTGGGTCAGGAACTGCTCCACCAGGCCGTTGATGCGGCGCACCGCGCGGCGGATGCGGTCGTGGCGGCGGGCGACGTCCGGCGGGGCGCCGCCCAGCAGGTGGGCGAGGGACTGCACCGCGCCGTCTATCATCGCCAGCGGCGTCTTCAGCTCATGCGACAGCATGGCGAGGAACTTGCCCTGCTCCTGGCGGGCGTGGCGCTCGTTCTCCAGCTCGCGCTGGGTCATCGCCACCCGCTGCAGGGCCTCGCGGCGTTCCTCGTCGATGGCGCGGGCGCGGGCGGCCACCGCCAGGTGCATCACCAGCACGCTGCACATGATGCCCATCTGGTTGCCATAGACGATCCACAGATTGCCCGGCAACACGCCCAGCATGGTCAGGGTGGCGGCGAACACGCCGAACATGCCGGCGCAGTAGGCGAGGAAGACGAGCACGCCGCCCACCTGGCCGCGCCGCCACATCCGCGCCGCCAGCCAGGTGCACAGCAGGCTCATCGCCGTCACGTACCACAGCAGCTTGCCGGCGAGCAGGGTGTAGTGGCCGGTGAATACCGCAGGGATGACCAGCAGCGGCAGCAGGCACAGCCCGTGGAACAGCCAGTTCAGCACCGGCCGGTTGCGGTCCACCAGCAGCAGGCGGCGGAAAAAAGGCGCGCCGGAGGCGATCACCAGCGGTCCGCCGGCGCTCACCCAGGCGTCGGTCACCGCCGGATGGCCGGGCAGGAAATACTCCGCCGCCAGGCCGTTGGAGCCGTAGAAGAACACCCCGGTGACGGCGAGGTAGAGCAGGTAGTGGCCGGTGAGGCGGTCGCGCACCGTCGCCCACTGCAGCAGGTTCAGCAGCAACACGGCGAACAGCAGGCCGTAGTAGATGCCGAGGGCGCCGTACTCGCTGCGCTTGGCGAGCTGGAATTCGTCCGGCTGCCACAGCTCCAGCGCCACCAGCGAGGTGCTGGTGGTCTGCAGCCGCAGGTAATACACCTGCCGCCCGGCCTCCGGCGGGTGAAGGCGGAAGACGAAGCCGCGGTAGGCCACCTCGCGGGCGGCGAAGGGCTGGCGGTCGCCGGCGCGGCGCTCGCCATAGCCGCCGCCGGGCAGGGCTTCGTACAGGCGCAGGTCGTCCAGGTAGGGCGGCTGCACTTCCAGCCATTGCTCGCCGCCGGCGGTGGTATCCACCGCGATGCGCAGCCAGCGCACCTCCATGCTGTAGCCGGCCGACAGGCTGGTGCCGCGCAGCAGCTGGAAGCGGCCGGCGGCGGCCGGAGCGCTCACCGTGTCTATGGTCTCGCTGCCGGCGCTGTCCACCAGCACCGCCACTTCCGCGATGCGCCCGGCCGCCTGCGCCTGCGCGCCGCCGAGCAGCAGCGCCAGCAGACAGGCAGCGAGCCAGGGGCGGAAGTTGAGGGCGGAGCGCACGGGACGGGTAGCGGGGCAGGATGGAGGAAGGGCAAAAGCGGGGCGTAATTTACCCGAGCGTGTAAGGATTTCCATCCAACTCCGACACGCAGGATGCGCTGCGCTAGCGGCGGAAATCGCCCGGCCCGCCGTGGAGCTGGGGCCCCACAACCGCCCAGCTCCGCGGACTTACCTCCCCTCTCCCCTCGCGGGAGAGCGGCCGGGGGAGAGGGGGCCGCCGCGCGGGACTACAACGTCGCCGCCCCTTGCAGGAGAAGCCGCGCTTCGCTTTCTCCGCCTACGCCCCACGAGGGGAGAGGCAGTCCGCCTCGCCGCTGGTCCGCGGTTCAACTCAGCTGCGCCCAGGCACTTCGAAGGCTTCCCCGGTGACGAAGAAATGCCCTCCGGCCACATGGTGGATGGTGCGCTGTGCCGGGCTGGGAAATTGCCAGTGGCTGTCGGGGAAGACTTCGGCCTCGGCCCAGGCGGCGATCACCTCGCCGAGGAAGAGGTCGTAACGCTGCTGGATGTGCGGTTCGGGAATGAGTCTGCATTCCAGCCAGGCCACGCAGCCGGCCACCAGCGGCGCGGCCACCTTGGCGGCGGGGTAGCTCTCCAGCCCGAGTTCGGCGAATTTGTCGCCGTCGTGGCCGGTGGTGGAGCCTATTTTCACCACGGTGGCGGCCATCGCCCGCGACGGCAGGCCGATGACGAATTCGCCGGAGGCTTCCAGCAGCTCGCGGGTGTAGGTGCTGCGGTCTATCACCACCGCGATCTTGGGCGGCTCGAAGTCCAGGGTCATGTTCCAGGCCGCCGCCATGACATTGCGGCGACCGCCGTGGGCGCTGGACACCAGCACCGTGGGGCCGTGGTTGAGCAGGCGATGGGCCTTGGGCAGGGGGACCGGAACGATGTTGGAGGGAAGCGACATGGGCGTGGCCTCGGGCGGGGGTGATGGGAGCGGATTATCAGCGGAAAGCGTGCCCGGCGCGGCGCTCGCGGGGGACTGCCCATGAGGCGCAAGCGCGGCCGCTGGATAGGCGCCTGGTTCGACCTCGCCCGCAGCGGCGCGCGCGCCGCCGAACAGCTGAGCCGCGTCGGCGGGCGGGCAAGCGCCAGCCGCGGCAAGGCGCTGCGCAAGGCGGCGACGCACCTGGCCAGCGGCGTGGTGACGCCGTCCGCGCCGGCGCCCGCCACCGCCAAGGTGCGCGGCGGCGGCCGCTGGGTGGAGGGCCGCTGGGGCCTGGGGCCGCTGGCGATGCGCCACTACCGCCTCTACCTGCCGCCCGGCGCCAGCCTGCGCCGGCCGCTGCCCCTGCTGATGCTGCTGCACGGCTGCGGCCAGGACGCCGCCAGCTTCGCCACCGCCACCGGGGTGGCGGCGGTGGCGCGTGCCGCCGGTTTCGCTGCGCTACTGCCGGAGCAGGCGCGGGAGGCGAATCCGCAGCGCTGCTGGAACTGGTTCCGCGGCGAGGCGGTGCTGCGTGCCGAGGAGGCGATGCTGATGGCCATCGTCGACCATGTCTGCAACCTGCATCCGCTGCGGCGCGACCGCCTGTTCGTGCTCGGCCTTTCCGCCGGCGGCGCGATGGCGGCCAGCCTGGCGCTGGCCTACCCCGGCCGCATCGCCGCCGCCGGCAGCCATTCCGGTGCCGCGCCCTGCGCCGCCGGCAATTCCACCGAGGGCCTGCAGGCGATGCGCGGCCGCCGCGCGCCGGACCTCGCCCGCGCCCGCCGCCAGCTCGCCGGCAAGCTGCCGCCGCCGCTGATCCTGATCCACGGCGAAGCCGACCGCAGCGTGGCGCCGGCCAACGCCGAGGCCACCGCCCAGCTGTGGCGGGAGCTGGCAGCGGCGCAGCGGTTGAAGGTGAGCGCGCCGCGCACCGCCCGCAGCGGCCGCCGCCATCCTGCCACCGTGGCCGACTGGGGCTGTGCCGGCCGGCCCTATCTGCGCCTGGTGCGCATCGCCGGCCTGGGCCACGCCTGGAGCGGCGGCCACCGCCAGCAGGCTTTCTCCGATCCGCAGGGGCCGGATGCGCTGAAGCTGGCGTGGCGCTTCTTTCAGCGCTGCGTGGACTGAGGGCGGGGCGGCCTGAACGGCGGCCAGAGCATCGCCGGCGCCAGGCGGGCAGAGAGCAGGGGCGGTTTGCTTGCTTCCACGACGCACAGATTGCGGCACGGGGCGGAACAGTGCCGGCAAGTGGCCGCCATGCCGTCTGGATGAACGCGGTTTCGCCGCGTCTTTTTCCCAGGCCGCCGAGCATTGTTCCCGCCGGAGCCGGCGCGTAGAGTTGCGCCCTTTGTCGCAGCGGCGGGCGGTAGCGGTCATGGCGGAGTTCTTCGGCGTCCTGGGTTTTTCCTTCACCGTCACCGGGCCCATCTTCGTGCTGCTGGGGCTGGGCGTGCTGCTGATGCGCACCGGCATGCTCACCGATGCCTTCGTCGCCGTCGGCTCGCGGCTGGTGTTCACCATCGCCCTGCCGACGCTGATGTTCCTCGCCATCGCCCGCACCCGCATCGAGGATTCCGCCAACCCGGCGCTGATCGCCTTCGGCCTGGGGATGACGCTGGCGGTCTATCTGTTCATGGAATGGGTGGCCAGGGTGTTCGTGCAGCCGGCGCGCGACCGTGGCGTGGTGGTGCAGGGCGCCTTCCGCTCCAACATGGGCATCATCGGCCTGGCCTATTGCGTGAACGCCTATGGCGAGGCCGGGCTGGCGGCGGCTTCGCTGTACATGGGCATGGTCACCATCCTGTTCAACGTGCTGGCGGTGGTCACCCTCAGCCGCTCGCTGCACAAGAGCCAGGGGGTGGGGCGCATGCTCAAAGGCATCGTCACCAATCCGCTGATCATCGGCATCGTGCTGGCGCTGCCGGTGTCCTGGCTGCAAGTGCCGCTGCCGAAAGTGATGATGCAGGCCGGCAAGTACGTGGGCGACCTCTCTCTGCCGTTGGCGCTGCTATGCACCGGCGCCTCGCTGGACTTCAAGAGCCTGCGCGCCGAGATGGGCAACACGCTGATCTCCACCCTGGGCAAGCTGGTGCTGGTGCCGCTGCTGTTCACCCTGGGCGCGATGGCGCTGGGCTTCCGCGGCATCGAGCTGGGCATCGTCATGCTGATGGCCTCGGCGCCCACCGCGGCGGCCAGCTATGTGATGGTGCGCGCCATGGGCGGCAACGCCACGCTGGCGGCCAACACCATCGCCCTCACCACGCTGGGCTCGCTGCTGTGTACCAGCGTGGGGGTGATGGTGCTGCGCGGGCTGGGAATGATGTGAAGGCGTTGCGCTAGAGCGGAAACAGCCACGGCAGCACCAGGATGCTCAGCGCCATCACCAGCGCCGTGAAGGGCACGCCCACCCTCACATAGTCCATGAAGTGGTACTTGCCCGGCCCCAGCACAAGGGTGTTCACCGGCGAGGACACCGGCGTCATGAAGGCGGCGGAGGCGGCGATGGCGACCGTCATCGCGAAGGGCAGCGGCGAGGCGCCGACCTGGCTGGCGGTGGCGACGGCGATGGGTGCCATCAGCACCGCGGTGGCGGTGTTGGAGATGAACAGGCCGACCACCGCGGTGAGCAGGAACAGCGCCGTCAGCAACATGCGTGGCGAGCCGTCGCCGGCGACCTCCAGCAGGCCGCCGACGATGAGGTCTATGCCGCCCGTTTTCTGCAGCGCGGTGGCGAAGGGCAGCATGCCGACGATGAGGATGAGGCTCTGCCAGTTGATGGCGCGGTAGGCGCTGTCCAGGTCGATGCAGCGGAAGGCGCCCATCAGCAGGCAGCCGAGGAAGGCGGCGATGACGTTGGGCACCGCGCCGCTGATCATCAGCGCCACCGTGAAGGCCAGCGTGGCCAGGGCGAAGGGCGCGCGGCGGGCGGCGGGCGCGGCCTCGTCGATTTCCGCCGGCAGGCTGAGCACCAGGAAGTCGTGGCCCTGCGCCTGCAGCAGGCGGATGGCCTTCCAGGTGCCTGCCACCAGCAGGGTGTCGCCGACGCGCAGCTTCTTGCCGAGGAAATCCGCCACCGCGCCGCGGCGCCGGCGCAGGCCGACGACGTTGAGGCCGTGCTGGGAGCGGAAGCCCAGCTCCAGCACCGTCTTGCCGATGAGGCTGGAGTCCGGCGGCACCGACACTTCGGCCAGGCCGAGGTCGCGCGACTGGTCGGTGAAGTAGTCGCCCTTGAAGGCGCGCGGCTGCAGGTGCATGGACTCGCAGAAGTGGCTGAGGTCGGTCTCCGCCTGCAGGAAGTCCACCAGGATGACGTCGCCGGCGAGGATCTCGCGGCTGGCGCCCGGGTTGAGCAGGATGGGGCGGAAGTGGCGCTGGCGTTCCACGCCGACCACGTTGGCGCCGAAGCGGCTGCGCAGGTGCAGCTCGCCCAGGGTATGGCCGACCAGCGGCGAGCCGTGGCCCACATGCAGCCGGCGGGCGCGGCCGGCGAGGCCATAGTCGCGCACCAGGTCGCGCAGGCGGCGGCGCGGGCGGGCGGCGGCGCCGGCGCCGTGGCGGCTGCGGTCCAGCCAGCGCCGCGCCACCAGCATGTAGCCCACGCCCATCACCAACACCAGCAGGCCCATCGGGGTGAAGGAGAAGAAGCCGAAGCCGCTGTGGCCGGTGCGCGCCAGCTCGCTGTTCACCACCAAGTTGGGCGGCGTGGCGACCAGGGTGAGCATGCCGCTGATGAGGCCGGCGAAGGAGAGCGGCATCATCAGCCGGCCGGGGGAGATGTCCAGCCGGGCGGCGACGCTGAGCGCCACCGGGATGAAGATGGCGACCACGCCGGTGGAGCTCATGATCGAACCCAGCCCGGCCACCGCCAGCATCAGCAGCACCAGCAGCCGGGTTTCGTCGCTGCCGGCGCGCGCCACCAGCCAGTCGCCCACCCGGTAGGCGATGCCGGTGCGCACCAGCCCTTCGCCGATGACGAAGAAGGCGGCGATCAGCAGCACGCTGGGCTCGCTGAAGCCGGCCAGCGCCTCCGGCACCGTCAGGATGCCGCCCAGCACCAGCGCCACCAGCGCGATCATCGCCACTACGTCCATGCGCGGCCGGTTGACGATGAAGGCGACCACGCAGGCCGCCAGCAGACCGAACACCAGCAGGATGTCGGTGCTCATGCGGCGGTCCTCCGCGGGGGCGGCGATTGTCGGGCCGCGTGCGCCGGATGGCTGGCACGGGAATGGCCGCCGGTTCCAGGCAGGGGTTCGGCGGCGGCCGCAGGGGCGGAGAGCGGGGCAGGGAGCAGGGCGCGATGCAGCGTCATGGAGGCGGAAGGTGGAAGGCGGGAAAAAGGCGGAGCCACGGGGCGGAACGCCGCATATTGCCGGCGCCCGGCTGGCCCAGGCAATGCCCGGCGAATCCGCCGCCGGGGCGTCTGGCGGCCGGCCGCGCGCCGATGCGAGCATGGCGGCAATCGGTTACGGTAGGAATCTTTTCCGCCGTCAGGGCTCTGACTCCTTACATTTTTTCATCGCAGCGCTGACGCTGCCGCAAGGAAACCCATGTATTCACAGCAAAGAAACGCCTTCTACGAACGCCTCTCCCGTCCCCAGGGCGGCCCGCCCAGCCTGCTGCAGAAGATCGTCGCGGTGCTGAGCACGCTGGCCCTGTTCGCGGTGTCGCTGATGTTCTCGGTGGTCTTCTTCGCCATCGTCCTCACCCTGGGCGCCGTCGCCTGGGGCTACCTGTGGTGGAAGACCCGCGCGGTGCGCCGCCAGATGCGCGAACGCGCCGCGGCGGCCGGTGCAGCAGCGGGCAGCGCCCAGCGTGGCCGTGGCCCGGCGGATGGCGCCGGCGGCGGCATGGTGATCGAGGGCGAGGTGATCCGGGAGGTGCGGGAGGATGAGCGGCGCTGAGGCCGGCGCCGGCTTCGCGCCGTATCCTGATGCACCAGGCTGAGCGCCGCGCCCGCGGCGCTTGTCTTTTCCCCGGACGATGCGCCTGCTTCCTTCCCCGCCAGGCGTAGCCCGCCCCAAAGCTTTCCGGCGCGTACTTCTCCTTCCGCCCGCAGCGGCACGGAGCTCCCGGACGCGGTGAAACCCTGGCGCCGGGGCTTTCCTCCCGCCGCGCCATCCCTGAGCAGTTCTTCCGCGGCCGCCGCGCCGCTACGCGGTATAGTCCGCCCCTCGCCGCGCCGGCCTCGCCTCGCGCGGCGCCCTCTTCTCATCTTCCTGCTTCGCCATGCCGCTGCCCCAGATAGATCCCGCGAACTACGCCGCCCAACTCGCCGACAAGGTGTCCCGCTACAAGCAGGATTTCGCCGCTTACGGGCTGCCGGAGCCGGAGGTGTTCGCCTCCGCGCCGCTGCACTACCGGCTGCGGGCGGAGTTCCGCATCTGGCATCACGATGGCCGCATCGACTACGCCATGTTCGACCCTGCAGCGCCCAAGACGCCGGTGCTGCTGGCGGATTTCCCGCCCGCGGCGGCGCCGATCGCGCGCGCCATGCCCCTGCTGCGCGACGCGGTGCAGGGCGTGGAGGCGCTGAAGCGCAAGCTGTTCCAGGTGGAATTCCTGGCGACGTTGAGCGGCGAACTGCTGGTGAGCCTGGTCTATCACCGGCCGCTGGACGAGGCCTGGGAAGCGGCGGCGCGGGCGCTGGCGGCGGAGCTGGGCGTGCTCATCATCGGCCGCAGCCGCAAGCAGAAGATCGTGCTGGAGCGGGACTGGCTGCTGGAATCCTTCGAGCTGGATGGCCGCCAGCTGCGCTACCAGCAGTTCGAAGGCAGCTTCACCCAGCCCAACGGCGAGGTGAACCGCCACATGCTGCGCTGGGCGCGCGCGCAGGCGGCCAACCTCGGCGGCGATCTGCTGGAGCTGTACTGCGGCAACGGCAACTTCACCGTGGCGCTGGCGCCGCTGTTCGGCCGCGTGCTGGCGACCGAGATGAGCAAGACCTCGGTGGCGGCGGCGCGTTACAACCTGGAAGCCAACGGGGTGGACAACGTCACCCTGGTGCGGATGGCGAGCGAGGAGCTGAGCGACGCCTTCGCCGGCGGCCGCGAGTACCGCCGCCTGCAGGGCGTGGAGCTGGCCGGCTACCGCTTCTCCACGCTGTTCGTCGACCCGCCGCGCAGCGGACTGGACGCGGCCACGCTGGCGCTGGCGGCCGGCTTCGACCGCATCCTCTACATCTCCTGCAATCCGCAGACGCTGCGCGACAACGTTGCCGCGCTGCAGGCCAGCCACCGCATCGCCGCCGCCGCCGCCTTCGACCAGTTCCCCTACACCCACCACCTGGAGTGCGGCGTGCTGCTGGCGCGGCGCTGAACCGGGCCTTTTCTCCGCCGGTGGGTGCCGGCTTCTCCCTGTTTCTCCGCGCCGGCGCGGGCCGGTACGCCTCTTGCGATGACCGGCTGGCAGACGCAGCCGGTCGAACGTCGACGCGCGCCAGCGCCGGCCCTGCCTGGCTTTCCAGCCGGCGGCGGGGCGCCCGCGCATGTGCGGCACGCGACAAAGCCGCCGGCGTGGTCGCATCCGCAACCCTGCGTCCTGCACCCGACCACTCAAGGGACGCCCACCACCATGGACAAGATCGGCATCTTCTTCGGCACCGAAACCGGCACCACCCGCCTCATCGCCAAGAAAATCCACAAGAAGCTGGGCGACGAGATCGCCGCCAAGCCGCTCAACGTGACCCGCATCGAACCGGCCGAGATGCTGCAGTACGACGCCCTCATCCTCGGCACGCCCAGCTACGGCAACGAGCAGATCCCCGGCCTCGCCGCCGGCTGCCTGGAGCCGAACTGGCAGGAATTCCTGGTGAAGCTGGACAAGCACACCGACTTCTCCGGCAAGCGCATCGCCCTCTTCGGCCTGGGTGCGCAGGAGCGCTACTCGGAACGCTTCTGCAGCTCGCTAATGCGGCTGTACGAGGTGTTCAAAGGCTACGGCGCCGAGATCGTCGCCGACGACTGGCCCACCGAGGGCTACACCTTCCAGCAGTCGGCGGCGGTGAAGGACGGCCGCTTCGTCGGCCTGGTGATCGACGAGCGCACCCAGGGCATGTACACCAACGACCGCATCGACACCTGGGTGGCGAAGGTGAAGCCGCTGCTGCTGGAGAAGGTGGCGGCCTGAGGGCGGATGCCGCCGCGCCCTTGGCGCGGCTTCGGTGCGCGCATGCCCTCACTTCAGCCCCATCGCTTCCGTACCGGGGTGGCGCGGCCGCCCTCCGCCAGTCCAGTCAGAACGGCGCCGGGCTGCTGAACTGCATCGGCGTGCGTTTTTCCGGGTGGATGAAGCTGATCGCGGTCGCGTGCAGGCACATCCGTTCGGAGTGCGCTGCCAGTTCGGGCGGGGCGTAGAGCGGGTCGCCGACGATGGGGTGGCCGAGGGCCTGCAGATGCACCCGTAGCTGGTGGGAGCGGCCGGTGAGGGGCTTCAGCGTGAGGCGGGTGGTGGCGGAGTCGCCCGCGCCTTGGCGGCTGTCCACCGTGTAGCGGGTGAGGGCGCTGCGGCCTGCGGCGTGGTCTACCCGCTGGCGCGGGCGATTGTCCGGGTCGGGGCCCAGCGGCAGGGCGATCTCGCCGCTGTCGGCGGCGACATGGCCGTAGACGCGGGCGATGTAAGTTTTGCCTATCACCCGCTGTTCGAAGGCGAGGCTGAGCCGGCGCAGCATCTCCAGCCCGCGCGCCAGCAGCACCAGGCCGGAGGTGGCGGCGTCCAGGCGATGGACGATGAGCGCGTCCGGGTATTGCGCCTGTACCAGCGTCACCAGGCTGTCGCGCTGGGCGGCAGCGCCACCCGCGGGCACCGACAGCAGCCCGGCGGGCTTGTCGGCGACGATCAGGGCCTCGTCGACATGGAGAAGGGCGAGCTCGGGCATCGGCGGGAGAGGCGTGGCGTGGCGAGGCGGCGGATTCTACGTTGCGGTGGCGTACCCGGCGAGGCACACGGCGCCCCGCCGGGTACGCCAGGGCGACCGCTGCTGCAAGGCCCGGCCGGCGCCTTTGCCCTCCGCCGCCTTCCCGTCGCACAATGCCGGCCCCGCCTGCGCAATGCCGGCGGCCCCCACTCCACCCGCACACAAGGCGCGCCATGCACATCTGGGTCGATGCCGACGCCTGCCCCGGCGTCATCAAGGACATCCTGTTCCGCTCCGCCGAGCGCACCGGCTACCCGCTCACGCTGGTCGCCAACCAGTTCCTGCGCGTGCCCTCATTTCCCCACGTCCGCATGATCCAGGTGCCCGGCGGCTTCGACGAGGCGGACAAGTACATCGTCGCCAACGTGCAGGCCGGCGAACTGGTGATCACCGCCGACATCCCGCTGGCCGCCGACGTCGTCGCCAAGGATGCCCACGCCCTCTCGCCGCGCGGCGAGCTCTACGGCAAGGAGAACATCCGCGAGTTGCTGGACATGCGCAACTTCATGGACACCCTGCGCAGCAGCGGCATGGAAACCGGCGGCCCACCCAAGTTCTCCACCGCCGATCGCCAGGCCTTCGCCAACCGCCTGGACGGCCTGCTGCGCAGGACCGCCCGGCGCTGAGCGGCGGCCCGGCCAGCCGGCCCCAGCACGATCCTGCTCATCCGCAAGGCCACGCCCGCCGACATCCCGGCGCTGTTCGAGATCCGCAGCAGCGTGAGGGAGAACCGCATGTCCCGCGCCGAACTCGCCGCCCTCGGCATCACGCGGGCGACGCTGGCAGACATGCTGGCCGGCGACGGCCGCGGCTGGGTGGCGGAAGCGTCTGGCCAAGTCCTCGCCTTCGCCATGGCCAATGCCGCCCAGGCCACCGTATTCGCCCTCTTCGTCCATCCCGACCACGAAGGCCGTGGCCTGGGCCGCCGGTTGATGGCAGAGGCGGAGCGCTGGCTGTTCGCGTGCGGCTGCGCGGAAATCTGGCTGGTGACCGACAGCAACCGGGAGGTGCGTGCGAACGGCTTCTATCGGCGGCTGGGCTGGCTGGAGGGCGGGATGGAGGAAGACGGGCAGGTGAGGTTCATCAAGCGCCAGCCGGCGGTGGGTTTATGTGCGGGCCGGTGAGCTCGCGCGGGCCTTGAGCGATTCATAGAGTTGCGCTGGCCCGAGCAGGATGTCTTTCAGCCCCTCGCGTAGGCGGTGGCGAAGCCCTGGGGGTTCGGCGCGTTGCCCGCCCCGCCCGCGTTGCCACGGTTGAAGGGCAGGAAGAAGCTATCCTTGCCGGCCAGCCGGGTGCTCATCATCACCTCGGACTGGCTCACCGCGAAGTGCACCAGCGCCCCGCCGGGGAAGCCCAGCAGCGGCTCCAGCATGCCGCCCTTGGGCTGCGGGTGGCGGTCGTAGCGGTACTGGTCGTCCGCATCCCGCACGCTCTGGGTGAAGTTGCTCTTCAGTTCGGCCGTGGCCACCGCGATGCCATTGAGGAAGAGCACCAGATCCAGCGCTTCCTTCGGGTTGTTGGGCGAGTGACACACCTGGCGCACCACGCGCAGGCGGTTGGCGGCGTACTTCGCCTGGGTTGCAGGGTTGATGGCCAGTGCCGGCTTGAACTGCGCCAGCATCAGCGGCTCCTTCAGCCCCAGCATTTCCACGCCCCGGCGCAGCACATCCAGCGTGCCGCGGTCCGGCAGGTTCAGGCTCTTGCGCATGCGCTCGGCCAGCACCTGCGGCAGGGCTGCGCCGTGGGTCTTGGTGAGCCGCTGGAAGCTCTCTGGCTGCGTCTCTTCCACCCAGGCCAGAAGGTCGGGCAGGAAGAGGCCGTTGGCGCGGTCGAACTGTGCCGCATTGCCTTCGGGCGTACAGCCAGCCGTTGGCCGCGAGGTGGGCGCAGATTTCGGCTTCGAAGTGGTGTTCCTGATGCAGATCCATCAACACATCTCCCTCAAGCGCGCCAACACCACACCGGCACGCTCCGGCTTTGCGATCAGGCCGGGCAAGACATCAAGAAAAGCGCTCTGAGTTAGCAGGCCTGCTTCTTCCCTTAACTCCTGACTTCGCCAAGTTAAGGAAAAGTTGTTTCCCTTAACTTACACTGAGTGGGTGGCGGAGGAAGTGTTGCTGCAATGTGTCAGCCACGGCCTTCTCCTTGAAACGGTTTGCGACCGCCAAAACATCCTGCCCGTTTTTCCATCGAATCGGAAATTTTGTACGCCTTTTCTGTTCAGCATGAAGTAGCTGGAGGGCTTCTTCAGTAAATGTCCCCGAGGTCCAAAGTTCGAACGAAATGGTTGCTTCGCTGAAGCGCTCTTGCGTCCGCAAATACGCCTGCATCACAGCCACTTTGCCCAACCAAACACGAACATCCTCATCCGTAATAAATCCGCCGGGCTCCTTGCCTTTGCATTCGATTGCTGTGCATTCAGCATTCATTGCCGCAACCTTGAGGACATCAATATCGGCTTGCTTACCACTCCCCGGGTCCTTTGCACGGACACCCATGCTGATAGAAACGGAGTCGCGGCGCACAAGATATGCCGCCAGCAGCTCAAACAGTGGGCCTCTCAAATTCCTCGCTCGACCTTCAATTTCACTCAGGCTACTGACCAGCCTTGTTAGGCGCTCAGGAGAGTCCGCAGAAGCATATGAAGCCGCACGATTCAATGTCTGTACCAAGGACTTCAGGCCATCACCAACGGCGCGTCCAAAAAGCCTACTTGGTGTTGCCATCATTATTCCTGCTGCATGACCAGTAGTAAGTGCGGGGCCTGTGAAGCCGTCTGCTACTAGAATCGGAAAAACGCTCCCTCCTGTTAGCGTTGCATGAAGAGCATGTGCTTTCCTGATGAAATATCGAACCTGATGCTCATCAAGAATCCCCTCAGAAAATACGTCCGCTACCATGAAGCCAAGAGGCCGATTTCCTTTTGTTCCACGCCGAAGAGGCAAGAGGTAACTAGGGCCAGCTAGGTCAAATTTGAATTGCTGGATTGGCTCAAGACCTTCCTCGCCGCGAATGCGAATCTGGTTGTACGACGCCGTTCCTATGTTCTTTGCCCATTCTCTTAGTCCATCTAGAATGACTCCCTCTGCAATCCCACGAGCGCGAATACCGTCGATGTCGGCATAGCCAATTTCAGCGCGCGCAATAGCTACAATGGACTGGTCATTGTTATCAAGATTAATGCTCAGCAAACCTGCTGAAACCAAACGCTCTAAAGCAGTTTCAGCTGTGACTTGCTTTTTGACAGGGCGCTCTGTGGCACCGCTTATCACTGAAAATTCCTGACGGCTGACTGCGCCACGCCGAGCCAGAACACCGTCTAAAGCGATGCCATATACCGAGCCAGTAGTGCGAAGAGCATTATGCAGCGCCTGCCAGAATCTCTCTTCCTTGCGCTGCTTCTCGAGGTAAATGAACCCCGCCCCTTTTGGAAACAAGGGAACTGGAAATGTGCGAACGGGAGGTTGTTTTCTAGACAACCGCTTACGTGCAGCATCAGACGATATTCCTTGCGTAGTCAGCCAGGATGCAACTTCTGAAGTCAGGTGCGGCCCTTCGGATTCGAGGTAGTCACTGATACTTAGCATGGTAGGTGTGTCACACAGCTTAATTTATAACCAATACTACCCACTTCCGGTCTGTTTTTTTGTTGTTCAGATAGGTTGAATAAATTCAATGAGTTAAGAAGTGATTTTGGAAAAATTTCTCTATCCTCATGTCCAGAAACGTGTCCAACGGCTGGACCGAATGGCCGGAACCTATGGCGTACCTAGATGTAGAACTTGAATGGCAGCATCGGCTCGTGGTTTTGAGGTGCTGCGACCAAGATGTCACCGATGGCATCCGCAAATCGGATAGTTACTGGCGACCGGTCGTTAAAAAGACACGTATTGAAGTTGATTTTGGACAACGCCAACACATCGCGCAGTACCGTTTCAAGCTCAACTTCCCCACGGCGGATACTCACCTGCATGGGATTTGGGGTGTCGGGGCCCATATAAGTACCAAGCCGAGGCACAAATCCTGACGTCCACAAAAAGGCAGAGTTCTTGCTCGTTACCATTGCGGTTCCACGGATGACCGGATACTCGCCGGACCTGAAGAGCTTGAGATGGTCCCAGGCATCCGCAATCTGAACGCCGACAACATTCGTATTGGTGCCTTCACAGGCAGCCTCGAAGCCCGACCATTCGTCATCATTGAACGACGACTTGGCATGGATGAACAGTTCGGCCGGTTCACGCCCATGTTTGCGTTTGTACTCTGCAAGCACAGTACCGGCTAAGCGCGTGGCTGAAGCAGAATCGAGATGGTATTGCTTCGTGTCGGGATGAAACCACGGGCCAAGAGCGCCACGAAAAACCACTCCCTCACCGTCGGACAAAAACATTTGTGCGGCACACACAGAGTGGCGAGAAGCGTCTTCTTCAGTCTGTTTCTTGTAGACAAGGCCAACATAACAGACTCCCGGCCTCATGGACGCTATCTGCCAAGGTCGCCCACCACTCTTGTAGTACGAGCCGGAGCACAGCTTCCACGCAAGGGTGGCGGGGTCTTCTACTTGGCGTTTCGGCTGACCATTCGCCTTCAGAAAGTCTCCCGGCGCAAGAGTGCTTTCCCTCACTAGCTGCGTCACCACCTTGTGGTCCAGAAGGCGCGACTTTAGCTGCCGCCTGAAATTCTTCTCGTACTTGTAGACCTCTGCTTCTTCCTCGGCGTCACCGAACAATGTGGGCTGAGTCGTCAGTTTCAGAGCATCCCGCTCCCTCAGCAGTACCTTACCGGCGACCCGTTCTGACTTCGGTACCACCGATTGCGGTCGTCCGAGTTCGTAGATGAACTCGGGAATAACGACATACCAGAAGCTGGGAGGGTCTTCATCCCTTCGCTGCACGTCGATAAGGCGCTCCACATAAACATCTACAACTGCCTTAATGGCTTCATGACGGTTTGCGATATGAATGCGCCTATGTAGGTCATTTTCGTCGATGTCATCGATGACGTAACTGGGCGTTGCGGACCATACAGAATGAAAAGCTTCCGAGAAGCCCGGGAAAGGAACGTGGTGCGGTTCGATAAGTTTCGCCCCTCGCCGCGGAGGAGGCGCCGATATGAACGACGACACCTCTGTTGCCCAGCGGCTGAATCGCTCTAATCCGATTTTTGTCCCGATGAAACCATAGCGGATGGGGCGCGGGTTCTGCACAGCATCAACCGGGCCATACAGATAAAGGCCATCACGCGAATACTCTAGTTCTTGACCGTAGCGAAACTCCAACCGTGGTTCGTCAATATAGACAAGCTTAGGGCGACTCATTGTTCGTCCTCCCCAGCCCCATCGTCGCTCCAACTTTCCGGCGGAATGTCTGGGTCGTCCTCGTCAATTGGAATCTCTTCACCCTCAAGAACCGTGACTGGACAGCTGAATTGCATGGGAGGCACAGCAAGCGACAAAAACTCGTCGGCTGCGACTGACAATCGAAGCTCCGATTTTCCTTCAGACAGCCACCACAGGTATGCACAAAGCATGTCTCGCCAGCGCGCATTGCGCCATCCCTTGGCAAACGACCGCCGCAAGGTGTGCGAGCGCTTGGAGTCTTCAATTGCATCTAGACCGTTCTGGCTGAATACCAGGCGCGGCGATAAACGCAGGTGCCATAGGGGAGAAGCGCGAAGTTGCGCATTCAGTGCATAGTGCCAGTGGACCCCGCGTTTGCCAGAGTGTCCGACGATTTGGCGGGACCCACGTCGAAAATTCCAGTCAAACCGCACTTGGCCAATCGGTGCCGATTTGATGTCACCCCACCAACTAAGGCGTTTGTTAGCCCCCAAGACCCCCTTCAGCCCTCTGGTCTTACAGAAGGCATCAAACGCTTGGCTTCCGAGGTCCGAGTACATTCGTTTCGAATGGTATGCATCGATTCCGTATTCGGGCCACCCGTCCTGCAGAAATTTCGCCGTCGAAATCGAGCCCATTTCCTTAGCAGGTAGCTCCGGACCAAGACTTCCATCGCCGTCAGGCTTCGAAAATGTAATGACGCCAGTGCGAAACGGCACCACAGGAAACTTATGGCACAACCGATTTTGGAAGGGCTCCAAGGGCACGCCGACGGGCGCTTCGCAATAGCGGACGAGGTCAGGCTGATTTACCACCTCCAGCCAGTTAGAAACCAGCGGTTCCGAACGTTCGACGAGTTTGTCTGAACCCACTGTATGCGCCACGAGCCATGTATCCATCGCACCAGGAGTAGCTTGGGGAATGCCTTGGTCGCGAAGTAGCGCAACCAACTCGGCAAGTCCGCGTGCCCAGCTCGCCTTGAAGTCTATGTACTGTGCATGCGCGATTCGAAACGGAGCGTCGTAGGCTTCTAGCCTGAGTGGGATGATGAAGGCTGCGTCATCGAGCTTCTTGGACAGGTCGATGCCAATTTCAATTTCATTCCGAACACCTTGCTTTTCCAAGCCATTTGGCGTGCAGACCAAGAGCATCTTGACCGCTCTCTTTCTCAGCGCTGCTTCGAGTTCGCGGGCCCAGTCGATGCCTCCGTGCAAACGCATGACGTCAGCCCAGACCTCGTAGCCCATAGCTGTGAGCTTGGCGCCCAACCACCGTACGAAATGATTGTCCTCCGGCGTGGCATGGGAGATGAACAACGCAGTGCGGCTGGGTTCGGGAAGTTTGCCGTCTTCGGTATCCACATCGTGTGTAGCCATACAGCGATTCTCTCCTTAAGCTGACAAGCTTGTACCTAGGCTATTTGGCCGAAGAAATTGTCGAAAATAGTGCCGATGCGAAGGGCTGGAATATCGACCGACATCCCAATACAGAACCCGGAGAACTTGAAGCGCACGGCGCCGAACTTCACTCTGCGAGATAAGCGGGGACCCATACGTCCCCTTGATGTTTGTTGTACCCTTCGGTCGAGGGCTTTTTTTGACGGCATAGGGTGGGGTTCACGCTCTAGTTGAAGCAATGGCCGCCTCCAATGCGTCGACCACTGGGTCATTTGCAGCTTTCGCAGCCTGCTCAGCTCGCCACGTGCGAGTCTCGACAAGAGACGGAATGCGCTCGATAGCACCAATTGGCTCGATTCCCATGGCAGCCAATCGGTCGAGCAAGTCCCGCAGCACTTCATCCTTTCGAAGCGACCAGGTCGAAGCGAAGCAGCGCCAGAACACCCATCCGGCCCGCTCCAACACGCGCTGCCTGCTCATGTCGGCGGCCCAGCGGTCCGGCCCGTGGAACTCGTCTCCGTCGCACTCGATGGCTAAGCGACAGTCGTCCGCGCCCTCCACCACCATGTCGATGCGGAACGAGCCCGCTTTGACTTGTGGCACGACGCGATAGCCCCGACTAAACAGCGCGGTGTAGACCTCTTTCTCGAAGCCCGATTCGCAATCGTCGATGAGGCTCGTGGTCTCTTCGATGCTTCCGTCCAGGGGCTTGGTGAAGTGCTCCAGCATCCCGCGACGCAGGTCCAGATGGGAGAGGTCTGCCAGTTGGACGGAGCGCACGAGGTACATGCGGTCTCGCGCCCGACTAGCCGCGACGTTGAATCGCTGTTCGAAGGTATTGCCGGACAACGCCTTGCAGTTCCCCGGGTCAACGACCATGGAAAGGAACATGATGTCCCGCTCGCTCCCCTGAAACAGTCGCGCATCTCCGCATTCAAACTTACGGTGCAGCAGCTCCATGGCGCTCACGCGAGAGCGAACCAGCGTGTCAATGTGCTTCGCCTGGTCCGGACCCAGCAGCGACACAACACCAATCGTCCTTCCGGCAAACTTCGGGTCAGAGACCAGCGCGGCAATTTCTTCGGAGATAGCCAGGGCCTCGAGACGGTTCTCATCCTTGACTCCGCGCTTGCCACCTTCGACGTAGATGTCAATCAGCGGCGGGTCGAGGCGCTCAGAGGCCTTAGGGATACGCAGCGGCTGAATGAACCCGTCGTAGAACCGATTGCTGTAGGCAATGATGGGCGGCACGCAGCGGAAGTGCTCCCGCAGCATCACCTTCTGGGCGGCAAACACCGTCGAGGCGACGTCGTAGAGGGACTTCTCAGGCGTCAGGACCGTGGCGAACGGCTGGTCGGACAGGAAGCGGTCCTTCAGCTCCTGGATGCGCACCGCTGACATAAAGCCTCCATCCGGAGAGACCTGCTTGTCGTCGCCAACTACCAGAATCTTCTTACCGCGCAAAACGGCCGGCAGCGCCCACAGGTCCGACTGGCTAGCCTCGTCCACGATGACCAGGTCGAAGCACCCCAGCTGCGATGGCAGCGTCTCCGAGACCTTTGCATGACTCATTACCCAGCATGGGACCGCGCCCTGTGCATCGTTCATCGCCTTCTGGGCGTCTCGTCGATGCCGGGTCGCATTGGGGCCGGTGCCCATTCCTATGCGCCGTACGGCCGTGCGGTAGGTTTCCAACGCCGACAGCACCTTCGGAGAAGCCCCCAGCTTGGTGGATAGCCAAGCTGACTTGGACACAAGGTCCTCGTACAGACGAGCCAAGCCTACTTCGAGGTCCCGCCGGCGCGCAGCCAGCGTTCGAAACTCCTCTCGGGCTTCTATGGAGTCCAAGTGGTTCTTGACCCGTGCCCAGTTCCAGGCGTCGCGCCACGTGGTCGGTATTGCCTTGTCATCGCCGGAGGCCTCCACCGGAATGCTTCGAATACGCGCGGCCAGCTTCTGCCCACCAGCACGTTCGACTTGGCCTGCCAGCTGGTTGACCACAGAGAGGTCGTGGGCGAGGCCTTCAATGCGACGAACCTCACTAACCAGCTCTGCATACTGCGCCACAGCGCGTTCAACCGGCAGACGCGCAGCACCGAGGTCATTCTCGACGAAGACGCGCAACGCCTCTGAAGCCGGCCCGGAGGTTCCCGCGAGCTTTTCCTGAAGAGTCGCCAGTGAGGTAACCGCCTTGGCCAGGTCGGCACGCGTGAGATGGCAACGTAGATGTTGGTGCACCTCCGCGAGCTGTGCTGCGGACCCCTTCAGCTGTGCCGTCGGCACCTGAGCAAAAACGCGCTCGGCATGGGCCGGTAACTTGGCATCGAACTTCGTTGCTAGCTTGTGTGCCTTCAACGCGAGCGTCGTGACCTGCTCGATGTTGCGCAGGCTACTGACACCGCCGCGAACCGCCGGCATCGACAGCACTTCGGCGAACTCGTTCCAGCGAACACTGAAGGACAGCACCTGTGCATGGAGCTCGACGTAGCGCTGCACATGGCCCCAATCCTCCGCATTCACGGGGCTCAGGCCGGCAACCTTGATAGCCGCAACGTGCTCCTTCGCAGCACCAGCCCCAAACGCAATCATGGCGAACGGCTTGCCCGTGCTAGCACCGCGCGCAATGGCCTCTCGGGTCTTGACCGAGACGAGGGCTTCCTCGGGCGCTTCAACAGGACGCTTCAAGAACACCGCGCGCGCTTCAGTTAGGGCCTCGACCTCGCCGGCAAGCGCCTCCAAGGCTTCACGTTCGCTTTGGAATGTCGGCAAGCCACATTTCTTGCGAAGCTGGTCCGTCCAGACCTCGCCGGTTGCTTCAAGTTCATAGGCGAGCTGCTGAGCCTGCGCTACAAGGGCCAGGAGACTACGCGCACCATCAAGAACATCCGGTGTAGAAGCCCGAAGGGCAAGCAGGCGACCCTGAGCCTCGGTTTCTTCGATTTCCCGCATGTCGACCAAGGCCTGGTGCAGCTGGCCAACTTCTGCGGCTAATAGCAATCCTGCGCTCGAGGGCACGCGTGCGGAGGCATAGACCAGGTCCCGGCCAAGGCGTCGTCTGGCTTCGCGAAGAGTCGCGGCCTGTTCGCCAGTCAGTGGCGGGGCATTATCCGGAATGAGCGAAATGGTGTCATTGAACCAACCATACTGCTCATTACCATGGAGCACGAGCTCGGCCATCTTCTGGGCTCGCATCGGGACGCCATCGACTTCAATGTCAGACAGCTGCGACTGAGCGATTTCATCGACACGGCGGTCGATGGCCGCGAGCTCTACGTGCGCGCGCTCGATGGCGCTCTGGAAAGTGCGAATCTGTTCCCGGACGACCTCTGGGTTCAACTGGGACACGTTGTGGATGATGGCTTCAATCGACGACTGGAACTGCCGCATCCCTTCGCGGTCACCAGCCAGCAATGCCACCGTTAGCGGCTGCACTTCCTTGGGAATCTTCGACTGCAGGACTTCAAGGGCCTGTTCGCCCTTCGAGGTCACGAGAACCTTCCGGCCAGTAGCCAAGTAATGGCAGATGATATTAGCGATGGTGTGGGTCTTACCTGTGCCCGGAGGCCCTTGCACCGCGACTCCATCGGAGCGCTCAAGCTGCTCAACGATGGTCACCTGCTCCTGGTTATACGGCAGGGGGAAGTACAGCTCACGCGGCTCACCCTTTGCGCAGCCGGTGTAGCCAGAAAGTCCCCGGAATGCCACCGGTTCGTAGACCATTTGCTGGTCCGACGGAGGTGTAACCAAGGCCAGCGGGCCGAGCGGAATCTCGCAGTTGGCAGCAAGACGCCCCTTGAGGCGCTGGATGTCTTCGTGCAAGTAGTTGTTCGGCCGAGGGCGGGAAAGGACCGCCCAGCAGTCACTAACCTGCAGTTCATCGGTCGGTGTCGGGAACGTTTTGGCATCGTTCATGAACCGGCCCTTTTCATGCAGGTTCCCAGCGACCAACTTCAGCAGATGTTCGTAACTGCCAGGGTCAAACGGAGTTACGGGGCGGTCAACTCCCTTGGCAAGGGCCTCACGTGCTGCGCGCTCAACGTCTGCCGTGCTTGAGAGTTGGCAGGCAGAGAATGCATCGAATTCGAAGCGCGGGTCGACAGACCTAGGGCGCAGCACAATGGCCAGCGTCGTCTCGTCTAAGGCCAGTTCCATAGCCTGGGTCAGAAGCGGGTACAGGAAGTCGACCCGCGTGCTGCCGGCTCGCTCCTCGTAGTTCAGTTTCCAGGCGGCAATGCCTACACCCCAAACCAGCTCGTGCGGCTTGGCGGTCTCTTCTGATTCCAACTGGTGCTTGATGGCGAACAGGTCGCCGTAGAGGGAAATTGTTTTGCGGCGCGGAATCTCGCCCGCCGCCCAAGCTGACCACAGGGGCGCGTACTGCGCCAAAATTTCTTGGGCCGAGGACCGCCACCGAGCTTCGACTGTAGGCATTTGGTCCGCGAGCTTCGTCTGGCTTTCCGCCAAGATGCGGCTTTTAAGCGTTGTCTCGTCAATCCGCGGCACGGCACCTTCTGGGTTGTCACTGACGACGATGACTCCCTTCCACTGTTCCGCGGGTAACGCCGGCGGAGCCTTCGCCTCTAGCCGTGCCACGCGCATCCAAATATGGTCGCCATCCAGCTTGATGTCGAAATCAACGCGAGGAAGTCCTTGAAGGTCTGACTGCCTCTTCAGAAAGCCCTTGTAGCCCTGTAGCTTGAAGCCACGAGGGTCGATTTCTTTGTCTTGCTCCAAGACGTAGTCTAGGAGTTTGTTCAGCAAGCTGTTTGGGCTCATCAGCCCTCCTATTTATGACGCGCTGGTCCATTTTTTCTATGGATGGCGAGGTAAGCAAATTACATTTGATGCGTTGACCGTCAATGCTCGGGTCATCGGCCTCAATAGGTACGACCCAGGATTGGAAGGCTTTGAGAATAAGTTTTTTGTAATAACAATGCTGTACGAAAAACCAATTCAAAAATGCCTCGACGCTGTGCGAATTCCGCTCAGGCGGGCAAGTAAAAAGCAAACGGCCACCCAAGGTGGCCGTTTATTTGTTCTACCGGACGCCAGACTGCTCAAATGCCAGCCTTGCTATCGAAAAGCGGAAATTCATAGTTTTCTCGGTTTATGCGTCCGTTTTTCTCAGGTTATGCATTCACCTACAACAAGCCTCACACATCGATGTTCTGCGCATACAGCGCATTGCTTTCGATGAACGCCCGGCGCGGTTCGACGTTATCCCCCATCAGCGTGGTGAAGATCTCGTCGGCGGCGATGGCGTCGTCGATCTGCACGCGCAGCAGGCGGCGCACGGCGGGGTCCATGGTGGTTTCCCACAGCTGCTCGGGGTTCATTTCGCCCAGGCCTTTGTAGCGCTGCTTGCTGAGGCCGCGTTCGACTTCGTTGAGCAGCCAGCCGATGGCGTCGGCGAAGCGGGTGACGCTCTGGCGCTTTTCGCCGCGGCGGATTTCGGCGCCGGTGCCGATGAGGCCGGCGATGGAGGCGCTGGCGGTGCGGATGCTGCGGTAGTCGCCGGAGACGAGGAAGGCTTGCTCGATCCAGCCGAACTTGAGGTTGCCGTGGTGCAGGCGCTCGACGGTGAGGCGCCAGGCTTCGGTTTCCTCATGGTATTCGGCGTAGATGCGCAGGCCTTCCGGCAGCTGCGGCTGGATGCGTGCGGCGGAGGCGCGGGCGGCGGCTTCGTCGTCCAGGCTGATCTCGATGTCGTGGGCGAGCATGGCCTGCAGCACTTCGGGGTCGATGTAGCTGGCGAGGCGGCGGATGACGGCTTCGGCGAGCAGGTAGCTGCGGGCGAGGCCGCCGAGGGCTTCGTCGACGATGGGGTCGGCGCCTTCACGCGGGGTGAGGGCGGCGCCGTCCAGGGCGAGCTTGAGCAGGTGGCCGTTGAGCTCGTGGTCGTCCTTGATGTAGAGCTCCGTCTTGCCATGCTTGATCTTGTACAGGGGCGGCTGGGCGATGTAGATGTGGCCGCGCTCCACCAGTTCGGGCATCTGGCGGTAGAAGAAGGTGAGCAGCAGGGTGCGGATGTGGGCGCCGTCCACGTCGGCGTCGGTCATCAGGATGATGCGGTGGTAGCGCAGCTTCTCGGGCTTGTAGTCATCCTTGCCGATGCTGGTGCCGAGCGCGGTGATGAGGGTGGCGATTTCCTGGCTTTGCAGCAGCTTGTCGAAGCGGGCTTTCTCGACGTTGAGGATCTTGCCCTTGAGCGGCAGGATCGCCTGGAACTTGCGGTCGCGGCCCTGCTTGGCGGAGCCGCCGGCGGAGTCACCCTCGACGAGGTAGAGCTCGCACAGGGAGGGATCCTTCTCCTGGCAGTCGGCGAGCTTGCCGGGCAGGCCGACGCCGTCGAGCACGCCCTTGCGGCGGGTCATTTCGCGGGCCTTGCGGGCGGCGTCGCGGGCGCGGGCGGCTTCGACGATCTTGTTGCAGATGGTCTTGGCGTCGAGCGGGTTCTCGAGCAGGAAGTCGGAGAGCTTGTTGGCGACGACTTCTTCGACCGCCGGGCGGGCTTCGGAGGAGACCAGCTTCATCTTGGTCTGGCTGGCGAACTTGGGGTCCGGCATCTTGACCGACAGCACGCAGGCGAGGCCTTCACGCATGTCGTCGCCGGTGATGTCCACCTTGGCCTTCTTGGCGATCTCGTTCTCTTCGATGTACTTGTTGATGACGCGGGTCATCGCGGCGCGCAGGCCGGTGAGGTGGGTGCCGCCGTCGGCCTGCGGGATGTTGTTGGTGTAGCAGAGAACCTGTTCGGCGTAGGAGTCGTTCCACTGCATGGCGACTTCGACCGAGAGTTCGGCTTCGCCGGCGCCGGTGGGGATGCGGGTGTTGCCGGCCGCGTAGAAGACGTTGGGATGCAGGACGGTCTTGGTGCGGTTGATGTACTCGACGAAGCCCCTCACGCCGCCGGCGAAGGCGAAGTCTTCTTCCTTGCCGGTGCGCTGGTCGACCAGGCGGATCTTGACGCCGTTGTTGAGGAAGGAGAGTTCGCGCAGGCGCTTGGCGAGGATCTCGTAGTGATACTCGACGGTGCCGAAGATTTCCTCGTCGGCCAGGTAGTGCACTTCAGTGCCACGCTTGCTGGTTTCGCCGAGCACCTTGAGCGGGCTGACCTCGACGCCGTCCACCACATCGATGACGCGGTCCTGCGGGGCGCCGCGGTTGAACTCCATGAAGTGCTTCTTGCCGTCGCGGCGGATGGTGAGGCGCAGCCACTTGGAGAGCGCGTTCACGCAGGAGACGCCGACGCCGTGCAGGCCGCCAGACACCTTGTAGCTGTTCTGGTTGAACTTGCCGCCGGCGTGCAGTACGCACATGACGATTTCGGCCGCGGAGCGCTTGGGCTCGTGCTTGTCGTCCATCTTGACGCCGACCGGGATGCCGCGGCCGTTGTCGGTGACGGAGATGGAGTTGTCGGCGTGGATGGTGATGACGATGTCGTCGCAGTGGCCGGCCAGAGCTTCGTCGATGGCGTTGTCCACCACTTCGAACACCATGTGGTGCAGGCCGGTGCCGTCGGAAGTGTCGCCGATGTACATGCCGGGGCGTTTCCGCACCGCTTCCAGGCCTTCGAGCTGCTGAATGCTGGATTCGTCGTAGTCGTTGCCGGCGGGGGCGGGCGTGTTTTGCGGTTCGGACATGGTCATCTCGGGTAATTCAAAAAGAACGCTTGCTGCTGGGACAACAAAGTTGCGGCGGGAAGGGGCGCAGAAACCGTGGCGAGCCCGCCCTGGCTGGCCGGCGCAGCCCAGCCGTGCTGTCGTACGGCGGGCAATGCGGAGACGGGACGGGCGGGCGCAGGTTTATGCGCTCTTCCTCAGATGCGCATCGGCATCACGACGTACTTGAACTGCTCGTTGCCGGGCAGGGTGATGAGGGCGCTGGAGTTGCCGTCGTTGAAGCGCCATTCCACCGTTTCGGAGGAAAGGTTGTTCAGCACGTCGAGCAGGTAGGTGACGTTGAAGCCGATGTCCAGCGTGTCGCCGTGATAGTCGATCTCCAGCTCGTCCTGCGCTTCTTCCTGTTCGGAGTTGGAACTGATGACCTTGAGCGCGCCTTCGCCCAGGACCAGGCGCACGCCGCGGAACTTCTCGTTGGTGAGAATGGCGGCGCGCTGCAACGAGGCCAGCAGCGGCAGGCGCTCGAAGGTGACGAGCTTGGGGTGGTTCTGCGGGATCACGCGCTCGTAGTCGGGGAACTTGCCGTCGATGAGCTTGGTGACGAGTTCGATGGGGCCGAAGCGGAACACCGCCTGGTTGCCGGCGAGGATGATTTCCAGCGGGTCGTCACTGTCGGCGAGCTGGCGGGCCAGCTCCAGCACGGTCTTGCGCGGCAGGATGGCTTCGGTGCGCTGGCCTTCGGGCGCCGGCACGGCGAGGTCGCTGGCGGCGTAGGCGAGGCGGTGGCCGTCGGTGGCGACCATGCGCAGCTCGCTGCCGTCGGCGATCAGCAGCAGGCCGTTGAGGTAGTAGCGGATGTCCTGCTGCGCCATGGAGTAGGACACCTGGGCGAGCTGGCGCTTGAAGGTGCGCTGCGGCACGGTGAGGCGCACGGCGTCGCCGTCGGGCAGGTTCATGCGCGGGTAGTCGGCCGCCGGCAGGGTCTGCAGCTGGAAGCGGCTCTTGCCGGCCTTCACCGTGAGGCGCTTGTCGTCCAGGGTGAGGTTGATGTCGGTGTCCGGCAGGGCGCGCAGGATGTCCTGCAGCTTGCGCGCGCCGACGGTGATGGCGGTGTCTTCGCCGCCGATGTGGCCGCCGGTGGTGGTGCGGATCTGGATCTCGATGTCGGTGGCCAGCAGGGTGAGCTGGTCACCGTGCTTCTCGATCAGCACGTTGGACAGGATGGGCAGGGTGTGGCGCTTTTCGACGATGCCGGCAACCGACTGCAGCGGAGCGAGGAGCGCATCGCGGGTAGTGTTGAGCAGGAGCATGGCGTCAGGTGGAAAAGTGGTTGATCGGGAAGTCGTGAGGCTCAGCCGCGCAGCACCTGGGTGAGCACGTGTACATCATGGTTCAGCTGGTGGTCGGCCAGGCGCAGTTCGGTGATGGTGCGGCAGGCGTGCAGTACGGTGGTATGGTCGCGGCCGCCGAAGGCTTCGCCGATGGCGGGCAGCGACATCGGCGTGAGTTCCTTGGCGAGCCACATGGCCACCTGGCGCGGCCGCGCGATGACGCGGGTGCGCTTCTTGGAATGCATGTCGGCGACCTTGATTTTGTAGTAGTCGGCCACCGTCTTCTGGATGTGCTCGATGGAGAGCTGGCGGTTGTGGGCGTTGAGCAGATCCTTCAGCGCATCCTTGGCCACTTCCAGCGAGATGCCGCGGCCGTGGAAGCGGGCGTAGGCCACCACCTTGTTCAGCGCGCCTTCGAGCTCGCGCACGTTGGAGCGCAGGTTCTTGGCGATGAGGAAGGCGACGTCGTCGTCCACTTCCACCCGCAGCGCCTCGGCCTTCTTCTTCAGGATGGCCACCCGCATTTCCAGTTCGGGCGGCTCGATCTGCACGGTGAGACCCCAGTCGAAGCGGGAAATCAGCCGGTCTTCCAGGCCCTGGATGTCCTTGGGGTAGGTGTCGCAGGTGATGACGATCTGCTTGCGCGCCTCGGTGAGGGCGTTGAAGGCGTGGAAGAACTCTTCCTGGGTCCGGTTCTTGTTGTTGAAGAACTGGATGTCGTCGATCAGCAGCAGGTCCAGCGAGCGGTAGTAGCGCTTGAAGGCGTCGAAGCTCTTCTGCTGGTAGGCGCGCACCACGTCGGCGTAGTAGTCCTCGACGTGTACATAGCGGATCACCGCGCGCGGGTTCTGCCGGTACACCGCGTTGCCGATGGCGTGGATCAGGTGGGTCTTGCCCAGGCCGACGCCGCCATAGACGAACAGCGGGTTGTAGGAGGTGCCGGGGTTCTGCGCCACCTGCATGGCCGCCGCGCGGGCGAGATCGTTGGCACGGCCGGTGACCAGGGTGTCGAAGGTGAAGTCGGCGTTGAGGCGGGTCTTGTCGTAGGCGAGGTCGGCCGGAGACGAGGGTTCGGGTTCGCTGGGACGCACCAGGACCGCAGGCGCGGCAGCGGCCGGCGGCATGGCGGCGCTGCGGCTTTCCCGCTGCGGGGCTTCCGCGCTGGTCGCGCTTGCGCTGGCGGGGGCCTGGCTGCCATTGTTTCCGCTGCCGTTCATCGGCGCGGCGGTGGCCGGCTTCACCGTGCGCGCGGCACCTGGCGCGGGCAGCTGCAGATCCAGCTGCAAGGGCATGGCGTGGAATTCTTCACCCAGTTCGCTGATCCGGCGCAGGTAGCGCTCGCGCACCCATTGCAGGACGAAACGGTTGGGCGCGGTGAGGGTGAGGGCGGGGCCGTCGTCGCACTGGCCCTCGCTGGCATGCAGCGTCTTGATCCAGGTATTGAACTGCTGTTGCGGCAGTTCCTGTTCAAGGCGCGACAGGCAGAAGGACCAGAAATCTTGATTCACGGAGCGGACGGTTTGTGTTTGCGACACGATACTCGAAAAACACGCCCGCCCCGCGCCGGTAGGGCGCTGGACAGGCGGGCTGGCAGCCGGATGGCTTGTTGTCGGATGTGCTTGCCGGGCGGCGGTGTGGGCTCGTGGCCCGATCGCCCCTCCTTGCTTCGGCGAAGCGCGCAAGCAGGGGATTCTACCTCCGGGGGGCGGACTTATCCACAGCCCCGGGGAAAAATTGTTCTTGACAAACATGGGATTATCAAATTAAATCCCGCGTTTGACCTCACACCGGTAGCCGATCATGAAACGCACTTACCAACCCTCCGTCGTCCGTCGCAAGCGCACTCACGGTTTCCTGGTCCGCATGAAGACCCGTGGCGGTCGTGCGGTGATCCGTGCCCGTCGTGCCAAGGGCCGTCATCGCCTCGCCGTCTGAGGTGACGGAACCGGCGGGCGCCGACGAGCGATTCCGCAGCGCGTACAGATTGCACAAAACGGATGAGTTCTCATCCGTTTTTGCTTTTCGGCGGGCCCTGCGCGGCAAGTACTACATGCTGCACTACCGGCCCAACGATCTCGGCACCGCCCGCCTGGCGGTAGTGGTTGCCAAGAAGCTGGCCAAGCGCGCCAATGTGCGCAATCTGGTGAAGCGCATCGCGCGCGAGATCTTTCGCCGCGAACGCGTCAACCTGCCGGCCGCCGACCTCATCGCCCGCCTGCATGCGCCGGTGGCGCTGGCAACGCGGGCCGACCTCAACCGCGATCTGCGGCAATTGCTGGAGCGGCTGCCACGGCCATGAAGACTGTGCTGCTCGGTTTCCTGCGCTTCTATCGCTACGCCATCAGCCCGATGCTGGGGCGCAACTGCCGTTTCCACCCCAGCTGTTCCGAGTACGCGATCGAGGCCGTGCAGCGTCACGGCGCCTTGCGCGGCGGCTGGCTGGCCGCGCGCCGGGTGGGGCGATGCCATCCTTTTCACCCAGGCGGGTATGATCCCGTTCCCTGACCAACGTCCGCACGAACACGACCCCGATGGATCAACGCCGCCTCATCCTCTTCCTCGTCTTTGCCTTCTCCATCGTGATGCTGTGGGAAGGCTGGATCAAGCATAACCAGCCTGCTCCCGTCGCCCAAACCCCGGCAGCGTCCACTGCGGGAGACATCGGCGCGGTGCCGACGCCCAGCGCCGGCCTGGGTGCGACGCCCACGCCGGCCGTGCCGGGCGAGCAGGCCGCGCCCTCCGGCGCACCGCGCATGGTGGTCATCACCGATGCGGTGCGCGCCGAGATCTCCGCCAGCGGCGGCGACATCGTCCGCCTCGAGCTGGAAAACCACAAGGCGAGCGACGACAAGACGCGCAACTTCGTGCTGCTGGACGATGGTGGCCGCCACCTCTACAACGCCCAGACCGGCCTGATTGGCGACGGCCTGCCCAACCACAAGACGGTGTTCGAGCTGCCCGCCGCCGAGCTGGCGCTGAAGGACGGCGAGGACAGCCTGGTGGTGCGCCTGCAGGCGCCGGAGCAGAACGGCGTCAAGGTCACCAAGGTGATGACCTTCCGCCGCGGCAGCTACCTGGTGGACGTGGCCTACGAGATCGACAACGGTAGCGCTCAGGCGCTGGCGCCGCACGCCTACTTCCAGCTCACCCGCGACGGCCAGCCGGCCGAGCAGGTGCAGGCTTTCGGCGTGCATACCTTCACCGGCCCGGCTTTCTATACCGAGGCGGAGAAGTTCCACAAAGTCCAGTTCGAGGACATCGAGAAGAACAAGGCCAAGTTCCCCAAGAACGCCAGCGATGGCTGGGTGGCCATGGTGCAGCACTACTTCGTCGGCGCCTGGCTGCCGGCGGCTGGCGTGGAGCGCGAGTTCTTCGCTCGCAAGGTGGGCACCGACCTCTACTCCGCCGGCGTGATCCTGCCGGTGGCCGAGATCGCTCCGGGCGCCAGCGGCAAGGTGGATGCAAACCTCTATGTCGGTCCGCAGGAGCAGGACAAGCTGAAGGACATCGCGCCCGGCCTGGATCTGGTGGTGGACTACGGCTGGCTGACCGTGATCGCCGCGCCGCTGTTCTGGGTGCTGTCCTGGTTCCACCAGCTGACCGGCAACTGGGGCTGGGCCATCATCCTGGTCACCGTCACCATCAAGCTGCTGTTCTTCCCGCTGTCGGCCGCGAGCTACAAGTCCATGGCCAAGATGCGGGTGCTGGCGCCGCGCCTGCAGCGCATGAAGGAGCTGTACGGCAACGACAAGGCCAAGATGCAGCAGGAGATGATGAGTCTCTACCGCAACGAGAAGATCAACCCGCTCGGCGGCTGCCTGCCCATCCTGGTCCAGATCCCGGTGTTCATCGCCCTGTACTGGGTGCTGCTGGGCAGCGTCGAGATGCGCCACGCGCCGTGGCTGGGCTGGATCCAGGATCTGGCTGCGAAGGACCCCTACTTCATCCTGCCTGTCATCATGGGTGTTTCCATGCTGGTGCAGATGAAGCTCAACCCGACGCCGCCCGATCCCATCCAGGCCAAGGTGATGATGGCCATGCCCATCGTCTTCACCTTCATGTTCCTGTGGTTCCCGTCCGGCCTCGTGCTGTACTGGGTGGTGAACAACTGCCTGTCCATTGCCCAGCAATGGCAGATCACGCGGATGATCGAGGGTGGCAAGTCCGGCTCCGGCAAGCCTGCCTGACACCATCGCCGCCATCGCGACGGCGCCGGGCCGGGGAGGCATCGGCGTCGTTCGCGTCTCGGGCACCGGCCTCGCCGGCTTCGCCCGCGCGCTCACCGGGCGCGAGCCCCGGCCGCGCATCGCCGCCTTCGCCCGCTTCCTGGATGGCGAAGGCGAAGCGATGGACGAAGGCCTGCTGCTCTACTTCCCTGGTCCCGCTTCCTTCACCGGCGAGGACGTCATCGAACTCCAGGGCCACGGCGGCCCGGTGGTCATGCAGATGCTGCTGGACCGCTGCCTCGCCCTTGGCGCCCGCCTCGCCCAGCCGGGCGAATTCACCCGCCGCGCTTTCCTCAACGGCAAGCTGGACCTCGCCCAGGCCGAGAGCGTCGCCGACCTGATCGAGGCTTCCACCGCCGCCGCCGCGCGTTCCGCGGTGCGCTCCTTGTCCGGCCGCTTCTCGGAAGAGGTGCACCGCATCCGCGACGGCCTGATCGACCTGCGCATGCTGGTCGAGGCGACGCTGGATTTCCCGGAAGAGGAAATCGACTTCCTCGAGAAGGCGAGGGCGCTGCCGCGGCTGGCCGCCATCCGCGCCGACCTCGAAGGCGTGCTCGACCGTGCCCGCCAGGGCGCGCTGCTGCGCAGCGGCCTCAACGTGGTGCTGGTGGGCGAGCCCAACGTCGGCAAATCCAGCCTGCTCAACCAGCTCGCCGGCGAGGAGCGCGCCATCGTCACCGACGTTGCCGGCACGACTCGCGACGCACTGCGCGAAACCATCCAGATCGAAGGCATCCCGCTGCACATCATCGACACCGCTGGCCTGCGCGACACCAGCGATGTGGTGGAGCAGATCGGCATCGCCCGCACCTGGCAGGAGATCGGCCGGGCCGACGTGATCCTGCGCCTGGTCGAGGCGGATGGCGCGCTGGGGGGCGAGGACATCGACGCCCGCCTGCCGGCCGGCGTGGAACGCATCGTGGTCGAGAACAAGATAGACCTGCATGGCCGCCTGCCCGGCCGGCGGGAGCAGGATGGCCGGGTGTGGCTGTCTCTTTCGGCCAAGCGCGGCGAAGGCGTGGCACTGCTGCGGCGCGAGCTGCTGCGGGTGGCCGGCTGGCACGCCCACGGCGAGGACGTGATCCTCGCCCGGGAGCGCCATCTGGGCGCCCTGCGCAGTGCGCTGACCCATGTGGAGACCGCGCCGGGCCAGGTGATGGCGCTGGAGCTGTTCGCAGAGGAGCTGCGGCTGGCCCACGACGCCCTGTCCGAGATCACCGGCGAGTTCACTGCCGACGATCTGCTGGGCGTGATCTTCTCCCGCTTCTGCATCGGCAAGTAAGCACTGGGTGGCGGCGCCGGCCACCCCTTCCCCCTACAGCATTTCCGGCTTGAACAGTCCCCTGCGGCTGATGATCTTGCCGGCGACCATGAAGACGCCGTCGCCGGTGTAGTGCAGCGTTTCCGGATGGGTCGGGGATTCGGCCACGTGCGCCTTCATCACTTCGAAGATGAAGAAGTTGTACTTCTCCACCAGGGCGTCGTCATGCAGCCTGCACTCGAAGCAGGCGTGGCATTCCTGGATCAGCGGCGCGCCGACCTTCTCGGCTGGCGCGGCGGTGAGCCCGAAGCGGGCGAACTTGTCGATCTGCGCGCCCGAGCTGTTGCCTATCTTCACCACGGTGTCGGTGAGCGCGGTGGTGGGCAGGTTGATCACGCATTCGCCGCTGTCGCGGATCATCCGGTGGCTGTGGTTGCCGGCGGAGATCATGCAGCCGACCAGGGAAGGGACGAACTCCAGCACTGTGTGCCAGCCCAGTGTCATGACATTGGTCTGGTCGCCGAGGCGGGAGGAGAGCAGCACGACGGGGCCGGGCTCGAGGTAGCGCCGGACTTCGCCGACCGGGAAATCCTTCTTGCGTGGGTGGGGACTCATGGGCGTTCTCCTGGCAGGGCGGCGGTTGTGGTGGGCCCGGACAAGAGGGGCTGCGGGGCCTCCAGGCGACCTTGTTGCCGGCCTAGCGTCCAGCCTGTGCCGGCCCACAGCAAGGCCAGCACCGCGCCCGCGGACATGGCCAGCGCCGGCTGCTCGGCGAGCAGGTCCAGCCCGCGTTTCAGCCAGCCGCTGAGGGCGTCGCCGCCGCGGTAGACGACGGTGTCGATGAAGTTCTTGCCCTTGTACTTCTCCTCGGGCGCGAGCACGGTGTAGAGCATTTCCCGGCCGGGGCGCACCAGGGCGTACTCACCCGCGCGGCGCACCACCATCACCACCACGAAGACGGCAAACACCGGTGCTGCCGCCAGCCACAGGAAGCCGGCGGCGATGATCAGCGGTACCGCGGTGAGCAGCACGCCTATGCCCAGCCGGTGGGCGATACGGCCGGTGAGGAAGAGCTGGGTGAGGATGGCCAGTGTCTGTACCACCGCGTCGATCAGGCCGAAGACCTGGGTCTGGCGGTTGCGGTCGGGGAAGGTCTCCGCGACGAGCCGCGCCTGCTCGAAGTAGAGGAAGGTGCTGACGCTGGACAGCAGCAGCACGAAAATCGCGATGCCGAGCAGATAGGGCGAGCGGAGCACTCCGGCCGCGCCGGTGAAGGGCTGGCCGCCGAGCGGGCGGTCCCGGGCCAGGTTCGCGGCTGCCTGGCTCTCGGCCTGTTCACCGGCCTGGAAGGGGTGGCGGTCGCGCCAGTGATGCAGCCAGCCGGCGGCAGCGGCGGAGGCGGTGAGGAGGAGGGCGGAGAGCAGCAGCAAGCCGGCATGGCCGAGGGGGGAGACCAGCAGGGCGCCGAGCAGCGGCCCGGCGAGTCCGCCCAGGCTGGCGCCGCCGGCGATGAGGGCGAACAGGCGCTTGGCCTGGTGGCTGCTGAAGACGTCCGCCATCATGCTCCAGGCCAGTGATACTGCCATCAGGTTGAACACCGAAAGCCAGATGTAGAAGCCGCGGGCCAGCCACAGCGCGTCCGGCCAGCGGGCGAGGCCGGCGGCAAAGGCCAGCAGGTTGAGCACGAAGAAGCCGTAGGTCCAGCGTGCGATCCGGCGGCGGGGAACGCGGGAGGCGAGCCAGCCGAACAGGGGCAGGGCGGCGAGGGTGGCCAGAAAGGTGCCGGTGAACAGCCATTGCAGGTTGTCCACGCCACCGGCGACTCCCATGGTTTCGCGCACCGGCCGCAACATGAAGTAGCCGGTGAAGAGCAGGAAGAACAGCAGCAGCCCGGCGAGCACTGCCGGCGTTTCGGCGGGCTCGAGATTGAAGAGGCGGGCGAGCGCGGGAGCGCGCTGGGCAGGCGGGGGCATCGGCGGACCTCGGCGGTTCTGTGGCTGACCGGTGAGCGAGGCAGGCGGTTCCGTGCGGGCGATCGGCTGCGGCTCGCAGGCCCGCGGACTGCGTGCCCGGCCGGGGGAGCGTGGAAGCCACGGGCCGTGTCCGGCATCCACGCTTGGGGCCCTTGCCGCGGCCCCGCTTACTCCTCTCGTGTCTGTGCCTCCCGCGTCAGCAAAGCCTGCTTGCGCTCCACGCCCCAGCGATAGCCGGAGAGCTGGCCGTCATGGCGGACCACCCGGTGGCAGGGGATGGCGATCGCCAGCATGTTGCTGGCGCAGGCGCGCGCCACCGCCCGTACCGCCTTGGGGGCGCCGATGCGGGCGGCGATCTCCGCGTAACTGGCGGTACTGCCGGGCGGAATCTGCTGCAGCGCCTGCCATACCCGATGCTGGAAGGCAGTGCCCTGTACGTCGAGCGGCAGGCGCAGGCCCAGCGCCGGCTGTTCGACGAAGCCGACGACTTCGGCCACCAGGCGCTCGAATCCGCTGTCGCCGCCGATCAGCCTGGCTTTGGGGAAGCGGTCTTGCAGCTGGTGCGCGAGCAGCTCCGGGTCGTCACCCAGCAGGATGGCGCACAGCCCACGCTGGCTTTGCGCGACCAGAATGGCTCCCAGGCTGCATTGGCCGATGGCGAAGCGGATCTCTGCCTGGCGGCCGCCATCGCGGTACTCCAGTGGTCGCATGCCGAGCAGCGCCTCGGCCTGGTCGTAGAAGCGGCTGCTGGAGTTGAAGCCGGCCGCATAGATAGCCTGGGTGACGCTGTCGCTCGCCGGGCTGGCGAGGCCGGCGCGCAGCTTGCGGGCGCGGGCGGCCTGGGCATAGGCGCGCGGGGTGAGGCCAGTCTCCGCCTTGAACTGGCGGTGGAAATGGAAAGGGCTGAGGCCGGCGCTGGCGGCGAGGGCGTCCAGCCGCGGCGGGGTGTCGGCGGTATCCATCAGCCGGCAGGCTTCGGCGATCAGCGCAGAGCGGCGAGCCTCCGCCATGCTGCGGTCCGCGCTGGCGCGGCGGCTGGGACGGTAGCCGGCCGCCTCGGCCTCGGCCGCAGTGGCGAAGAAGACCACGTTCTCCCGCCGCGGCAGGCGGGCGGAGGCGCTGGGGCGGGCATAGACACCGGTGGTCTTCACCGCATAGACGAAATGGCCATCCGCGGCGGCATCGCGTGCCTGCACCGCGGCCCAGCGGCTGTCCTCGCTGGCGTAGGGCGAGGTGGTGGGAGAAGAGGGAAGGGGCTTCATGGCGGGTTCCCGGCGGTGTGCGTCCATGGGCTCATCCTGCCGGCGTCGCCGGCGGCGTGCCACCGGCTTCTTGCTGTTGAACTCCGGCAGGCTTGGGGACGCGCCACAGATACCAGGCGGCGACGCTGCGATGCGGTTGCCAGGCCAGGCCGATGTCGCGCATCAGCCGTGGCGTGGGGGCTTTTTCCAGCCCCTTGAGCCGGCGATAGCCTTCGCGCACGCCATAGTCGTCCACTGGCAGCACGTCCAGCCGCTCCAGGGTGAAGATCAGCATCATCTCCACTGTCCACCGGCCTACGCCGCGCAGGGCTACCAGTTGCTGGATCAGGGCCTCGTCAGCAAGCTCGCGCGCGCGGGCGAGGTCCGGGATGCGCCCCTCCAGCGCGGCTTGGGCGATGCCGCGTATGGTGGCCAGTTTGCTGGCGGAGAGGCCGCAGCGGCGCTGCAACTCGGGGTCGGTGGCGAGCAGCTCGGCGGGGCGGGGGAAGGCGCTGTCGGGGTAGAGGGCGATGAGCCGGCCGAGGATGGCTTCCGCCGCGCGGGCGTGGAGTTGCTGGTAGGCGATGGCGCGCACCAGCGCCTCGTAAGGCTCGCGGGTGGCGATGGTCCGCAGCTCGCAGGGGCCGACGGTGTGCACCAGGCGGGCCCAGTCGGCATCCAGGCCGGCGAGGTAGCGGGCGGCTTCGAGGTAGGCGGGTTTGATGGACATGTTGCGGCGGCTCTTTCAGCCGGCTTTGCGGAAGGTGAGGTTGTAACGCAGGCTGCCGGTGGCCGGGTGCGGCTGATCCTTGAGCGGCAGGATGCCGTGGTAGCGCAAGCGGTCTTCGCCGCCCCAGACGGCGACGTCGCCGTGCAGCAGGGGAATGCGGGCGGCCTTGTCATTGCGCGCGTGGCCGCCGAACAGGAAGACGGCGCCCATGCCGAGGGAGACCGAGACGATGGGGGCTGAGAAGTCGCGCTCGTTGCGATCCTGGTGCAGGGACAGCCGGCTGCCCGGCGGATAGCGGTTGAGCAGACAGGCGTCCGGTATGAATCCGGGGAAGCCGGCCGCCTCGGCGGCTTGCGCTGCAAGGGAAAGCAGCGGCAGGGGCATGGGCGGCCAGGCCTGGCCGGTGAGTGGGTCCCGCGGGGTGTAGCGATAGCCGCTGGCATCCGAAGTCCAGCCCAGCGCCCCGCAGTTGTTCAGCGCCACCGACATGGTGAAGCCGCCGGGCGTGCGCATCTGGCGGAAAGGGGACTGCGCCCTTATCCGGGCTATTGCGGTTAGCAGCTCATCGGCCTGCGCCAGCGCGAAGCCGCGTAACAGCCAGGCATGCTGGCCCAGTTGTTCCCGGCTGGATTGGGTGGCATCGCCGAAGAGGGGGAGGGTCAGGTTGGCAGGCATGGTGCGTGGCGCTCCCGTTCGAGCAGCATGGCCTTGCGTGCCGGGCCCCAGCGATAGCCGCTGATGGTGCTGTCGCTGCGCAGTATTCGGTGGCAGGGCACCACCACCGCGAGCCGGTTTGCGGCACAGGCGTTTGCAACCGCGCGCACGGCGTTTTCCAGCCCGAGGCTTCGGGCGAGTTGGGTATAGCTGCGCGTCTGGCCTGCCGGGATGGCGCACAGCGTCTGCCAGACGCGCTGCTGCAACGGCGTACCGGCGGCTTCGAGTTGCAGCGGGAACGGTGTCCACGGTTGATCCAGGTGCGTAGCGAGTTGCGGGAGCGCGTGGCGGAAATCCCCGGGGTTCTCCTGTGGATGGGCAAGGGGAAAGTAGGTGCGAAGCTCGGCGAGCAGGGCGCGCTCCTCATCGCCGATCAGCACCGCGCATAGCCCGTGCTTTCCCAGGGCCACAATGAAGCGCCCGAGGGCACACCGGCCGTAGGCATAGGACAGGGGGCCGGCGTGGCGAGCCGAGGCGGGGAGCAGGTGTAGCCGGGGCATGGCATGAATCTCGGGGTTACGCTCCTGGAGTCTAGCGCCTGTAAGTGCGGCTGGAACGCCGTTGCTTGCGGTCAAATTCTGTTCCCGCGGAACGGCGGCGCATCGCGGCGGGCCTCCATCAGAGCCGCTTGCTATAGTTGGAGAAACCCTGTCTACGGGCGTTTCCGACTGCGGAGGATGTTTTCATGGGCTGGGATCCTGAGCGCTATCTGCAGTTCGACAACTTGCGGCTCAGGCCGGCGCTGGATCTGATCGCCCGCATTCCCGCGGTGCAGCCGCTGCGGGTGGTGGATCTCGGCTGCGGGCCCGGGAACGTGACCATGCTGTTGAAGGAGCGTTGGCCGGCGGCGGACGTGCTGGGGATAGACAGCTCCACCGAGATGCTGGCCAGGGCCGGCGCCGAGCACCCCGGCATGCGTTGGGAGCAGGCGGATGCACGCTTGTGGCAGGCGGACGCAGAAGTAGATGTTCTCTTCTCCAACGCGGCACTGCACTGGTTGGACGACCACACCACGCTATTCGCGCATCTCTCATCCCAGCTGGGCATGCGCGGCATTCTGGCGGTGCAGATACCCGCGAATTTCGATGCGCCATCGCACCAGGCGATCCGTGGCCTTGCCGGATCCCGCGCCTGGCGTGAGCGACTCGCCGACAGTCGCATGGGCGCGGTGGAGGGGGCTGGTTTCTACTACTCGCTGTTGAGCGCCCGTTTCCATATCGTCGATGTCTGGGAGACGGTTTATTGGCAGCGGCTGACTGGCGATAATCCCATCCTGAACTGGTTGAGTGGTACGACGCTGGTGCCTTATTTTTCTCGACTCGGCGAGGATGAGAGGCGGGCTTTCTGCACTGAGCTCGGCGAGATGTTGAAGGCAGCCTACCCGGTCAGCCCGGATGGCAGTGTACTTTTCCCCTTCCGCCGCCTGTTCATGGTGGCGCGCAATCCGCAGCGTTGAGGCGCTGTTTCACGTGGAACAAGGATGGATCCGGATTTTCTTTTGGGCGCATTGGGGCTGGCTGCCTTCTGCGCTGGCTTTGTTGATGCCGTGGTTGGGGGCGGGGGCCTGATCCAGATACCCGCGCTGTTTGCCGCCTTCCCATGGGCTTCGCCGGCAACGCTGTTCGGAACAAACAAGCTCGCCAGCATCGTGGGCACCAGCAGCGCGGCGGTCCAGTACGCACGGCGAGTGAGCATACCGTGGCGGGTGGCGCTGCCGGGAGCGTTCGCCGCGCTGATCGGTTCCTGGTATGGCGCCAAGGCGGTGGCTTATCTGCCGCCCACCATACTTCGTCCCCTGATCCTTGTCCTGCTGGTACTGGTGGCCATCTACACCTTCATGCGCAAGGATCTGGGCACAGTGTCGACAGAGCCGGCGCACGGCGGGCGCTCCGTGGCGATCGCGCTCGGCATCGGCGGCGTGATCGGTTTCTACGACGGTTTTTTTGGACCCGGTACCGGCAGCTTTCTCATCTTCCTGTTCATCCGCCTGCTGGGGATGGATTTCCTGCGCGCCTCGGTGACCGCCAAGATCCTCAACGTCGCGACTAACCTGGCGGCCATCGCCTACTTCGTCAATAACGTGAATCTGCTATGGCAGGTCGCCGCAGTAATGGCGGTGTGCAATCTCAGCGGTGCGGTGACTGGCTCGCGGGCAGCGCTCAAGCACGGGTCAGGCTTCGTGCGGAAGATGTTCCTGTGCGTGGTCAGCATACTGATCGCCAAGCTGGCCTACGACACCTTCGGCTGAGCCGCTTCGGCTGTTCCACGTGGAACAAGTCGATATGTTCGGGCAAATGTGAAGGCGGTGCTAGAATCGACCGCTTTCCGTGACCGTACCGAACCTGGCAATGAATGGACTTCATCTGATTGCCGATCTCTACCGTTGCGGCGGCGAGGCAGTCGCACTCAGCGAGCGAGAGGCGCTTGAAACCCTGTGCGTGAAGGAATGCCGCGATGCCGGCCTGACGCCACTGGGGGCTTATTTCTACCAGTTCCTGGATGACGCGGGCGAGCCGGCCGGCGTGACCGGCACGGTGGTGCTCGCGGAGTCCCACCTGGCCATCCACACCTGGCCGGAGACCGGCGACGTCACCCTGGACGTCTACGTCTGCAACTACTCCCGCGATAACAGCGAGCGCGCCCGTAGCGTCTATCGCAGGGTGATAGACGCGATGCAGCCGGAGGATATCGCCGAGCATGCGGTGAATCGCGGCCGCGAGCCGGCGGAGATCGAGGCATGAGCATGCTCCTGCTGCCGGAAGTGGAGGGCGTGCTGGCCGAATACCTGTCGGACGACGCCGGCTATTTCGTCGCCGGCGGCCAGCTGCTCGAACGTGGCCGCTCCGAATTCCAGCGCTACGAGGTCTGGGATACCCCGCGCTTCGGCAAGCTGTTCCGCCTGGATGGCTGCTTCATGACCTCCGAGCGGGACGAGTTCTACTACCACGAGAACCTGATCCAGGTGCCCGCGCTGGCCCATCCCGGGCCGCGCAGTGCCCTCATCATCGGCGGCGGCGATGGTGGCTCGGCCGAGGAACTGTTCAAGCATCCGGGTATGGAGCGGGTGCTGATGGTGGAGCTGGACGGCAAGGTGGTGGAGATCGCCCGCCGCTACCTGGGCGAAGTGCATCACGGCGCGCTGGACGATCCCCGGCTCGAGATCCGCATCGGCGACGGCCTCGCCTATGTGGAGCGGGACGGGCCAGCCAGCGGTGAGCGTTTTGATCTCGTCGTGCTGGACCTCACCGACCCGGTCGGGCCAGCGGAAGCCCTCTACAGCGAAGCCTTCTTCCACGGCTGCCGCCGCCTGCTCGCGCCCGGTGGTGCGTTGACCCTGCACATCGGCGCGCCGGTGTTCCAGCCAGAGCGGGTGGCCGGGCTGGTGCGCGGTCTGCGACAGGTCTTCACCCATGTGAGCCCGTATTTTCTCTACATTCCGCTCTATGGCAGCCTGTGGGGCATGGCCTGCGCCTCGGATACGCTGCAGCCGGCGGCATTGAGCGCGGCGCAGGTCGATGCGGGTATCGCCCAACGGCAGCTGGGGCGGCTTCAGCACTACAATGGCGCCGTTCACTGCGCCCAGTTCGCGCTTCCCAATCACTTGCGTACCTTGCTCGCCGAATGAAGCGGGGAGGGCGGACGCAACCAGCTCCCCCAGTCTCCATCGTGCCCTCTCCCTCCGCTCCACGCGGCAGCGCCCAGCGTGACGCCCGTAATTTCCCGCCTCGGCGGCAAGCGTCTGCGCTGCCGCCGCAGGACAGTCTGGCCTACGCCATGTTGCAGGCTGCCCAACTGGTGGCCGGCGTGCTCGAAGGCGGCAATCTCACCGACGCCTATGAAAAGCTGCTGAAGGCCCAGCCCGACTGGGCCGACGCTACCCGGGGCGCGGTGCGCGATCTCGCCTGGAGTACCTTGCGCGATTACGGCCGCGGCGATGCGGTGCTCGGCCACCTGGTGCCCAAGCTGCCGCCGCCGTTCATCCATGGGCTGCTGCTGGTGGCGCTGTGCCGGCTGGCACAGCGGCCGGAGCAGGCGCATACCGTGGTCGATCAGGCGGTGAATGCCGCGGCGGCATTGATGCCGGGGCTGAAGGGCATGGTCAACGGCGTGCTGCGCAATGTGCTGCGCCAGGCGGAGGCGGTGCGCGGCTGGCAGGCGGAGGATGAGGAGTCGCGCTACGCCCACCCGCGCTGGTGGATCGCCGAAGTCCGCGCGGCCCATCCCCAGGATTGGGAAGCGGTGCTGGCCGCCGGCGGCAGCCACCCGCCGATGTCGCTGCGCATCAACCGCCGTCGTGCGGCGGTGGAAGGGGAGGCCGGGCAGCTGGCCGCGGCCGGGCTGCCCGGCAGGTTGCTGGAGCATGGCGCGCTGCTGCTGGAGCGGCCGGTGGCGGTCGGCCGCTTGCCAGGCTATGCCGAGGGCCGGCTGTCGGTGCAGGATGCCGGAGCCCAGTGGGCTGCCCGCCTGCTGGCGCCGCGCGCCGGCGAGCGGGTGCTGGATGCCTGCGCCGCGCCCGGCGGCAAGGCGGCCCATCTGCTGGAAAGCGCCGACATCGATCTGCTGGCGCTGGAGCTGGAGCCGCAGCGCACCGCCCGCATCCAGGCGAACCTGGAGCGCCTCGGCCTGCGGGCCAGGGTGAAGACCGCCGATTGCCGCGACGTGGACGGCTGGTGGGATGGCCGCCCCTTCGACCGCATCCTGGCCGACGTACCCTGCTCCGCCTCCGGCGTGGTGCGCCGCCACCCCGACATAAAGTGGCTGCGGCGCAAGGAAGACATTGCCGCCTTCGCCGAGCAGCAGGCCGCCATCCTGGACGCGCTTTGGCGCACGCTGGCCCCCGGTGGCACAATGCTCTACGTCACCTGCTCGGTCTTCGACGCTGAAAATGGCGCCCAGGTCGAGCGTTTCCTTGCCCGCCACATGGATGCCGAACGCCTGCCCATAGACGGGCGCCCCGCATTCCAGCTGCTACCGAACGCCGAACATGACGGCTTCTATTACGCCTTGCTGCGCAAGTCGGCCTGATCGTCTGCGCGGTCGCCTGCGGGCGGCCCTCGCCGCGCTGCTGCTCGTCGTCCTCGCTCTCGCCAGCCCGCTCGCCGCGGCGGATGACGCCACCATCACCGGTGCCGAGATCGTCGCCGACGATGGCAGCTACGTGCTCAACGCCGACATCGACTTCGAACTCAACCCCCGGCTGGCGGACGCGGTGACGCGGGGCGTGTCGCTCTACTTCGTCGCCGAGGTGCAAATCGAGCGGCCGCGCTGGTACTGGTTCAACGCCACCGTGGTGGACCGCCAGCTCAACTACCGCCTCTATTACCACGCCATCACCCGCAGCTACCGCCTCTCCATCGGCCGCTTCCACCAGAACTTCGATTCGCTGGAGGCCGCGGTGCGCACCATGCAGCGCATCCGCAACTGGCAGGTCGCCAACGGCGACGAGCTGCAGGCCGGCGTTTCCCACCAGGTTTCGCTGCGCTTCCGCCTGGACACCAGCCAGCTGCCCAAGCCTTTCCAGGTGACCGCGCTGGGCAGCCGCGACTGGACCTTGGCCTCCGACTGGGTGCGCTGGACCTTCCTGCCCGGGATCCCCGCCTTCCGATGAAACGCATCGCGCTCGTCATCATCGCCGCGCTGGCCGGGATCTCGCTGTTCCTGCTCACTACCGCGAGCGCGAACACCGAACTCTTCGCCAGCGGCTACCCCTATCTGCTCGCCCTCAACGGCGTGCTCACGGTGGCGCTCGCCGGCCTGGTGGCGGTGCAACTGCGTTCGCTGTGGCGCGAGTACCGCAGCCGCCAGTTCGGCTCCCGTCTCAAGTACCGGCTGATGCTGATGTTCGCGCTGATGGCGCTGGTGCCGGGCGTGCTGGTGTATGCGGTATCGCTGCAGTTCGTGGTGCGCAGCATCGAATCCTGGTTCGACGTGCGGGTGGACTCCGCGCTGGAGGGCGGCATCGCCCTCGGCCAGAACGCGCTGGATTACCTCGTCAGCCAGGTGGATGCCAAGGCCGCCGACATGGCGTTGGACCTGGAGGATGCCGAGATGGTCGCGCCCACCCGACTCAACCGCCTGCGCGAGTTCGCCCAGGTCGGCAGCGCCACCGTGATCTCGGCCACCGGCCAGATCATCGCCACCGCCTCGGATGGCGCGGCCGTCGATGGCGTGCCCCAGCTGGTGCCCGATCTGCCCACCTCCGCGCAGCTGCGCCAGGCGCGCCAGAGCCGCTCCTTCCACGCGGTGGATACCCGCGCCGACGGCCGGCTGGTGATCCGGGTGCTGGTGCCGATTCCCACCCGCTCGCTGGCCGGCGAGCCGCACCTGCTGCAACTCACCCAGCCGGTGCCGGAGACCTTCGCCCGCCACGCCGAGGCGGTGCAGGACGCCTACCGCGACTACCAGCAGCTCACCCTCAGCCGTACCGGCCTCAAGCGCATCTACACGCTGACGCTGACGCTCACCCTGCTGCTGGCGCTGCTCACCGCCGTCGCCGTCGCCTTCATCCTTGCCCGCCGGCTGGCGGCGCCGCTGCTCATTCTCGCCGAGGGCACCCAGGCGGTGGCGCAGGGCGACTACAGCCCGCGCCAGGCGCTGCCGGCGCGCGACGAGCTGGGCGTGCTCACCCAGTCCTTCAACCAGATGACGCGCCAGCTGGAGGACGCCCGCGCGGTGGCCGATCGCAACCGTGCGGCGGTGGAAGCGGCACGCGCCTACCTGGAGAGCGTGCTCGCCAACCTCTCCACCGGCGTGCTCGCCTTCGCCGCCGACGGCTCGTTGCGGGCCGCCAACCGGGGCGCGATGGAAATCCTCGCCGACGATCTCGCCGGCTTCGAAGACATTCCGCTGGCCGAATGGCCGCGCCACGCTGCCTTCCGCGATGCACTGCTGGCGGGCTTCGCCGGCCACGACAGCGACTGGCACGAGCAGATCGAAGTCTCGGTCAAGGACTGCCAGCCGCTCACCCTGCTGATCCACGGCTCCCGCCTGCCGGCCAATGGCGGCCTGGTGGTGGTGTTCGACGACATCTCCCGCCTCGTCGCCGCCCAGCGCACCGCCGCCTGGGGGGAAGTGGCGCGGCGGCTGGCGCACGAGATCAAGAACCCGCTCACGCCCATCCAGCTCTCCGCCGAGCGCCTGGCCTTCAAGCTGGCCGACCGGCTGGACCCGGAAGGGCGGGAGATGCTGGAGCGTTCCACCCAGACCATCGTCAACCAGGTGGAGTCAATGAAGAACCTGGTGAACGCTTTCCGCGACTACGCCCGCCTGCCGGTGCCCATGCTGGGCGAGCTGGACCTGAACGCCCTGCTGCGCGAAGTACTGGGACTGTACGAGAGCGCCGCCATCCGCCTGCGGCTGGAGCTGGCGGTGGATCTGCCGCAGGTGCAGGGCGACGCCGCCCAGATGCGGCAGGTGATCCACAATATGCTGCAGAATGCCCAGGACGCGCTCGCCGGCCAGGAAGGCCAGGAGGCGGAAGTGGTGGTCATCACCCGGCGCGACGGCCCGCAGCAGGTCCAACTCATCTTCCGCGACAACGGCCCGGGCTTTCCCGAGGAAGTCCTGGCCCGCGCCTTCGAACCCTATTTCACCACCAAGTCCCGCGGCACCGGCCTCGGGCTGGCGATGGTGAAAAAGATCGTGGACGAGCATGGCGGCGACGTCCGGCTCGCCAATCGCGACAGCGGCGGCGCCGAAGTGCGCATCCGCCTGCGCGTTGCAGCAACCCGTGGTGACAATTGAACAATGGCAAAGATACTCATCGTTGACGACGAAATCGGCATCCGCGAGCTCCTGTCGGAGATCCTGCGCGACGAGGGCCACGACATCCAGCTCGCCGAGAACGCCGCCGCTGCCCGCGCTGCGCGCAACGCCAGCCGGCCGGACATGGTGCTGCTCGACATCTGGATGCCGGACACCGACGGCATCACGCTGCTGAAAGAGTGGTCCGCCGCCGGCCAGCTCACCATGCCGGTGGTGATGATGTCCGGCCACGGCACCATAGACACCGCGGTGGAGGCGACCCGCATCGGCGCCATCGACTACCTGGAAAAGCCGATCGCGCTGCAGAAGCTGCTGGCGGCGGTGAAGCGCGGCCTGCAGCGGCCTACCACCGCCGGCAGCGCCGCGCCGCTGACGCTGGCCTCTTTCGCCCGCTCGCTGCCGCTACGCGAGCTCAAGCGCCGGGTGGACCAGATCGCCGACAGCTCGCGGCTGCTGCTGCTACGGGTGGCCGCCGGCAGCCTCGCCGAACTCATCGCCCGCAGCGTGCAGCCGGCCGGCTCGGCCTGGCTGGACCTGGCGGCGGTCACGGTGCCGCTGGACATCTCCCAGCTGCAGGGTTGTGGCGGCGGCGTGCTCTACGTCGGCGAGTTGGGCCGGCTCTCCCGCGCCCAGCAGAAGAATCTCGCCTTCGCCGTCGAACGCCTGGAGCGCTACGACCTGCGGCTGGTGGCCGCCACCGACCGCAGCGCCGAGGCCCTGCTGGCGGAAGGCTGGGACGAGGCGCTGCTCGCCCGCCTGTTCGAGGTCAGCCTGGCGCCGCCCTCGCTGGCCGATGTGCGCGACGACCTGCCGGAGCTGGCATCGCAGATCCTGGTGCATCTGGCCGAAGGCGGCGAGGTGCCGCTGCGCCGCTTTTCCAGCGCCGCGCTGAACCATCTGCGCACCCTGCCGTGGCCGGGCGGCTACCTGGAACTGCGCGCGGCGGTGAAGTCTCTGGCGCTGGGCACGCTGGAAGAGGAGATCGGCCCGGCCGAGGTGCGCCGCCTGCTCGCGCCGATGCCGGACAGCGGCGCCGCCGGCATCCAGTTCGACCAGCCCCTGCGCGAGGCCCGGGAGGCCTTCGAGCGCATGTATTTCGAACACCACCTTCGGCTGGAGGGCGGCAACATGACCCGCCTGGCCGAGAAGACCGGGCTGGAGCGCACCCACCTCTACCGCAAGCTGAAGCAGCTCGGTCTGCAGGCCGGCCGCCGGCACGAAGAGGTTTGAGGCTGGCAGCCTGAACACGGCACCGCCCCGCGCTCATTTCAGCGCGAGGTGGCCGCTTTGCGTGCGCTGTACAGCAGGCCCGTCACCGGCTTGCCGCCCTCGGTGCGCAGCACGGCTTCCTCCACCAGGGGCGAGGTAAAGCCGGCGGCCTGCAAGGCCCGGCTGACATAGCCGGGGGCGTGGGTGTAACGGCCGCTGGGCTCCAGCCGGTAGCCGGCTGCATCCGCCGCGACCGCCATCTTTTCCACGGTGAAGACGAGGTGGCCGCCCACGCCCAGGGCTGCCGCCGCCGCGGCGCAGACCGTTTCCAGTGCGCCGAAGTAGCACAGCGTATCCGCCGACACCACCAGGTCGTAGCTGCCCGGCGCGGCATCCTGCAGGAAGCGGGTGAGCTCGGCCTTCACCAAGCGGTCGTAGGCGCCGCGGCCCTGGGCCTTGGTCAGCATCGGACCGGAGAGGTCGATGCCGATGAGTTCACGCGCATAAGGTGCGAGCAGTGGCCCGCACAAGCCGGTGCCGCAGCCGGCGTCCAGCACCGCAAGCCCGCGCTTGCCCTCGCCACAGGCCGCCGCCACCGCCTTCGCCACCAGCTCGGGCGCCTTGTAGGTCAGCGCCGCCAGCTTGGCGTCGAAGCTGTCGGCGAAGTTGTCGAACACGCTTTCCACGTAGATGTCGGTGGCGCGCTCGGGCACGTCCTCGCCGGTGCAGGCGGCGAGATGATGGCGGGCGGTGGGGTTGTCGGGCTCTTCTTCAACCCAGGCGCGGTAATAGGCGGCGGCCTCCTCCAGCCGCCCCAGCATGCAGTAGGCGTAGCCCAGCATCTTGCGGGCGGCCGGGTGCCTGGGCATCAGAGCGATGGTCTGGCAGTAGTGCTGCACCGCCTCTTCCACCCGCTCCATGCCGGCGAGGAGATTGCCGAGGTTGTTGTGTACATCGACGTTCTTCGGGTCCAGCGTGAGCGCGTGGCGATAGGCCGCCTCGGCCTCTTCCAGCCGCCCCTGCGCCCGCCGCAACACGCCGAGGTTGCCGAAGGGCAGCGGATCTTGCGGCGCCAGCGCGGTGCAGCGCTGGTAGGCCTCGCTGGCCTCGTCGATGCGGCCGAGATCCAGCAGGATGTTGCCCAGGTTGTTCCACACGCCCGCCGCCTCCGGCTGCAGGGCCAGGCTGCGCTGCATCAGCGCGATGGCTTCCTCTGCGTGGCCGCGCTGGTGGCGGGCGATGGCGAGAAAGTTGAGCGCCGCGGGGTGGTCGGGCAGCAGCGCCAGGATGCGCCGGTACAGCGTTTCGGCCGCGTCCAGCTCGCCGATGCGGTGCAGCCGGGTGGCATAGCCCAGTGCCTCGTCCGGCGTCATCTCGGTGGGCAGGGCTTCTTCGGATCGGGTGTTTTCCATGGTGCTTTCCTGCGGCCACGGCCGGGCGCGGGGATCTGTTGCGGGTTTCCGGGGCCGGATCGGCCCCGGCGGCTCAAGGCTTGGGTTTGGGCTTGGGCGGCGGGAAGGGCTGTTCGCTGCTCATTGCCGGGCCGCCGACATGGGTTACGTTGCGGCTGGCGAGATCGACACGATAGACGCCGCCGCTCTCGTTCTCGACCTCCAGCGCCTTGCCGCCGTCGGCCAGGCGCAGCGCGCGGAAATGCAGCCCCGGTTGGCTGAGGCCGCTGGCGCGGGTGTCCGGCAGGACATACACCCGCAGTCGCCACAGCCGGGTGCCGCTCGCCGCGTCCACGGCAACGAGGTAGCCGCCGGCCTGGTCGCCATTGCGTTCGTCGGTCTGGTCTTCCTGGTAACGCACGCCTTCATGGACGAGCGGCTGTACCTGCGGGGCGGGGGGACGGCTGGCGGACGGCGGCATGGACATGGCGGGAGTCTCCACGGGAAGGGGGCTGCTGGCGGCGGGGTTGGCGTGGGCGCAGGCCTGGATGAGGGCGCTGCCGGCGAGCGCGAGCAGGCTGGCCGTCTTCATATGATCTTGAGCGCGGTATTGCGCTCGCTTTCGGTCAGCGCGCCGGCACAGTCGGCACAGAAGAAGGCCCAGTTGTCGGCGTTGCGGATGGCCGCGCTGCCCGGGTAGCCGGCGTGCGGGCCGATGCCGTACCAGGCATAGCGGGCGTTGCCGATGTTGACGTCCTCCGTGCCGCACACCAGGTGGGTGAGCTCGTGGACCATGATGCGCGTCCAGTTCTTCTGCCCCTTCAGCACGTTGCCGGGGTGATCGACGAAGAAGGAGCGTTCGATGTAGACGACGTCCATGCCCTCGGCACGGCTGGCGAAGGTGAAGGCTTCGCTGTTGAGGAAGTTGATCTCGTCCGCGGTGCTGGCGCCGCGCAGCGGCACCCAGTCGGTGAGAACGAAATGGCCCTTGTTCAGCATGGCGATGATCTTCTTGAAGCCCTCCGCCAGCTTGCCGATGTAGATGTTCAGGTCGTTGATCTGCAGCGCCGGGTCGGCGAACCAGCGTTTCACGAGTTTCAAGGCGTCGATCTGTTTCGTGCCGGCGGCGCGATCATTCGCCTTGGCGGCAAGCGCCAGCACCATGCCGGTACGCTGGCACCAGCTCATGGCCTGCTGGATGGAGTTGGCGAGGTACTTTTTCTGCTCGCGCTGGAAGATCTCGTCGTCCGCCCGCAGCAGGACACGCGCGGCGATCTCGGTACTCACCCGGGCGTTGAAGTCGTCGCTAGGCCACTGCCGGAAGGTATTCGGCAAGGACAGCAGCCAGGTCTTGCGGTTGCCGGAGCGGTTCAGCAGATAGACATGGCGCAGCAGCTTGAGTGCAGCCAGGCGCATCTTGGTCTGCGCATCCATCGGATGGCCGCCATTGTCGGTCCAGGCGCCGACGGCACCCAGCATGCCCTTGTCTTCGGGTACCGCGGCGTGCCCGATGAGCTTGCCCTTGCCGCGCCGCGCCTGCTTGCGCAGCTCGTCCAGGCTGGCGGCATAGCCCGGGTCGAAGCCCTCGTCGGACATCAGCTTGCGCAGCCGCTTCACCAGCGGCTGCCATTCGTCCTGGTAAGCCTCCAGGCTGTTCAGCCAGCCCTTGGCGTAGTCGTATTCCGCTTTGAATTTCTGGTTCCAGTCGGTCATGTCGCTGTGATGTTTCCCTTGACGCCGAGCGGCGGTAGCGAACTCCCGGCCAGGATGGGCCGGGTGGTCCTCGGTGCCTTGCGGAAGGCGCTTCTCCGCTGGAGTGATGGACGAGCGGGTCGGAGGGGGGCAGTCCTCGACCGCGGTGGATGAGCCCTGCAGCCCGCTATTCCGTTTGCGTGGAACTTCGGCGGCCGTCGGGCTGCTTGCTCTTGCTTGAGGGCCTCGGCTCGCGGGTGGCGAGATCCAGCGTGTAGCGGCGCCCCAGTTCGTCCACGATCTCCAGCGTCTTGCCGCCGGGCCCGGCTCTCAAGCGGCGGATGAAGACATCCTGGACGTCCTCTTCCAGCGCCGGGTCGTAGCGGGTCTCGTAGATGCGTTGCAGCCACAGCTCCTGGCCGCTGACTGCGTCGATCGCGGCAACGTAGCCCCCTTCCTGGGGGAGGGAGCGGGAGCGGGTGCCGAGCGCCGCTTCGTAGCGGACTCCGGCGATGGTCACCGGCCGTACCGGCGCCGGGGCGACCCGCTTGGCCACCGGTGCGCCAGCCTCGTCGGCCGCTGGCATTCCGGCCTGGACGGCATGGCCGCCAGCCAGCATGGCGAGCAGGCCGAGGAGCATGAGTGGAGGACGAAGGGCGCGCATCGTGGCCCTCAACAGCTGGCCACGCTGCGGGTGGCCGGGTCGACCACGAAGCGTCGGCCGTTCTCGTCGGTCACCGTCAGCTTGCCCTTGGGGCCGGCCTTGAGTTCTTCGATGAAGACATCCTGCACATCCTCCTCCAGATCGTCATGGTAGGTGACCCGGTACACCTGCAGCAGCCACAGGGCACGGCCGCTGTCGGCGTCGAAGGCTTCGATGTAGCCGCCGTTCTGGCCCAGGCCGCGTTCGCGTCCCCAATGCACCGCCTCGAAGCGCAGGCCGTCCAGCGTTACCGCGGCCACCTCGGGCGGGCCGGTGCGCTTGGGGG
>NZ_WUEI01000019.1 GCF_012911025.1 Azoarcus sp. TTM-91 | reverse complement strand
CGTTGGTCGAGGTGCCAGTCAGCGTCGGGCTGCTGCCGTCGGCGCCCAGTTCGAGATCGACCGTGACGGTGGGCTGCAGGTCGAAGCTGTCCGAGTCAGTCGCAGTCGCGCTGTTGTTGGCGTTGTCCATCGCGGTCGCGGTCGCCGTGTAGGTGACTTCTTCGTTGAAGGTCAGCGTGCTGGTATCCACGCTCCAGCTGCCATCCGGGTTCAGCGTGGCGGTGGCGGTCTGGGTCGAGCCGTCGGTGCCGGTGATGGTCACTTCGACGCTGGTGGCGTTGGTCGAGGTGCCAGTCAGCGTCGGGCTGCTGCCGTCGGCGCCCAGTTCGAGATCGACCGTGACGGTGGGCTGCAGGTCGAAGCTGTCGGTATCCGTTGCGGTGGCCGTGTTGTTCGAGTTGTCGGTGGCGGTGGCGGTCGCGGTGTAGGTGACTTCTTCGGTAAAGCTCAACGTGCTGGTATCCACGCTCCAGCTGCCGTCCGGGTTCAGCGTGGCGGTAACGGTCTGGGTGGAGCCGTCGCTGCCGGTGATGGTCACGGTGACGCTGCTGGCGTCGGTGTAGGTGCCGGTCAAGGTCGGCGCAGTGCCGTCGGCGCCCAGTTCCAGGTCCACCGTTACCGCGGGAACGGTACTGGGCGGCGTGGGTGTAGTGGTGGCGGGAGTGCCGTCATCCGCTTCCGGGGCGCCCGGCAGGCGCTCGTCGATGCGGTCCGGCTCGGTCGGGGCGAAATCGAAGGCCAGGGGATCCACGCCTTCGGTGATGCGCAGCAGGCGGACGAAGTTGTTGCCTTCGCCGCCAGCGCCGCCCGCCAGGCCGGCGGCCGGTGCTTCCAGCGCGTCGTCCAGGTTGCCGCCGTCGTTCAGCGCCTGGATGACCTGGGCGATGGAGGCGTCGCCCAGCTGGGCATCCAGCGCCTGCGGACGGGAGGTTTCGGACAGCTCGGCGGTAACGGCGATGCTCTGGTTCTGCTCGACCGGCAGCACACTGCCATCCTCGAATGCCAGTTCCACCCGACCGCCGCTGGAGGTGACGACGGTTTCACCCTCGTTGATGGCATCGCCGGCGCGCAGCAGGCGCATCCTGCCTTCCGCATCGCGGGCGTAGGCGGTACCGGTTACGGCGACGACGGTGGCGACGGGTTGGGCAGTGGCCATGGTGGCTGGATCCTCGGACAATCGGCCGCGCAGCGAAGAAGAGGCGGCCGGAACGGTTTATCGACGGATCGCAGCTTAGCGAGGGCAGGGCCAGCTACATATTGGACTAGTGGACAGGTCGTGACCTGCGTCACGCGAAGCCGTTCAGGCCGTGGCTTCGCGGGATTCGGTGGCGCCGGACATAAGCAGAACGAGTTGCAGGCGGTCGCGCACGCCCAGCTTCTCGAAAGCGGCGCCGAGGTGGGCCTTGACGGTACGCTCGGTGATGCCCAGGCGCAGCGCGGCCTCCTTGTTGGACAGGCCGTCGGCCACCGCCCTGGCCACTTCCAGCTCCCGCGGCGACAGCATGGCGAAGCGTTCGTCGCCGGCTTCCGCCGCTGGCGGCAGGGCGCGGCGGGCGGCGCCCACCACCCGCGACATCAGCTCCGGCCCTATCCACAATCCGCCGTGCTGCACCACCAGCGCGACTTCGCGCAGCTGTGCCGGCGTGGCCTGGGCATGGCAGTAGCCGCGCGCGCCACCATCCAGCGCCAGCAGGGCGCGGCGTTCTTCCGGCTGCGGATCCAGCACCACGCAGGGCGCGGCCGGATGGGCCGCCAGCTGGCGGCCAAGCGCGGCCCGCCACTCCGGCAGCGTGGCGAGCAGCCAGACGATGCCGTTCGAATCGACGGCGCCGGCCTCGCCGGCCGAGGCCAGCGCCTCCGGGAAGGCTTCCTGCCAGCGCGGCTGCAGCATGCCGCCAGGGGTGATGAAGTGATGCACGCTCATCGCTCCGTCATGGCGTTGCCCTTGGCCCGCAGCACGGGCTTGAGCAGGTAGGAGAGCACCGTCTTCTTGCCGGTGAGGATGTCCACCTCGGCGACCATGCCGGGGATGATGGGCAGGTTGTCGCCCAGGCTGGCGTTCTTGGTGCGCACCCGGATCACGTAGAAGGCATTGCCCTTGTCATCGACCACGGTGTCGGCAGAGATGTGCTCCAGCTCCGCCTCCAGGCCGCCATAGATGGAAAAGTCGTAGGCGGTGAACTTGACCATGGCTGGCTGGCCGGGACGCAGGAAGGCGATGTCCTTGGGCTTCACCTTGGCTTCCAGCACCAGGGCGTCGTCCAGCGGCACGATCTCCACCACCTCCTTGCCCGGCTGCACCACGCCGCCCACGGTGTTGACCAGCAGGCGCTTGACCGTGCCGCGCACCGGCGAGCGCACCTCGGCATGCTTCACCTTGTCCGCCAGCGCGCGGCTGCCTTCGGACAGGCTGCCGAGCTTGCCCATGGTGTCCGAGAGCTCGTTGCGCAGCTGGTTGCGCACGTTCAGCTCCACTTCCTGGATCTTGCGCGTGGCTTCGGTGATGGCCGACTGGATGCGCAGGATCTGCGCCGAGGACTGATCACGATCGCCACGCAGGCGGGCGACGTCCCGCTCCAGCCGCAGCAGGTCCACTTCGGAAACCGCGCCGGAGGCCATGAGCGGCTTGGTCACGTTCAGCTCCTGGGTGGCGAGGTCGAAGGCGCGGCCGGCCTGCTCGCGCCGCGCCCGCACCTCGTTCAACTCCTGCTCGCGCTGGCTGAGCTGCTGGCGGGCGATGGAGAGCTGGGCCTCCATCTCCGCCCGGCTGGATTCGTACAGCTGGCGTTCGTGGGCGGCGATCTCCGGCACCTCCTTCAGCACCTCCGCCGGCATGTCCAGCGGCGTGCCGGAGGTGAGCGCCTGCAGCCGCGCCGCCTTGGCCTGCAGCGCCCAGTAGGTGGCGCGGCTTTCCAGCAGGGAGGAGACGAAGCGGGTCGGGTCTATGCGCAGCAGCAGGTCGCCAGCATTCACCACCTGGCCTTCGCGCACCGGCATTTCTTCCACCACGCCGCCATCCACTGACTGGATGACCTGCAGCTGGGACGAGGGAATCACCTTGCCCTCGCCGCGCGTCACCTCGTCTATCGGGGCGAAAGCGGCCCACAGCAGCAACAGCAGCAGCAGGCCGAAGATCACCCGCAGCAGCAGGCGGGCGCGCAGTGGCTCCTGCTGCAGCTGTGCCCAGTCGGCATCGCCGGCCCAGTCCAGGCGCTCGCGCGGCATCGGCAGGAAGCGGGCGAAAAAGCGGTCCAGCAGCGGATTCACCGGCTTCGCCAGGCGCTGTGAGACTTGGCCGACGCGCTCGAAGGCGCGCTGGGAAGACAGGTCGCCCATCAGGCAGCCCTCCCGATGCGGCCCTGGCGCAGCGCTTCAACCACCTGCGCCTTGGGCCCGTCGGCGACGATCTTGCCGCCATCGACGACGATGATGCGGTCAGCCAGGTCCAGCAGCGAGGTACGGTGGGTGACGATGATCATGGTCTTGCCCCGTGCCGCCTCGCCGAGGCGGCGCTTCACTTCTTCCTCGCTGGTGTGGTCCATGGCCGCGGTGGGCTCGTCCAGCAGCAGGATGGGCGGATCGTTGATCAGCGCGCGGGCGATGGCCACGCCCTGGCGCTGGCCGCCGGAGAGGGACTCGCCGCGCTCGCCCACCATCATGTCGAAACCGCGCGGATGGGCGTTGATGAAATCGGTGATGCCGGCGGCGGTGGCGGCGCGCAGCACCGCCGCGTCTTCCGCCAGCGGCGACGCCAGGGTGATGTTCTCGCGCAGGCTGCCGTAGAACAGGGTGATGTCCTGCGGCACATAGCCGATGTGGCGGCGCAGCTCGGCCGGGTCCAGCTGGCGCTGGTCGATGCCGTCTATCAGCACCGCGCCGTCATCCGGCTGGTAGAGGCCGAGGATGAGCTTCTCCAGCGTGGTCTTGCCGGAGCCGACCCGGCCCAGCACCGCGATGCGCTCACCCGGGCGGATGCGCAGCGACACATTGCGCAGCGCCGGCACTTCCTGGCCGGGATAGGTGAAGGAGACGTCGCGGAACTCGATCGCACCGGCGAAACCCTGGCGGCTGACGAAATTGCTGCCCTCGGGCCGCTCCACCTCCTGCCCCATCAGCGTGTCCAGCGAAGCCAGCGCGGTGGAGGCGTTGTAGTACTGCACCAGCAGGCCGGCCACCTGGCCGACCGGCGCCATCGCCCGCGACGACAGCATGTAGCAGGCCACCAGCCCGCCCATGGTCAGCAGGCCTTCGCCGATCATGTAGACACCGCCCAGGATCACCACCACGCTCACCACCTGCTGCACCCACATCGCGCCGTTGGTGGTGGAGGCGGACAACAGGCGCATGCGGGTGGACACGTTGGCGAGGTGGGTGGCGCTCTGCTCCCACTTGCGCTGGATGGCGGCCTCGGCGCCTATCGCTTTCACCGTTTCCAGGCCGACCAGGCCTTCCACCAGCACCGCGTTGCGCTGCGCGCCGGTGCGATAGGTGCGCTCGGCCAACTCGTGCATGCGGCCCTGCACCGACATCGCATACAGCAGCAGCGCCGCCACGCCGAACAGGAAGGGCAGCAGCAGCGGCCAGGCGATCCAGCCGATGACGACGAGGAAGACCACCGCAAAGGGCAGGTCGATGAAGGCCACCACCGTAGCCGAGCTGATGAAGTCGCGCACCGTTTCGAAGGCGCGCAGGTTGGCGGCGAAGGAGCCGGCCGACACCGGCCGCGCGGCCATGCGCAGGCCCAGCACCCGCTCCATGATGTAGGCGGAGAGCTTCACGTCGGCCCGGCTGCCGGCCAGGTCGACGAAATGGCCGCGCATGGAGCGCAGCGCGAAATCGCCGCAGAGCACGATGAACACGCCGGCCGCCAGCACCCACAGGGTATCGGTGGCCGCGTTCGGCACCACCCTGTCGTATACGTTCATGACGAACAGCGGCATCGCCACCGCGAACAGGTTGATCATCGCCGCCGCCATCAGCACGTCGCGGTAGAGCTGGCGGTTGTCGGCGATCACATCCCAGAACCAGTGCTTGCGCGGGTCCTTCTTGACGCCGGGTACGCGGGCATCGAAACGGAAGCCCGGCCGCAGGTAGATGACATGGCCGGTATGGCGGGCGAGCAGTTCGGCCTGCGGCAGCGTCACCGCCGCTTCGCCGAGCTCGGGAAAGATCACCTCAAGCTCGCCGGCGGCGGCGTCGCGGCGCAGCAGGATGCAGGCCTGCTCGCCATCCAGCAGCAGGATGGCGGGCAACAGCGCGGCGTTGACGCCGTCCAGCCCACTGGCCACCACCCGGGAGTTCATGCCGGCGCGGCGCGCGGCGCGCTCGAACAGCGAGGGCGTCAGCCGCCCGTTCTCCACCGGCAGGCCGGCCAGCGCCGCGTCCGCCGTCAGCGCGCCGCCGTGGGCGCGCACCACCAGCAGCAGGCACTCGAGCAGGGAGTCCAGCCGCGGCGCGGCGCGGCGCCCCGTGTCCGCGCCCGCCGCCTGCGGCACGCCTTCGAGCACCATCGTATTGTCGCTTTCCGCCACGTGATCCGCCGTCCTGTCTTAGGCCATCGTCATCGGGCCGCGATCTTGCGCCGGCCCAGGGAGCGCGCGGATTCTCGCACGCATGGGCCTTCCCCATCGTGACGGGTTTCCGGTTTCCGCCCACATCGCGGACGCATCCGGGTCTGCATCATGCATATCCACGGCTTGCGGGCCTCGCGCGCCCCTTCCACAATGAGAGACATCCACCCCGGCCTGCTGCGGCCATTCCGCGGAGCTCCCTGCATGCAAACCGAACAGCGCAAATTTTCCCGCATCCGCTTCCAGAGCGGCGCTCATCTGCTGGTGGATGACACCGAGACCGCCTGCGAGATCTGCGACCTGTCGCTGAAGGGCGCGCTGCTGGTGTTGCAGGAGGAAAGCACGCCGCCCAGCCTGGAGGTGGGCGGCCGCTGCATGCTGGAGCTGCGCCTGGACGACGCCGGCACCGCGGTGCGCATGGAGGGCGACGTGGCCCACCGCGAAGGCCGCCGCCTCGGGCTGGTGTGCCGCGAGATCGACCTCGACAGCATCACCCACCTGCGCCGCCTGCTGGAACTCAATCTCGGCAACGCCGCGCTGCTGAACCGGGAATTCTCGGCGCTGATCGCCGACTGAGGGCGGCCCCGGCCCACGGGCCGCTTCGGCCCCGCCAGTTGCCAGCCGCAGCCCAAGCCGCGCGCAATACCTCAGCGCGGCAACGGCTCCTTGTACTCCTCCACCTTGATGCCGCGCATCGCGTAACCGGCGGTGCCCATGTCGGACTCCACCCGGCTGATCGCCATCACCCCGTTCACCCACACCGGCGCCATGTTCCAGGCCGCCGGCACCGGCTTGTCCGGGATCACGTGGATGAGCTGGTTGGCCGGCGGCGGCGGCACATGCACGCAGGCGCCAAAGTAAGGCACCAGCAGGAATTCCTTGATGGTCTTGCCGTCGCTTTCCAGCGGCACGATGAAACCGGGAATGCGTACCCGGCTGCCGGCCAGCTTCTCCACCACCGGCGCCTTGTCCCACTCGGCGCGGATGCGGTTCATCGCTTCCAGCGCGCGCGGATCGTTGTCCTGCAGGTCGGAGAGGTCCAGCGTCTCGAAAAACTTCTCCGGGTTCCAGTCGGCCGGGATGAGGTCGTCCCAGCTGATCTCGCGGAAGGCGCCGGCGGCGGCGCCCTTGGGCGCCAGGCGGTCGCCCACCTTGTAGTCGGCGGCCGGTGCCGGCTTCTCGGCCAGCGCGGCACGGCCGCCCAGCGCCAGGCCGGTAGCGGCGAGACACAGCAGCGCCACGGTGGCAAGGCGGCGCAGCGGAGAAAGTCGCAAGAAGCGTTTCATGGTCAGATCCTGATCGTCATGCCATCGGCCAGCGAATAACGGTAGGCCCGCAAGCCGGGCAGCACGCTGGCGAGCAGGCTGGCAGCGAACACCGCGGCCAGCAGCCGCAACTCCGCCGCACCAGGCCAGCCCAGGCTCAGCGCCACCCCGTACCCGGCCTGCAGCCAGGGGCCGGCGAGCGCGGCCGCACCATACACCAGCGCGAGGCCGAGAGCGATGCCGGCGGCGCTGGCGGCGAGGCTCTCCAGCGCCAGCAGCGCGAACACCTGTCGCGGCCCGGCGCCCAGCGCGCGCAGGATGGCCAGCTCCCGCCGCCGCTCGCCCAGGCCGGCCACCATCACCGCCACCAGCCCCGCAAGGCCGACCGCCACCACCAGCGCCGACACCGCCAGCAGCGCCTGCTCGGCCATGCCCACCAGGTTCCACAGCTCCTGCAGCGTGGCGCCCGGCAGCACCGCGGACAGCGGCTCGGCGGTGTCGGTGTTGATCGCGCGCTGCACCCGGAACACCGCGATACGGCTCTTCAGCCCGACCAGCGCGGCGGTCACCGTCTTCGGCCGCAGGTCGAACTTGCGCACATGCTCCGGCGCGATGCTGAGGCCGGGGATGGGGGCGCCGCCGGCCCAGTCCACATGGATGGCGGCGATGCCCTCCAGGCTCACCAGCACCGAGCGATCCACCGGCGTGCCGCTGCGCGCCAGGATGCCGACCACGGTGAAGGGCTTGTCCGCATGCTCGGCGAAGCGGGTGCCGTCGGCGCCGGCGCCGTGGCTGAGCACGATGCGGTCGCCGACGCGATAGCCGTGGCGCGCCGCCACCTCGGCACCCAGCACCGTCTCGAACACGTCGCCGAAGGCACGGCCCTCGGCGAAGGCGAGGCTGCGGCGCTCGCCATAGCGGTAGTGCTCGAAATAGGCCGCCGTGGTGCCGACCACCCGGAAGCCGCGGTGGGAGTCGCCCAGCGCCAGCGGCACCACCCAGTCCACCTGCGGCATCGAGGCGATGCGCTGCACGCTGTCCCAGGAAATTTCGTTGCTGGCGTTGCCGATGTGGAACACCGAGTAGAGCAGCAGCTGCGCGCCGCCGCCGCGGGCGCCGACCACCAGATCCGTGCCGGAGATGGTCTGGGCGAAGGCGGCGCGGGCGTCGCTGCGCAGGCGCTCGACACCGATCAGCATCGCCACCGACAGCCCCACCGCGACCACCGTCAGCGCCACCGACAGCCGGCGGTTGAGGATGCTGCGCCAGCACAGATGCCACAGCAGGCCGAAGCGCGGCTTCATCGCCCGGCTCCGGCATCGGCGCGGTTGAGTGCGGCGAGGTCCGCCACCCGGTCGAAATGCCCCGCCAGCCGGCCATCGTGGCTGACGAAGAGCAGCGCCGCGCCGGCCGCCGCGCATTCGCCCAGCAGCAGATCCAGGAAGGCTTGCTGGCGGTCGGCGTCCAGCGCCGAGGTCGGCTCGTCCGCCACCACCAGCGCAGGCCGGCCGATCAGCGCCCGCGCCGCCGCCACCCGCTGCTGCTGGCCCACGGACAGTGCCGCCGCGTTGCGGCCCAGCAGGGCCGCGTCCAGATCCAGCCGCGCCGCCAGCCGCAGCGCCTCGTCCACCGGCGTGGTAGCGGCCTCGGCCAGGCGCCGCGCCCGCAAGGGCGAGAAGCGGCAGGGCAGCAGGATGTTGTCCAGCACCGAAAGGTAAGGCAGCAGATTGAAGAGTTGGAAGACGAAGCCGACGTGGTCCGCCCGGTAGCGGTCGCGCCGACCCGCCGGCAAGGCCGCCAGGTCCTGCCCATGCACCGCCACCGTGCCGGCGTCCGGCAGCAGCACGCCGCCGATCAGCGACAGCAGGGTGCTCTTGCCGCTGCCGCTGGGGCCGCGCAGGAACACCCGCTCGCCGGCGGCGAGGCGGAAATCCTCCACCGCCAGGCAGTCCGCTGCCGCGCCCGGCCAGCGGAAGCGCAAGCCCTGCACCATCACCGCCTCGCTCATCCGGCTCGACCCCGGCGGAGACCTGGCTGCCCCGGCCCTCGGCCTTCGTCATGCCACATGGCCGGCCTCACAGCGGCAGCTGGCGACGCTGCGGGTTCAGCACCTGCGCCGCCTGGCCGCGCTCGGAGACACGCTCGGCGCGAACCTCGCGGGTGCGCGGGAAGGCATCGAACACCAGCACCTCCAGCGTGTCCAGCGCCTGCGGCCGACCGCATTCGAAGGTGTAGGCCACCTCCATCTCGGCATGGCCGCCGGCGGCATGCGAGTGGTCGTGCTCGACCTCGGCGGCGGGCTCCTGGCGCGCCAGCGCCCAGGGCGAGGACAGCTCCACCGTCTTCAGCCCGCAGCCGGCGGCAGCTGGCAGGCGGAACAAGCGGCCGGCGTTGCGCAGAGTAGCCTCCGCCTCGGCCAGCAGACGGTGCTGGCGCTCATCGCTGGGCGCATGCTCGAAACCCACCAGGGTATCCAGCGGGCTGGCGTATTCGACCTGCAGCATCCTGCCCTCCAGCGCCACCCGCAGCTCGGCCACGCCGTGGTCGTGGGCAGCATGCTGGGCGCGGGCGGCGGAACAGAAGCAGGCGAGCAGGAGGGCGAGCGGCAGTCTCATGGCGGCACCGGAAGGGCATGGCGGGAAGGGATGCAAATGCTACAATGTTGCAATATCGCCCGCAAATTGCCCCGCCATGACCCAGCCCGAAGCCCGCCAAACGCACACCGCGCCCGCCGAGGCCCATGACGTGCCTGCCGATGCACGCGCGCTGATCGCCGCCCGCGGCGGCCGCGTCACCCGCACCCGGGTGGCGGTGCTGGAGATCCTGCAGGCCAGCGACCGCCCGATGAGCCACGACGAGTTGGGCGCCGAACTGGCCGCCGCCGACATCGCCCACGACCGGGTGACCCTCTACCGCGCGCTGGACTGGCTGGTGGAGCAAGCGCTGGCGCGGCGCATCGCCGGCAGCGGCAGCGACCGCGCCTGGCGTTTCGAGCTGCTGCGCGCCGACGGCCACCGCCATGCCCATTTCCATTGCGACTGCTGCGGCCAGGTGATCTGCCTGGAAGGCCTGGAGCCGGCGGTGGCGGTGGCGCTGCCGGCCGGCTTCCAGCTGGAGCGCGCCGAACTCGTCATCCACGGCGCCTGTCCGGACTGTGGCGTGCAACGGGCCGGCCCGGCGGCGAGGCGGCGGCGCTGACGACAGTCGGGATTGCCTTTACTGCAACAGTGTTGCATCATTCGCCCCCCGTTTTTGCACGCCCCGTCACCCGGACAAGCAGCTGACCCGCCGCTCTTTCAGCACCTTCCGCCGGCGCGACCGGCCCCTTCTCCAGCTCCGGCTCCCTCCGATGCCCACCCGTCCCACCGCTCCCTCTCCCGCTTCCCCGCTCGCACCGGCGGCCGTGCATGACCACGGCCATGCGCACGAGCACCGGCCAGCGCGGCCCAAGGTGAAGCGCAGCCTGCTGGGCACCGGGCTGGCGGCACGGCTGGCGATCGCGGTGGCGGCCAGCGGCCTGTTGTGGCTGACGCTGAACTGGGCGATGCGCACATGAACGCCGCCCTGCCGCTGGCCCACGCCCCCGTCCGTCCGCCGCTGCTGGCCTTCGAGGATCTGACACTGGGCTACGACCGCCACCCGGCGGTGCATCACCTCAGCGCCGAAATACCCGCCGGCGCGCTGGTGGCCGTCATCGGCCCCAATGGCGCCGGCAAGTCCACCCTGCTGAAGGGCGTGGCCGGCGAACTGCGGCCGATAGGCGGCACCATCCGCCTCGGTTGCGATCCGCATCGCGACGTCGCCTACATGCCGCAGCGCGGCGAGCTGGACCACAGCTTCCCGGTCTCCGTCTTCGACATGGTGGCCATGGGCCTGTGGCGCGAGCTGGGCGCCTTCGGCCGGCTGGACGGCGGGCGCCGCCGCCGGGTGCTGGCGGCGCTGGCGGCAGTCGGCCTGTCCGGCTTCGAGTCGCGCCCCATCGGTTCGCTGTCCGGCGGCCAGCTGCAGCGCGCCCGCTTCGCCCGCCTCATCCTGCAGGATGCGCCGGTGATCCTGCTGGACGAACCCTTCGCCGCCATCGACGTGCGCACGGTGGAAGACCTGGTCGCCATCATCCTCGGCTGGCATGCGGAAGGCCGCACGGTGCTGGCGGTGGTGCACGACTTCGAGCAGGTGCGCCGCCATTTCCCCAGCTGCCTGCTGCTGGCGCGCGAGTTGGTGGCCAGCGGCCCCACCGCCGAGGTGCTCACCGAGCCGCTGCTGCACCGCGCCCGCCACCTCTCCGAAGCCTTCGACGACCACGCCGCCGCCTGCCGCCGGGACGACAAATGACGGAACTGCTGCTGTCTCCCTTCGCCGACTTCGGCTTCATGCGCCGCGCGCTGGCCGGCTGCCTGGCGCTGTCGCTGGGCGCGACGCCGGTGGGCGTTTTCCTGATGCTGCGGCGCATGAGCCTGATGGGCGATGCGATGAGCCACGCCATCCTGCCCGGCGCCGCGCTCGGCTACCTCGCCTTCGGCCTGTCGCTGGGCGCCATGACGGTGGGCGGCATCGTCGCCGGCCTGGTGGTGGTGTTCGCCGCCGGCCTGGTCACCCGCAGCTCGGTGCTGAAAGAGGACGCCAGCCTGGCGGCCTTCTACCTGCTGTCGCTGGCCGCCGGCGTCATGATCGTCTCGCTGCGCGGCAAGAACCTGGACCTGCTGCATGTGCTGTTCGGCTCGGTGCTGGCGCTGGACGACGGCTCGCTGCTGCTCATCGCCGGCATCGCCACCGTCACCCTGTTCGGCCTCGCCCTGCTGTTCCGCCCCCTGGTGCTGGAGTGCTTCGACCCGGCCTTCCTGCGCGCGGTGAGCGGCTGGTCGCCGGTGGCGCACTACGGCTTCCTGGTGCTGGTGGTGCTGAATCTGGTAGCCGGCTTCCATGCGCTGGGTACGCTGATGGCGGTCGGCATCATGATCCTGCCCGCCGCCGCCGCCCGGCTGTGGGCGCGCGGCCTGCCGGCGCTGCTGCTGCTGGCGGTGCTGTTCGCCTTCGGCAGCGGCGTCGCCGGGCTGCTGGTTTCCTACCATGCCGACGTGCCCGCCGGCCCCGCCATCGTGCTGATGTGCGGCCTGGTCTATTTCGCCTCCCTGCTGGCCGCGCCGGGCGGCCTGCTCGCCGGCCGCCTGCCGCTGCGCCGCCATCTCGAATCCTGAGCCTACGCCCATGACCGCCTTCCGCCGCGCCCTCGCCCGCTGCCGCGCCCAACTGGTCGCCCTCGCCCTGCTGCCGTTCATGCTCGGCAACGCCCAGGCGGCGCCGCTGGAGGTGGTCACCAGCTTCAGCCTGCTGGGCGATCTGGTGCAGCAGGTAGGCGGCGAGCGCGTCGCGGTGCGCAGCCTGGTCGGGCCGGACGAGGACGCCCACTCCTTCCAGCCCCGCCCCTCGGATGCCCGCCAGGTGGGCGCCGCCAAAGTAGTGGTGGTGAACGGCCTGGGCTTCGACGACTGGCTGGTGCGCCTCGCCGCCGCCGCCGGCTACCGCGGACCGCTGGTGGTCGCCAGCGATGGCGTCGCCACGCTGGCGAGCGAGGAAGAGCAGGAGGACGAGCACGGCCACGATCACGACCATGGCCACCAGCACGGCGAACACGGCATCGACCCCCATGCCTGGCAGGACGTGGCCAACGTGCGGCGCTACGTCGCCAACATCGCCGCCGCGCTGGCCGCCGCCGACCCGGCCGGCGCCGAGGCCTACCGCGCCAGCGCCGCCGGTTACGACGCCCGCCTGCAGGTGCTGGACGCCGACATCCGCCGCACCCTGGGCGCGCTGCCGCCGGCACGGCGCAAGGTAGTGAGCTCCCACGCCGCCTTCGCCTACTTCGGCCGCGCCTACGGCATCCGCTTCCTGGCGCCGGTAGGCGTCGCCAACAGCGCCGAACCCACCGCCCGCGGCGTCGCCAGCCTGATCACCCAGATCCGCCGCGAAAAAGTGCCGGCGGTGTTCCTGGAGAACATCACCGACCCCCGCCTGCTGGAGCGCATCCGCAGCGAAGGCGGCGCCCGCGTCGGCGGCACCCTGTACTCCGACGCGCTGTCGCCCGCCGGCGGCCCCGCGCCGGACTACATCTCGATGATGCGGCACAACCTGGACGTGATGAGCCGGGCGCTGGCGGACGGCAAGTAAGCCGCCCCGGCACCGGCGCGCCTGCCGCGGCAGGGCCTTCTCCGCCACCGGCCAGGCGCAGACGCGAGCCGACGAATGCCCGCGCGGCTTTTCTGCAACGCGCGCGCCGCCGCCAGCCATCCAATCGGAATGCGGCTATTGCTTTTGCCGCGATGACGAAGAAGGATTCATGACCTGGATCACGCGGGAGCGCCGGCCTCTCGGCCATCATTGAAGTCATGACCTTCGTTGCCGCAGCCCTGCCGCGCCGGCGCCCTCCCGCCGGCGCGTTTTTGTGCGCCCTGCTGATGCTGGCGGCGGCGCTGCTCGCGCTGCTGCCGGCGAGTGCCAGCGCCGCGGCGCTGGACCTGGCCGGCAACTGGTTCCGCCCCACCGCCACACTGCAACAGGACAGGCCCTTCCCGCCCGAACTGCGCGGCCTGCCGGCGGTGGAGCGGCTGCCGGCCACCGGTGGCCGCTTCTGGTATGTCGCCCGCGTGCAGGTGAGCACGCCCGGCCAATACGTGCTGGACTTCCGCAACTCCAGCGTCATCGGCAACTTCCGCCATCACCTGTACGGTGCCGAGGGCCTGACCCAGGTGGCCGAGGGCGGCATACGCTCCAGCGCGGACAACGCCTATTTCCTCCGCCACGGCCGCGACTTCGAGCTGGATGCCGGCGAATACCTGCTGGTCACCGAGGTCGATTCGCCCTTCTTCCTCGCCCAGCCGGAGCCTTACCTCGCACCGCTGGCGCACTACCGCGCATCCATCAAGCCGGGCAACGCCCTCACTCTGGCGTGCCTGGGCGTATTCCTTGGCCTGGGCCTGTACTACGCCAGCCTGGCCGTCGCCCGCCGCCGCGCGGTGGAAGGCATGTACGCCCTCTTCATCCTCGGCAACCTGCTCTACAACGGCAGCGCGCTGCTGGTGTTCCCGGACCTGTTCGGCATCCGCTGGTTCTACCTCATCAGCGTGCCCATCCTGTTCTCCAACATCGCCTACATCCTGTTCGTGCGGGCGCTGCTGGAGATACGCCGCGACAACCATCCCCACCTCCACCGCCTCAGCCGCGTCCTGCTGATGGTGCTGGCGATGTTCGTGGTGGTGGCGGCCGTACGGCCGAGCTGGTCGCTGGAGCTGGACCGCTACGGCGTCGGCCTGTTCCTGCTGTTCGGCCTCGGCGCCGGCACCCTCTGCGCGCTGCGCGGCAACCCCTCCGCACGCCTTTATCTGGTGGCCAACATCGCCTTCTTCATTCCCGGAGTCACCTCCATCACCCTGCTGCGGCTGGAGGGCTACGAGGCCTTCTACGTGGAGCACCTGGGGCTGCTGGCGGTGGCCATCGAGGTGCTGCTGCTGGCGCTGGTGCTGTCCTACCAGTTCGCCCAGCTGCACCGCGAGAAGGACGAGGCGCTGGCGCGCGCCGAGGAAAACCTGCGGGTGGCCTATACCGACGCCCTCACCGGCCTGCCCAACCGCTACGCGCTGGAACTGGCGATGGCCGAACTGCCGGCCGCCGGCAGCCTCACTTTCGTCGATCTGGACGGCCTCAAGCGCTACAACGACACCTTCGGCCACCACCGCGGCGACGAACTGATCCGCCTGTTCGCCGTCAGCCTGGCGGAGCGCCTGGGCGCGGAGGCCACCCTGCACCGCCTGGGCGGCGACGAGTTCGCCATCACCGCGCCGGACGGCGACTTCGTCCGGGTGGAAGCACTGATAGGAGCCACCGCCGAGGGGCTGCGCGACAGCGGCTTCGTCTTCAGCGGCGCCAGCTACGGCTCGGTGCGGGTGCTGGAGAATCCCGGCAAGGACGAGCTCAAGCAGCTGGCCGACATGCGGATGTACGAGCACAAGCGGCGGCGCAAGCTGCGCGACGGCCTGACCGACGGCCTCACCGGGACCGCACCGTGATCTATTCGACATCCCGCGCAAAAGCCGGCTAGACATCCGGCATAACCCGGAACAGATAATCCGGCTCCACCCCTCGGAGCCCAAGATGCATACGCCATCCAAATGGAGCCTGCTGTGGCCGGTGCTCGCCACCCTCGTGCTGCCGCTGGTCGCCGCCTGGTTCGCCTATCCGGATACTCACCTGCCGCCCAAGTTCGGCGTATTCCCGCCGGAGTTCGTCACCCAGGAACCGGCCTTCAACCTCTACTACTTCATCGCCGTGCTGGTGGCCGAGCTGGCGGTGGGGGCCTTGCTGCTCTTCCCCCGCCTGTTCGGCTTCCGCCCGGTGGCGCCGCCTGCGCCCTCACCCAAGGCACCCTTCCCGGCGTGGTTCTGGGTCGGCCTGGTGTTCACCCTGTTCTTCTGGTGGCTGATGTGGGCGCGGGTAACGCCCTTCGGCGATCTGGTCTATTACGCCTTCAGCCCGATGTGGTGGGGCTTCATCCTGGTGCTGGACGGCATCGCCTACCGCCGCTCCAATGGCAACTCGCTGCTGGCGAAGAAGCCGAAGACGCTGCTGCTGTCGGCGCTGGTGTCGGTCGGCGGCTGGTACTACTTCGAGTATTACAACTACTTCGTCTTCAGCAACTGGTACTACCCCAACGGCCACATGCCGGAGCTCAGCCACTCCACCGTGGTGCTGCTGTTCCTGATCGCCTACACCACCGTGTGGCCGGCCATCTTCGAGTGGTACTCCCTGCTGCGCACCTTTCCCAAGCTTGGCGCGCGCTATGCCAGCGGCCCCAGGCTGCCGCTGCCGGGCACGCTGCTGCTGGTGGCCGGCTTCGCGCTGATCGTGCTGATGGTGTTCCTGCCGCTGCCGCTATTCTGGGTGCTGTGGATAGGGCCGATGGTGGTCATCGGCGGCCAGCTGATCCGCAAGGGCATCTGGACGCCCTTCACCGCGCTGGCCCAGGGCAACTGGACGCCGCTGGTGCTGATCGCGCTCGCCTCGCTGTGCAACGGTTTCTTCTGGGAGCTGTGGAACTGGGGCAGCGCCAATCCCAACCCGGTGCCGGCCACCAATCCGAATTACTGGGTGTATGACATCCCCTACGTGAACGTCATCCACATCTTCGCCGAAATGCCGCTGCTGGGTTACTTCGGCTACATGCCCTTCGGCCTCCTGGTGTGGCTGGTGTTCCTGTGGGCCGGCAGCCTGTTCGGCTTCGACGCCAGCCTGGACTCCGACCCGGCCAGAGCCGCCGCAAACGGCGCCGACCAGAGCGCGCCTACCCTGCTGCCTTACGAGGCGCGTTAGGCCCCCGGGTCCGGCCACCGTGCCGAAAAAGGGCGCCTGCCGCAGGCGCCCTTTTTCATTCCAGCCCGGCGGCGGCCTCAGGCCAGCGCCCGCCTCAGCAGCAGGGCCACATGCTCGGCACGCCGGCCAGCGCCGTCGCGGATCTGGTGGCGGCAGGAGAAACCGTCCGCCACCACCGGCGCGGCCGGCGCCAGTGCCCGCACCGCCGGCAGCAGGGCGGATTCGCCGATGCGCCGCGACAACGCCGCATGCTCCGCCTCCAGCCCAAAGCTGCCGGCCATGCCGCAGCAGCCGGCCTCGGCCAGCCTGAACTCGAAACCCGGAATCAAGCCCAGCACCGCCTGCACCGCTCCCATGCCGCCCTGCGCCTTCTGGTGGCAATGGCCGTGCACCAGCGCCGCCGGCCCGGGCAGCGGCTTCAACACCAGCTTCAGCCGCCCCGCCGCCTGTTCGCTGGCGAGGAACTCCTCCAGCAGGAAGACCCGCGGCGCCAGCCGGCCGACCGCCTCGCCGAGCCCCAGGCTGAAGTACTCATCCTTCAGCATGTAGAGGCAGGAGGGCTCCAGCCCGATCACCGGCGTGCCGGCGGCAATCGCGGGCGCCAGCGCGGCCATCGTCCGCCGCGCTTCCGCCCGTGCCTGCTCCACCAGGCCGTAGGACAGCAGCGAACGGCCGCAGCACAGCGGCCGCTGCGGCTCGGCATCGTCGGCCGCCGGGGCCAGCACCCGCACCGCGTAGCCCGCCGCCTGCAGCACCTCCAGCGCCGCCTGCGCCACTTCCGGTTCGAAGCCGCGACTGAAGCTGTCCACCAGCAGCAACACGTCGCGGCCATCGCTTGCGGCCGCGGACGCAGCCGGCTCGAAGGGCCGGGCCGCCGGCAGGGGCAGGCTGCGATCGCGGGCGATGCCGAACAGGCGCTCGGTTAGCCCGGCCAGCAGCGGCAAGCGGTTGCGCAGGGCGAGCACTGCGCGCAGCAGCCCGCGGCCGCGGGCCCGGCGGGCGATGCCGGCGAACAGGCGGTCGCGTCGCGGCACGCCCAGCCGGGCGGCGCGCTGGGCGAGGAACTCGGTGCGCAGCAGCGCCATGTCCACGCCGTTCGGGCACTCCCGCTTGCAGCCCTTGCAGCCCAGGCACAGCGCCATCGCCTCCGCCACCCGGGGCGAGGCGAAGTCGATCTCCGCTCCGGCGCCGCTCTCCAGCAACTCGCGCAGCGCTTCGGCCCGGCCGCGGGTGGAATGCAGCGGCTCATCGGTGGCGCGGAAGCTGGGGCACATCACCCCTGCGCCTTCCTTGCGCTGACACTGACCCTTGCCCTGGCACAGCGCCGCCGCGCGGAGATAGCCGGTGCCGGCGTCGGCGGACCCGGCCGGCGGGCAGGAGCCGTCATACGGGGCGCCGAAGCCGCCGTCAGCAGCCCCTCCGAAGCCACTCCCGAAGCTATCCCCGAAGCCGCCGGCGGCACTGGCTTCGTAGGCGGACCAGTCCAGTTGAGTGCGGAGGCCGCCCGCCGGCGGCGCTGTCGCCTTCCCGACAATGTCGTCCTTCATCCCGCTCACGCCGCCGACTGCCACCAGGCGGGGTTGGCCTCGCGGTAGACCCGCAGCCACTGCAAGGTCTCGGTGGCCAGCTCACGCGCCGCCGTCCACAGCACCTCCGCCGCCAGCGGGCCGGCGGCGAGCGCCTCGCCCACCTGGCGCCAGGCATCCCAGTCCAGCTCCGGCAGGGCCGCCCGCGCTTCGTCCGGCAGGCCGGCGGCGATGGCCGCGACGCGGCGCAGGCGCTTCTCGGTTTCGGCGCGGGTAAGCCGGCTGGCGGCCAGCTCGCGGGGCTCCAGACCCTCGGTGAGGGTCAGCAGGTCGGTGGTGGCGAGTTCTAGCAAGTCGTGCAGATTGGGTACCGGGCTCATGGGGATGGGGCTTCTGCTTGGCGTCAGGGGTTGAATAGGCGCAGCAACAGCAAGCATCGCGCCAGCGTTTCGTGGTGCTTGCCCGCACCCTTTTCCGCGCCCGGTGCCGCCGCCCCTTGCGGCGCGTTTCGCCCGCGGCCTGAACCATCCGCCGCCAGCGGCCTCGTAAAGGCAGGGCGGCGCGAAGCGCCCTTCCCTTCCCCGCCACACCGCGCGCGCCCTTCGCCCCCCGGCGGCCGGCCGCGCGACGGCCGCCCCAACTCACTCCAGGAGAACCGCCCGGCATGTCCTTCTTCCAGCACCTCATCACCCACAACTCGGCCGAAACCGTCTGGCTCGCCGTCGCCTTGGGCGGCGGCCTCTTCCTGCTGCTGCTGATGCTGCGGCGCTTCATCCGCAGCCGCCTTGCCGCCCGCGCACGCGAGAGCAGCTACCGCCTCTACGCCCTGGCGGTGGAACTGCTGGCCGCCACCCGCGGCTGGATGCTGGCCGCCGTGTCGGTGCTGGTGGCCGGCATGAACCTGGATCTGCCGGACAACCTGGAAACGCTGTTGAGCCGGGTGGTGATGGCGCTGCTGTTCCTGCAGTGCGGCCTGTGGGGCAATGGCGCGGTGCGCGCCTGGCTGGGCCGCCGCCAGCAGGAGCAGCGCGACCGGGGCGATGGCGACAGCATCACCTCCATGGCGCTACTCGGGTTCATCACCCGGCTGGCGCTGTGGTCGGTGGTGCTCATCCTGGTGCTGGACCAGCTCGGCTTCAACGTCACCGCACTGGTGGCCTCGCTGGGCATAGGCGGCGTCGCGGTGGCGCTGGCGGTGCAGAACATCCTCGGCGACCTGTTCGCCTCGCTCTCCATCGCGCTGGACAAGCCCTTCGTCGTCGGCGACTTCATCATCGTCGGCGATGTGCTGGGCACGGTGGAATACGTCGGCCTCAAGACCACCCGCATCCGCAGCCTGTCCGGAGAGCAGGTGGTGATGTCCAACGCCGACCTGCTGGGCAGCCGCATCCGCAACTACAAGCGCATGCAGGAGCGGCGCATCGTGTTCGGCTTCGGCATCGGCCACGACACGCCAGCGGACAAGGTGGCGCGCCTGCCGCAGGTGCTGCGGCAGATCGTCGAAAGCCAGGACGAGGTGCGCTTCGACCGCGCCCACTTCCAGGGCTTCGGCGCCGCCGCGCTCAACTTCGAGGTGGTGTATTACGTGCTGGTGGCCGACTTCAACCGCTACATGGACGTGCAGCAGGCGATCAACCTCGAACTGCTGCGCCATCTGAACACGGAAGGCATCACGGTTTCGCTGCCGGCCTCGCGCATGCAGTTGGTGGAAGGCGCCGCCGCCTCGGCCGGTGCCGGCGCGGCGGCCGCGGCGCTGGCTCAGCCCAGCAGGCCGTAGAGCATCTTCACGATCAGCAGCACGATGACGCCGGCGAACACCTTCTTCAGCGTCGCCACCGGCAGCTTGTGGGCCAGCCGGGCGCCGACCGGCGCGGTGAAGGTGCTGACCGCGGTGATCAGCACCAGCGCCGGCAGATAGACGAAGCCGGCGGAGTAGCGCGGCAGCCCGTCCACGCTCCAGCCATTCACCAGGTAGCCGATGGCGCCCGCCACCGCGATCGGCAAGCCGATGGCGGCCGAGGTGCCGATGGCGTTGTGCACCTTGACGTTGCACCAGGTGAGGAAGGGCACCGACAGCGAACCGCCGCCGATGGCGACCAGCGCCGACACCCCGCCTATGCCCAGCCCGGCCGCGCTCATGCCCACCGCGCCGGGCAGGGAACGGCTGGGCCTGGGCTTGACGTTGAGCAGCATCTGCACCGCCACGTAGCTCATGAACAAGGCGAAGAAGATGGCCAGCGGCACGGTATCCACCGCCGAGGCGACGAAGGTGCCGCCGAAGGTGCCGACCAGCACCGCCGGGGTGATGTTGCGCACCACGTCCCAGCGCACCGCGCCGTGGCCGTGGTGGGCGCGCATGCTGGAGATGGAGGTCATGACGATGGCCGCCATCGAGGTGCCCAGCGCCAGGTGCACCACCTGCTCATGGGGGAAACCCTGGGCGATGAACAGGCTGGTGAGGATGGGCACGGTGATGCCGCCGCCGCCCACGCCGAGCAAGCCGGCAAAGAAACCCACCACCGCGCCGAGCAAGGGATAGCTCAGCCACCACAGATCGAATTCCACCCTGTCTCTCCTCCCTGGTTCTTTTCCGCCGATCGGTCCTGGCAGCCGCAGCCGCCGCGCCGCTCAGTCCTCCCGCAGGCCCATCAGCTCGCGGGTGATGAAGCGCCACTCGGCCGGCTCGACCTCGGTGATCGACAGCCGGTTGCCGCGTGCAAGGACGCGCATGTTGGCCAGTTCCGCATGGGTACGCAACTCGGCCAGGCCGATCAGCCGGGTCTTGCGCACGAACTGCACATCCACATTCAGCCAGCGCGGCGTCTCCGGCGTGGCCTTGGCGTCGTAGTAGGGGCTGGCGGGGTCGAACTGGGTGGCGTCCGGGTAGGCGGTGCTGGCAACCCGGGCGATGCCGGCAATGCCCGGCTCGGCACAGCTGGAGTGGTAGAAGAACACCGGATCGCCCACCGTCATCGCATCCCGCATCAGGTTGCGCGCCTGGTAGTTGCGCACCCCGTACCAGGGCACGGTGCCGCCGGGCCGGGCGGCCAGATCGTCGATGGAAACATCGTCCGGTTCGGACTTCATCAGCCAGTAGCGCATCGCTTCCTCCCTCCGCGGCCGCAAGGTATGACGGCAGCGCTCACGGCGCGAACGCGCCAAGGGAGCGAAGCTTAACGCGCCCGGCCGGCGAGGGGGCGCCCCACCCGGCCGGGGCGGGCGGCAGGACGGGCTCGCGGCTTGCCCGCCGTGCCCGCGCCGCGAAAGCGGGATCAGCGACCGGCGGTGAGCGCCACCCGGTGTTCGGTCTTGGGCAGGTGGGCAACCGCGCCGGCCTCCTTGGCGAGTTCGTACATCTCGTCGATGCCGACGGTGACCAGTACATTGCCTTCGCCGTCCAGCACCTGCAGCGGGCCGTGGAAGATCGCCAGCATCAGCGCCCCCTCGTCCGAACCCGGCGCATGGGTGACGCCGCCGGCTTCCAGCATGAAGTCGTTGGCGAACACCTGGCCGTTGTCGTAGAAGAAGGAGCCGGACAGCATGAAGATCTCGACCGCGCCCAGGTGCTTGTGAGGCACGAAACGGGAGCCGGGATCGAAGGTGTTCAGCACCACCATGTAACCGCGGTTCTCATCGAAATTGAGGATCTTGTAGCAGATGCCTTCCAGGCCCGGCTTGTTCAGGCGGGTCCAGGGAATCTGCTCGGTCCGGGTGATGAACCCGCCGTCGTTCAACCTACAGTGCTGGACCGGGTCCTTGGTCTCGGTGCTGGATACTGCTGCCAGGGCTGCGCTCATCGTCGTGCTCTCCTGTGGATGGGGTAGGAAAACCGCCATCGGCGGTCCGGCCCCAATGTAGGAAGGCAGCGGAAGAGGAACAATCCCGCCATTCGGGGGGATGGCTCAGCCAGCGAGCAGCTTGCTGACCAACTCCGTGCGATTGCGCGCCGCCAGACGGCGGCACAGATGGGCGACATGCTCCTTGGCCGTGTGCTCGGAAATGCCGAGCGCGCGGGCAATCGCCTTGTTGGACGCGCCGTCGCAGAGCAGGCGGGCCACCGCGGCCGCGCGGGGCGGCAGCGGCTCCGCCAGGGAGGCCGTCCCAGAGGCCTGCGGCAGCCAGGCGCTGAGGAAGTGGTCGTCCAGGTCGCCCAGCGGCACCGTCAGCGTGGGAGCATCCACCGGCAGCGCGGTCGCTGGCCGCTCGCCGGCACAGGCCGCAGCCTCGAGGTAGGCGGACAAGGCGCCCGGCAGGGCACCGTCGCGGGCCACCCGGGCCAGCGCCGGGCGATTGAGCAGGGTCGCCCGGCCCTTTGCATCGCTGACCACGACGGGAACCGGCAGCACATCCAGCGCCGCCCGCCACTGGGCAAGCGCGTCGCGCAGCGCATCGCGCTCGACGATGCCCGCCAGCGCCGCCGAAGCGGCGGCGCACAGCCAGTCCAGGCGCTGGACCTGCTGCGGCCGGAAGGCCCCGGCGCCGCGCGCAGCCGCCACGTTCAGCGTCCCGACCACCCGCCCCTCCACCACCAGCGGTCCCTGGATGTTGTGGCCGTAACCCCAGCGCCGCAGGTGGGCGCCGGCCCGGCTGGCCGGCCAGTCCGTGCCGAGGACGCCCCTTCCGGTCAAGCAGCGTCGCTCCGCCACCAGGCGCTGCAGCACAGGATCGGCGCAACGCACCTCATCCTCGTACTCATGCAGAAAACCGTCCTCCACTCCCGCGGCCCGGCACATGGGCGCAGAGGCTTCCGAGCCGAAGAGGTAGAAACCGGCGGCCGGCACGCCGGCCGCCGGGCCCTGCAACTGGCTCCGCAGATAATCCAGGCACTCGCCCTGCAGCGCCTCGATACTGCGGCAGCGGGCCACCGCCAGCAGGCCATCCATCCGGGCTCCCACGCCCGCTCGGGTCGAAGTCATCGCCTAGCTCCTCGCAGGGGAAGCCCGATAGAAAGTGCTCTCGGCAAGAAGCCCATCGCCGGCACCGGTTCGCCGCATTGTCACCACTTCGCCAGCGCACGTCTGTCCATCTCTTGCAGACTTCCTCTCCGATCCCGATACGGGCAAACGCGAATGGCTCGCCATGCGGAAGCAGGCGCAAAGTCCTCTCCGGGTCGCACGGACACAAGATCCGCGCCTATGCGGCAGCCCGGCCCATGACAACAAACGACAACAGACGGAGACAAAACCAGATGAGATTCATCCGCACACTCGGCCTCGCCGCCGGCATGCTGCTCGCGTCCCTGCTCAGCCCCCAGGTCCGCGCCGCGGACGTGGCGCTTGCATATGACGGAGCAGGCTGCGCCCCGGCAGGCCTGCATCTCGCCGACGCCTGAAGCTGCGGGCGAAGCGGAAGCCTGGAGGGAGGCCGGAGCGACTGCTGCGACAGGAAGGAATGGGCCAACGCAATCCACGAGCCGGAGGCAGCGCCGATATCCGCGGATTGCAGGCAAGCTGACGCAAAAGAAAGGGCGACCCGCGCAATGCGCCGGCCGCCCTTCTGTTTTCCGCCTCTGCGGCGAAAGAAAAAAGCGCGGTTTCCCGCGCCTTTGTATGGCCCCCCGCCTGTGCCGTCTCCGTCGGGCATCCTGAACCTAGGGTTCAGGGAGGTCGCTTTCCTTCCGCATCAGGCTCACCCGGCAAGGGGCGTGCACACCAACGGCATATCAGGTAGGCAACCGAGTCTCTCGACTATTGGTTCAAGGAATCTACGACTTCGACGAACACTGCAGGGGATTGATCCTGGCGCCCCGGGCCCGGCCTCAGAAGAGCTTTTCTTGCTGGCCGAGCACCCCATCGAGGCGCGCTTTCATGAGTTCGATTCTACGCTTCGCGGCAGGCATGTCAAACCCGTTGCCGCGCTGGTGCTGGAGGAATTCATGGGCGATGTTGAGCGCGGTCATGACTGCCAGCTTCTCGCCGGAAGAGTGCGTTTTTTCCGCAAGTTCGACGAGCTTGTCATCCAGGTAGGCCACTGCGGCCAGCAGTCCCTCGCGGTTCTCGGGACGGCAGGAGACGCGGTACTCCTTGCCCAGCAGCATGATGTCCAGCGATTCCATTTACAGGTCCTCAGGCTTCGGGCAATTTTTCCAGCATGGCTTCGAGCTTGTCTGCGGCAAGCTTGACCTTGTCGGAAAGGCTGCGGTTGTCGGCCTCCAGCCGGCCCACGCGCGCGCGCAGCTCGCGGTTCTCCGCCTTGAGACTTTCGTAGAGGCCGATGAGTTGTTCGACCTGGGTTTCCAGCTGGGTGAGTTCGGCGTCCATGGCGCAGGATGGTAGAGGGGGGGCATGTTATGGTCAATATGGATACAAAGCGCTCCCCGGCAACGGGGAACAGCAGCCAAGTCCTTGCATCCAATATGGTTTTCCACCGCAGCAGGCCGCGACCATGACAAACGACTTCCTCTCCCGGCGCACCCTGCTCAGCCGCCTGCCTGGCGTACTCGCGCTGGCCTTGCTGCCTTTCCCGGCAGCGGCCGAAGAAGCCGCCGCCTGTGTCCAGACCGGGACCTGGCTGGTGCCCGGTAAGGGCGCAATAGCCAGCGACGAAGCACTGGCCGCGGCAGCGGTCGCCCAGGCGGTGCTGCTCGGCGAACGCCATGACAGCCACGCTCACCACCGCTGGCAATTGGAGACGCTGAAGGCGCTGCGGGCGAGGCGGCCGGACCTCACGCTGGCATTGGAGATGTTCCCCCGCCGCGCCCAGCCGGCGCTGGAGGCCTGGGTGGCCGGCGAACTGGACGAAGCGGCCTTCCTGGAGCGCAGCAACTGGAACCAGGTGTGGCGCATGGACGCCGGACTCTACCTGCCTATCCTGCGCTACGCCCGCGACACCCGCCTGCCGCTGCAGGCGCTGAACGTGGACCGCGAACTGATACGCCGCGTCACCCGTGAGGGTTTCACCCAGGTGGAGGAAGACGCCCGCGAGGGACTGAGCGCGCCGGCGCCGGCCAGCGCAGCTTACCGCGACTGGCTGGCGTCCATCCATGCCAGCCATGCCGGCGGCCACGGCAGCAAGCCGGACGCGGAAGCCGCCGCCCGTTTCGTCGAAGCCCAATTGGTGTGGGACCGTGCCTTCGCCCAAGGCATACGTAGTGCGCTGGATGCCCGCCCGGGCACGCTGGTGGTGGCACTGATCGGCAGCGGCCACCTGCGGGGAGGCGACGGCGTCGTCCGCCAGCTGGTCGACCTGGGCGTCCGGCAGGTCCGCACTTTCCTGCCCTGGGACGCCAGAGATGACTGCAAGGAGCTACGCCCCGGCTTCGCAGACGCGGTGGTCGGCCTGCCGCCGGACTGAGCCCGCCGCATCCGCCGGCCCCCGCCGATGGCTCAGCGCCGCTTGCTGCCGCCCAGCAGGGAACCGAGCAGGCCGCGCACGATCTGGCGGCCCAGCGTGCTGCCTATGCTGCGGGTGACCGTCTTGGCGGCGATCTGCACCAGGCCGTCGCGGCGGCCGCCGCGCGGGCCGGTGGAGCCGAACAGGATGTCGTTCACCATATTGCCCTCGGCCGATGCGCCGGCGCTGCCACCGGCCGGCGCCGCCTCCGCCGACGCCTGGGCGGCAGCCCGCAGGCGCTCGTAGGCGGACTCCCGATCCACCATCGCCTCGTAGTGGCCGTAGAGCACCGAGGTGCTGATCGCCGCCTTGCGCTCCTCCGGCGTCAGCGGCCCCAGGCGGGAGGCCGGCGCGATCACCGCCGCCCGCTCCACCATCTCCGGCCGGCCTTTCTCGTCGAGGAAGGAAATCAGCGCCTCGCCCACGCCCAGCTCGGTGATCGCCGCCGCCGCATCGAAGGCGGGGTTGGCGCGCATGGTGTCGGCGGCGGTCTTCACCGCTTTCTGGTCACGCGGGGTAAAGGCGCGCAGCGCGTGCTGCACCCGGTTGCCGAGCTGGCCCAGCACGGTTTCCGGCACGTCCAGAGGATTCTGGGTGACGAAATAGACGCCCACACCCTTGGAGCGGATCAGCCGCACCACCTGCTCCACCTTCTCCACCAGCGCCTTGGGCGCGTCGGCGAACAGCAGATGGGCCTCGTCGAAGAAGAACACCAGCTTGGGCTTGTCCACGTCACCCACCTCCGGCAGGTGCTCGAACAGCTCGGACAGCAACCACAGCAGGAAGGTGGAGTAGAGCTTGGGCGAGTGGTAGAGCTTTTCCGCCGCCAGTACGTTGATGACGCCGCGGCCGTCGGCGTCGGTCTGCATCAGGTCGTTGATGTCGAGCATCGGCTCGCCGAAGAACACGTCGCCGCCCTGCTCCTCCAGCGCCAGCAGGTTGCGCTGGATGGCGCCGATGGAGGCGGCGGAGATATTGCCGTACTCGGTGGTGTAGCGTTTGGCGTTCTCGCCCACGTACTGGACCATGGCGCGCAGGTCCTTCAGATCCAGCAGCAGCAGGCCATCGTCGTCGGCGATCTTGAACACCAGCTGCAGCACGCCGGCCTGGGTGTCGTTCAGGTTCAGCAGGCGTGCGAGGAGCAGCGGCCCCATGTCGGAGATGGTGGCGCGCACCGGGTGGCCGCCGGCGCCGAACACGTCCCAGAACACCGCGGTGTTGGCGCGCGGCTGGAATTCATGGATGTCGATGGCGGCCAGGCGCTCCAGCAGCTTGGGGCTGGCGACGCCGGCGGCGCCGATGCCGGAGAGGTCGCCCTTGACGTCCGCCAGGAACACCGGCACGCCGATGGCGGCGAAGGATTCCGCCATCTTCTGCAGCGTGACCGTCTTGCCGGTACCGGTGGCGCCGGTGATGAGGCCGTGGCGGTTGGCAAGGCGCGGCAGCAGGAAGAGTTCCTTGTCCGCATTCTTGGCGATCAGCATGGGTTCGGTCATTTGGGCACGCGCAGAGCGAGGATGGAGTGGAATGAGTTTAGCAGCGCGCCTGGCGCCGCCCGCGGGGAGCGGCGGCCTAGCGTTGCGCCTCGCAGCCACGGCTGCAGGCCTGGTAGCGGCTTTCGCACTCGCCGCAGGCACCGGCGGCGCAGCGCGACTGGCATTGGTACAGCGGCGCGGCGCAGGCGCGGATGCAGGCATTCCAGCCCGGCCGCTCGCCTTCGTCCCGCACCGCCAGGTTGCCGCGGGGCTGGGGGTCGGCGCAGCCGGCGAAGGTGATGGCGCGGCGCGGGCCGGGCAGCCAGGCGGATTCGGGGTCGGACAGGCGCAGGTCCGCCTCCAGGGCAGCCGGCGTCACGCTGCCCAGCTGGCCGGCGCGCCTGAGCATCGCCAGGCCGGCGCAGTCGGCGCGGCGGGCCTGGGTCTCGTCCAGCTCGCCCCGGGCGGGGAAACCGAGATTGAGGCGGGCGCAGGTCCGTGCGAACAAGAACAGCCGGCTCTCCGGCAACAGCCGTGGCAGGGCCTGGTCGTCGTAGCGGATCACCGCCTGGCCGCCCTCCACGCTCAATGCCACCACCGCCTGCAGGCCGGGCGTGCGCAGCGTCATCACCTTGCCGCCGCGGGCATCGGTGCAGCCGCCGTACAGGGTTTCCTCCTCCTGCGCCTGCACGCCGGCCGCCATCAGCATCGCCAGCAGACCGGCCGCCAGGGCCCGCATCCATCGCCTCATCTCGCTCTCCCGGTCGCCACAATGATGGCGGAATCTACCAGAGGCGCCCGGGGCAGACACCCGCCCCACCTGTATAATGGCGCGATTTTCAATCGCTTACGGCTGCATCGAGGGGTATATGGCTGGTCATTCCAAATGGGCCAACATCCAGCACCGCAAAGGGCGTCAGGACGCCAAGCGGGGCAAGGTCTTCACCAAGCTGATCAAGGAAGTCACCGTCGCCGCGAAGATGGGCGGCGGAGACCCGAACGCGAACCCGCGCCTGCGCCTGGCCATCGACAAGGCGCGCGCCGAGTCCATGCCCAAGGACAACATCGAGAACGCCATCAAGCGCGGCACCGGCCAGCTGGAAGGCGTGAGCTACGAGGAAGCGCGCTACGAGGGCTACGGCATCGCCGGCGCCGCAGTGATGGTGGATTGCCTCACCGACAACAAGACCCGTACGGTGGCCGACGTGCGCCACGCCTTCTCCAAGTACGGCGGCAACATGGGCACCGACGGCTGCGTCGCCTTCCAGTTCAAGCACTGCGGCGTGCTGCTGTTCGCCCCCGGCACCAACGAGGACGCGCTGATGGAAGCCGCGCTGGAAGCCGGCGCCGAAGACGTGATCGCCAATGACGACGGCTCCCTCGAAGTCATCACCGGGCCGTGGGAATTCACCACCATCAAGGAAACGCTGGAGAAGGGCGGCTTCACCGCCGAGTTCGGCGAAGTGACGATGAAAGCGCAGAACGAGACCGAGCTGACCGGCGACGACGCCGCGCGCATGCAGAAGTTGCTGGACGCGCTGGAATCCCTGGATGACGTGCAGGAGGTCTATACCTCCGCGGTGATCGGCGAGTAAGCTCCTCTCGCCCGGCCAGGAAGACGAAGCGGCGCCCAGCGCCGCTTTTTCTTTGACGCTCCCCCATAACAACAAGCAGGGACGCCCATGCCCTTCCCCGACCTCGCCCGCCGCGCCACACCGCCGCTGTTCGTGGTGCTGTGGAGCACCGGCTTCATCGGCGCCAAGTACGGCCTGCCCTACGCCGGGCCGCTGACCTTCCTCAGCGCGCGCTACGTGCTGGTGGTGCTGCTGATGACCGCGGTGGCTCTGGCCATGCGCGCCCCCTGGCCACGCACGCCGCGGGAGTGGTTCCACATCGGCCTCACCGGCGTGCTGATGCAGGCGGTGTACCTCGGCGGCGTGTTCGTCGCCATCAGCCACGGCCTGCCGGCGGGCATCACCGCGCTGGTGGTCGGCATGCAGCCGCTGCTCACCGCGCTGGGCGCCGGCCTGTTGCTGGGCGAGCGCGTTTCCCGTGCGCAGTGGCTGGGGCTGCTGCTGGGGCTGGCCGGCGTCGTGCTGGTGGTCGGCAGCAAGGCCGCGCTGGGCGATGGCCAGGGCGAAGACCTGCCGCACATGCTGGCGCCGGCGCTGGCGGCGCTGGCCGGCATCACCGCCGGCACGCTGTACCAGAAGCGTTTCTGCCCGCGCTTCGACCTGCGCACCGGTTCGGTGGTGCAGTTCCTGCCGACGCTGATCCTCACCCTGCTGCTGGCCGCGCGGACGGAAACGCTGGAGATCCACTGGAGCGGCGAATTCGTCTTCGCACTGCTGTGGCTGGTGATGGTGCTGTCGGTAGGCGCCATCAGCCTGCTCAACCTGCTGATCCGCAGCGGCAGCGCGGTGAACGTCGCCAGCCTGTTCTACCTCACGCCGCCCACCACCGCGCTGATCGCCTGGGCCGCCTTCGGCGAGACGCTGACGCCGCTAGCCCTGCTCGGCATGGCGGTGGCGGTGGCCGGCGTGTGGCTGGCGCGCAAGGGCTAGAATCGGCCTTCCCGACCGCGAAGGAGCACGCCGCCATGCAACTCTCCACCACGCCCACGCTGGAAGGCCAGCCGATCCGCCAGTACCTCGGCGTCGTCACTGGCGAGGCCATCATCGGCGCCAACATCCTCAAGGACATGTTCGCCTCCATCCGCAACGTGGTCGGCGGCCGCGCCGGTGCCTACGAGCGCTCGCTGGCCGATGCCCGCAAGGTGGCGATGGAAGAGATGGAGGAGCAGGCGCAGCGGCTGGGCGCCAATGCCATCGTCGGCATCGACATCGACTACGAGGTGCTGGGCAGCGACAACGGCATGCTGATGGTGTGCGTCAGCGGCACCGCGGTGGTGACGGCTTGAGCCTGGCCGCCCGCTCCGCAGGAAGCCGCCGCCGGTGAGCAGCGCCGGCAGCATCGTCGCCACCCGCATCCTCGGTCTGGACCCGGGGCTGCGCATCACCGGCTTCGGCCTCATCGACGTGCTCGGCAGCCAGCTGCGCTACGTCGCCAGCGGCTGCATCAAGACCGGCGAGGGCGAGTTGCCCGGCCGGCTCAAGATCCTGCTCGACGGCGTGCGCGAGGTGGTGCAGACCTACACGCCGGACACGGTCGCGGTGGAAAAGGTCTTCGTCAACGTCAATCCCCAGTCCACCTTGCTGCTGGGCCAGGCCCGCGGCGCGGTGATCTGCGGCGCGGTGTCCTGCGACCTGCCGGTGGCGGAATACACTGCCCTGCAGGTGAAGCAGGCGGTGGTGGGCTACGGCAAGGCGGCCAAGGAGCAGGTGCAACACATGGTGCAACGCCTGCTGGAGCTGGAGGGCAGCCCCAGCCCGGACGCGGCCGATGCCCTCGCCTGCGCCATCTGCCACGCCCACGGCGGGCGCGGTCTGGGTGGCATGGCCGGCGTCGGCGGCCGGCGCCGCGCCGGAAGAATTCTTTCGCTTTGACTTGCGCGACTAAAAAGGGCGCGCTATTATGCGCGCCTCTTGCTGATCGGCACTCAGAAAAACCGCCGGCGGCAGCCTGAAAAGGCATCGGGGGTATAGCTCAGTTGGTAGAGCAGCTGACTCTTAATCAGTAGGTCCAAGGTTCGAATCCTTGTGCCCCCACCACCGAATACCAAGGCCAGATCTCCGGATCTGGCCTTTTCTTTTGCTGCGCCCTTTTCCCTCCCTGCGCACGATCGGCCGCCACAAAAAAGAGCGCCGGACGACGCCGGCGCCAAGGAGGGAGGCCCCCTGTTCTTCGATCGGGAATCCGATGCGCGTTTGGCCTCGCCGGCGGGCCGGGACGGCCCGCCGGCTGCGATCACAGCGAACGCGACTTCATCTGCCTGGCGATGTACTCCGCCTGGCGGATCGCCAGGGTGACGATGGTGAGCGTCGGGTTCTCCGTCGCGCCGGTGGTGTACTGGCTGCCATCCGAGATGAAGAGGTTGGGCACGTCGTGCGTCTGGCCCCATTTGTTCACCACGCCGTCGCGCGGGCGTGCGCTCATCCGGCAGGTGCCCAGGTTGTGGGTGGAAGGATAGGGCGGCACCTCGTACACCTTCTTCGCCCCCACCGCCTCGTACAGCGCGGTGGACTGGCGGTAGGCGTGCTTGCGCATGGCGATGTCGTTCGGGTGGTCGTCGTAATGCACGTCCGGCACCGGCAGCCCCCACTGATCCTTCTCGGTGGCGTGCAGGGTGATGCGGTTCGACTCCTGCGGCATGTCTTCGCCGACGATCCACAGCCCGGCCATGTTGACGTAGTTGTCCATCGCCTCGGCGAAACCCTTGCCCCAGCCGCCCGGGTCGAGGAAGGCGGCCATGAAGGGCAGGCCCAGCGACAGCGTTTCCAGCTCGTAGCCGCCGACGAAGCCACGCTTGGTGTCGAGGTGGGCTTCGTCCTGCACGATGCCGGCCATGGTGGTGCCGCGATACATGTGGACCGGCTGCTCGAAGGTGGCGTACACCGAGCCGGTGGTGTGGCGCATGTAGTTGCGCCCGACCTGGCCGGAGGAGTTGGCGAGGCCGTCCGGGAACTTGGCGGAGGCCGACATCAGCAGCAGGCGCGGCGTCTCGATCGCGTTGCCAGCCACGCACACCACCCTGGCCTTCTGCCGCTGCTCCTTGCCGTTGGCGTCGAAATAGACCACGCCGGTGGCCTTGCCGGCGGCATCGTGCTCGATGCGCGCCACATGGCAGCCCTCGCGCAGTTCCAGCCTGCCGGTTTCCTCCGCCGCCGGGATCTCGGTGTAGAGGGTGGACCACTTGGCGCCGGTCTTGCAGCCCTGGAAGCAGAAGCCGAACTGCTGGCAGGACGCCCGGTTGGCGCGCGGCTGGCTGTTGATGGCCATGCGGCCGGTGGTGGCGCCGTAGCCGATCTTGGTGGCGCCGTTGTAGAACACCTTGAAGTTGTTGTTGCCCGGCAGGCCGGGGATGTCGTTGGTGCGGGTGACGCCCATCTTGTCTTCGGCGCGGGCGTAGTAGGGCTCCAGCTCCTGCAGGGTCAGCGGCCAGTCGAGCAGGTTGGCGCCGGCCAGGCCGCCATACACGCTGCGGGCGCGGAACTCATGCTCCTGGAAGCGCAGCGAGGCGCCGGCCCAGTGGGTGGTGGTGCCGCCCACCGTCTTGCAGATCCAGGCCGGCAGGTTGGGGAAGTCGCGCGCCACCCGCCAGGAGCCGGAGGTGGTGCGCTTGTCGTTCCAGGTCAGCTGGCTGAAGGCGGCCCATTCGTCGTTGATGAAGGTGCCGATGGACTGGCGCTTGCCGGCCTCCAGCAGCACCACCTTCACGCCTTGCTGGCACAGCTCGTTGGCCAGGGTGCCACCGCCGGCACCAGAGCCGATGATGACCACCACCGAGTTGTCGTCGTGCTTGTAGCTCGTCATTTGCTTGATCTCCGCGGGGTCAGACGCCGAAAGCGGCCGGGCTGGCCTGAACGGTCGGGTTGGGCAGCCACTTCAGGTCGTTGAAGCCGCGCATCAGGTAACCGCCGCCGTGCTGGAAGGCATTGCCTTCGTAGCCAAAGTGGGCGAAGGCCAGTTCGTTGTTGTAGAGCGCCACCACCGCGGTGCCCTGCACCTTGCGGAAGAAGGGCGTGCCGGCAAGGCTGGCGGTGACGGCGTCCTTCTTCTCCACCAGCGCCGCGGCCCAGTTGCCGCCGGCCGCGCGGTTCAGGCCGGCGACGCCCTCGGTCAGCAGGGTGCGCGTCTCGGCGCTCTTGGCCGCCGCCTCGTCCAGCTCCTTCACCACCAGCGCATAGACGGCGTCGTCCAGCTTGTCGTGGGGGAAGATGCGGCGACAGAACTGCAGCAGCGCGGTGGCGCTGGCCTGGTCCAGGCTCTTCAACTCCAGCGCCCACGACGGGCTGGGCGCCAGCGCCAACAGCACGCTGGAGCTGGCCCACAGGGTGCCGACGAGCAGGCCGCTGCCCTTGAGGAAGGCGCGCCGGCTCACCCGCGGCTGCGCGAGGGCGCCCAGGGATACGGGGTGTTCGGACATGATGTCTCTCTCCTTTATTGGTATGGATGCGGGCAGTTGTGGCCGGCCCGCGCGGCATTCACTGGTAGTGGCCGTGGCGCTCCAGCACCTCGACCTTGTAGCCGTCGGGGTCCTGCACGAAGAAGAAGCGGGCGATCAGGCTGTCGCCGTCGGCGAAGCGCTTGATGTCGGTGGGCGCGATGCCCAGCCCGCTCATGCGGCGGTGCTCGGCTTCGAGATCGTCCACACAGACGGCGAGGTGGCCGTAGCCGCTGCCGTGGGTGTAGGCCTCGCTGCGGCCCTTGTTGAGCGTGAGCTCCAGCTCGAAGTCGTTCTCGGCGTTGCGCAGATAGGCCAGAGCGAAGTCGGGGAAGTCGAGGCGGTAGCTCTCTTCCAACCCGAAGGCATCGCGGTAGAAGGCCAGTGATCTGTCCAGGTCCAGCACCCGGATCATGGCGTGGATGAATTTTGGCTTTGGCATGGGCGTCTCCCTCTGTGGGTGTGGGAGCAAGCACCGGACGCGGCGGATGCGCAGCAAGGAGGAGAGACTGTCCCGGCGCGCCACGGCGCTTGCAGCCAGCCTTATTGCAACGCCTGTGCCAAAGCTGGCCGGCATAGGGAAATACGCATCAAGCCATTGAATTAAATATACTTAATGGATCGAGACACGACACCTCCGGGAAGCCTGCCGCGAGCGCCGTCCCAAGATCGGACGCCGCCGCCGGAGCGCGCCGCGCGGCGCGACTGATATTGGGACAGCCCCGGCGCGACTCCCCTCGAGCCCCATCCCCAGGCCGTCCGCGCGCCCCTCACGCCCCATCCACCGCTGCCCGGCCGGAAATGAAAACGGCCGCCGGAGCAACCCCTGCGGCCGGTGACAAACAGCCAGCACAGCCCGCTGGCCTCACTCCGGCGGCAACGGCCCTTCCGCCTCCATGCTGCCGCCCGCCGCGCGCACGAAATCCTCCAGCTCGTAGCGCTCCACCTTGCGGTACAGGGTGCTGCGCGAGATGCCGAGCTGGCGGGCCGCCTGGGCGAGGTTGCCCTGGAAGTTGTTCACCGCCCGCTGGATGGCGCAGCGCTCCGCCGCCTCCAGGCTGGGGCATTCCGGCATCAGGCCGGCGATGGGCGCCGCCGCCCGCTGCGGCAACGCGCTCAGGATTTCCTCCGGCAGCTCGGCCACGCCCACCTGCGGCGCCGAGGACATCAGCAGCAGGGATTCGACCACGTTGCGCAGCTCGCGCACGTTGCCCGGCCAGTCGTAGGCCTCCAGCGCCTCCAGCACGTCGGCGCCGAGCTGGCGCCGCAGCACGCCGTGGCGCTCGGCCAGCTGGTCGCAGAAATGGTTGGCGAGCAGCGCCATGTCGCCGTGGCGATCGCGCAGCGGCGGGATGCGCAGGCGGGTGACGCCGATGCGGTAGTAGAGGTCGCGGCGGAAGTGGCCGGCCGCCACCTCGTCGCGCAGATTGCGGTTGGTCATCGCGATCAGGCGCACATCCACCCGCCGCGGCTGGGTATCGCCCAGGCGGTAGACGATGCCCTCCTCCAGCGCCCGCAGCAGCACCGGCTGCAGCTCCAGCGGCATCTCGCCGATCTCGTCCAGGCACAGCGTGCCGCCGTGGGCGAGCTCGAAGCGGCCGGGGCGGCCCTCGCTGGTGGCGCCGGTGAAAGCGCCGCGCACATGGCCGAACAGATCGGCGGCGATCAGTTCCTTGGAGGCGGCACCGCAGTTGTAGGTGATGAAGGGCCCGCCCAGGTGCTCGCCGCCGTGCAGCGCGCGGGCGAACAGCTCCTTGCCGACGCCAGTCTCGCCCTCCACCAGCACCGGCACCCGTTTGCTGGCGAGGCGGCGGCCAAGCTCGGTGGCCTCCCGCATCGCCGGGCTGCGGCCGAGGATGTTGTCGAAACAGGAGCGCCGCGGGTCGGCCTCGGAGCTCTGCTCCGCCAGCCGCGTCACCGGCGTGGCCCGCCCGCCGCGGCCGGCGCCGGGCGCCGGCACCAGCACCATCGCGCCCACGGTGCGGCCGCCGGCCACCACAGGATGCAGCCACTCCGGCCGCAGGCCCTCGGGCAGGTTGCGCGCCCATTCCTCGATGTCCGCATGCGGCCGCAGGCCGGGCAGGCGCTCGCCCACGCCCACCGCCAGCGGCACCCGGCCGGTGGCATGGATCAGCCGGCCGCGGCGGTCTATCGCCACCATGCCGGCGGCGTCGGCCAGCGACAGCCGGCCCATGCATTGTTCGAGCAGGCGCAAGCGTTCGCCCAGCGCGCTCTGCGACAGCACCATCTCGATCTGGCGGGCCAGCGATACCGCCAGCAGCAGGTTGTTGCGCTGGTAGGTCTGCGGCGGACCGGAGATGTCGAGCACGCCGAGGATCTCCTGCGTGCCCGGCTCCAGGATGGGCGCGGCGGTACAGGTCCAGCCCTTGATGCCTTCGCAGAAGTGCTGGGCGCCGTGGATCTGCGCCGGCCGGCCGGTGGCCAGCGCGGTGCCTATGCCGTTGGTGCCGACCACTTCCTCGCGCCAGTTGCCGCCAGTCATCAGGTGAATGTCGCGGGCCGCGTCCAGGGTGACAGTGTCGCCGGCGGCGTCCAGCACCACGCCGTCGGGGCTGGTGAGCAGCACGATGGAGCGCGAGCCCACCATCAGCTCGCCGGTGTGGGCAAAAAGGTTGGAAGCGGCGGCCATCAGCTCGCGGTTGCGGCTGCGCAGGCGCTCCATGTCGTCGCCGTCGGCGGCCACCGGCGCCGCCCGCCCTATGGGGTCGACGCCAGCGGCACGGCTGCGCCGCCAGGAATCCAGCACCGGCTCCTCGACGGTGCTGGGGGCCACCGGTTCGCCGGTGACGAAGCGCTCCCAGGCGTCGTAGGTGGCGCGGTCGATCGCGCCCCCTGTACGCTCGGCCAGCAGGCCGGCCTGGCCGACCTCCGCCGGAAACCGGGCGCCGGACTTTCGATAGGAAAGCTCCCGCATGTCTCACTCCTTTGGAGCGGGCGGACTACGGTCGATCTGGTGTCGGCCTGGTCCGCCCCTTCTTGTTTTGCTCAATGCATCTGACGTGCATCTCGCCGGCCTGCGCCGGCCATCGGATCATATACTCCTTCGCCCCGCCGGTATGTCAGCCGGCCTAATCCGCATTGCGTAGTGAAACCCGCCCTGCGCAGGGGATGACGGCGCTCAGCCGGACAGGCTGCCGGACAGCCAGACGAGCAGGCCGGCGGCGGAAATCAGCAGGCCCAGCGCCCGCTGCGTGCGGCGGAGCGGGCTGCGTGGACAGGCGAGGGCGGGACACAGGGTCGTGCCGAGGCGGTGGTCGGTAGTCGGCTTCATCATGGCGGCCTCCCGGAAGCTTGCACGAAAGACCCCGGGGGGAACCTCTCGGTTCTCCCCGGGGAACGAAACGCGAAGGGCGCTTGCCGGCTCAGTCGCGTCCGTAGTGCTCGGCACCGCCTCCGGTGGCCGGGCCGGCCGTCGGGTCCACCACCTCCGGCTTCTTCGCCACCAGGGTCTGGGTGGTGAGGATGAGGCCGGCCACCGAGGCGGCGTTACGCACCGCGGTGTAGCTCACCCGCACCGGGTCTATCACCCCGGCCGCCACCAGGTCGACGAAGTCGCCACTGCGCACGTCCAGGCCGTGGCCGGGCTGGGCGCGCATCGCCTGGTCCACCACCTGCCGGCCATCCAGGCCGGCGTTGGCGGCGATGTGGTACAGCGGCCGCGACAGCGCGCGCTGCAGCAGCTTCACCCCTTGCTGCACGCCGCCGCTGGTGCGCGCCGCCAGTTCTTCCAACTGGCCAGCCGCCTGCAGCAGGGTGATGCCGCCGCCGGGCACGATGCCTTCGGCGATGGCGGCGCGGGCGGCGTGGATGGCGTCCTCGATCAGCAGCACCCGGCGCTTCTGCTCCACCGGGGTGGCGCCGCCGGCGAGGATGAGGGCGGTGCCGCCGGTGAGCTTGGCGAGGCGGTCCTGGAACTTGTCGCGCTCTATGTTCTGCGGTGCCAGCTCGTACTGGCGCTGCACCTGCTTGCGCCGGGCGGCGATGGCCTCGTGGCTGCCGCCGCCGCCGGACACCACCGTCTGGTTGGCGGAAATGCGTACCTGCCGCGCGCTGCCGAGGTCGGCCAGGGTGACGTCGCTCAGCATGCCGCCGAGGTCGCGCGCCACCACCTTGCCGCCGGTGACGATGGCGATGTCCTCCAGCATGGACTTGCGCCAATGGCCGTACTCCGGCGGGTGGATGGCGGCCACCGGCACGCCGCTCTTCTCGCGCCAGGCCATGAGGCTGACCACGCAGGCCGGCGCCACTTCCTCGGCGATGATGAGCAGCGGCCGCTTGCTGCCGGCGAGCAGGCGCTGCAGCAGCGCCACTTCTTCCTGGCTCTGCAGGCGCTGGTCGGTCATCAGGATGTAGGGCTCGTCCAGCACCACCTGCATCTTCTCGACGTCGGTGACCATGTGATGGGAGAGGTAGCCGCGGTCGAAGGCCATGCCGTCCAGCACTTCCAGCGTGGTCTCCACCGTGGTGCCGTACTCCACGTCCACGATGCCGTCCTGGCCCACCCGCTCCAGCGCCTCGGCCACCAGCGCGCCGGTGCTCTCCTCGTTGGCGGCCACCACCGCCACAGCGAACACGTCGTCGCGGCCGCGCGCCGGGATCGCCATGGCCTTGAGCACCGCCATGGTTTCCTCCACCGCCAGCTCCAGCCCCTTCACCAGTTCCACCGGGCGGGCGCCGGCCTGCACACAGGCGAGGCCGTCCTGCACCAGGGCGTCGGCCAGCACGGTGGCGGTGGTGGTGCCGTCGCCGGCGACCTCGTTGGTCTGGCGCGAAACTTCGCGCAGCACCTGGGCGCCGATGTTCTCGAAGGGGTCTTCCAGCTCGATCTCGGCGGCGATGCTGACGCCGTCGCGCGAGATGATGGGCGTGCCTATGGGGCGGTCGATGATGGCGTTCATTCCGCGCGGCCCCAGGGTGCCGCGCACCGCGCGGGCCATCTTGGCGACGCCGCGCGCCAGGGCGGCGCGGGCCTCGTCGTCATGCAGCATGATGTTGGGCATGTCTCTCTCCTCCTCGGTCGCGGCCTTGCTGGCTGCGTTATCCGGTGCGTTATCGGCGGGCAGCCCCGCGCGCCAGGGCGGGCGCGGGGTGCCGCGGCGCTTACTCGTAGGCCAGCGCGGCGTCCATGTCGCCGAACAGCACCACGGTGTCGTCGTCCAGCATCACCATCCGGCCGTAGTGGGTGGAGGTGAAGATCTCGAACATGTGCGGCGTCATCTCCCGGCCGAGCGCCTCGCTGATCTCCGGCATGCTGAATTCGATCTTGCCCTCGCCGTCGATGCGGATCATGGCCGGCAGGTAGGTGACCTTGAGGCCGGGCTTGGTCGCCATCAGCTCGGCGATGGCGCGCGCTTCCACGCTGTCGTTCATGGTCACGCCGCACTGGTGGGAAATGGTCTGGTTGAACTTCACGTCCTTGAGGGACTGGAAGATGTTGTCGTTGTGATAGGTGCTCATGCTCTGTCCTCGATAGGGGAGGGAAGAAAGGGAGGCGCCAGGCCGGCGGGCCCGGCTTGCGAGACGCTCAGGCGGCCTTCAGCTCGGCCGGCAGTTCGAGGCCGAGTTCGCCGGTGATGCTGCGGATGCGCTCCAGCGCGCGGTTGAGCGCTTCCGGGAACTGGGCGACCTTGTGGTGGGGCAGCGACCACATCGGCTGCAGCTGGCGGGCGGCGGCGAGGGCGCGCTTGCCGTGCTCGGCCAGCCAGCGGTTGAACAGGGCGCGGTTGTGGGCGCCGTGCTCGGCGTCCTGGCTCAGGATGTGCACCAGCTCGGCGGTGTTGGCGAGGTTGCGCTGGTAGTCGCCCTCGGCGGCGGAGATCACCGTCGGCGTGGTGAAGTCGCCCTGTGCCGCCGCCACCTGCATGAAGAAGCCGCTGCGCACCAGCTCGGCCACCAGCGGCTCGAACACCAGGTTCACCGCGAAGTATTTCTCCAGGTAGTCGCTGGTGCCGTTGATGGCTTCCACCGCCTCGCGGGTGCCCTGCCAGGCCGGGTTCTCCAGCCAGTGCTGCTTGCCGAGGTCGAGGTTGATCTCCGGCAGGTCCAGCGCCAGCTCGGCCAGGTAGAGGGTCAGATCCTGGGCGAAGCGCAGCTTGTAGGAGGAATTGGTGAGGATGGCGCTGTTGATCATCTGGGTGTAGCCGTAGCGCTGGGCGTGCATGGTCGCCATGCCCAGGCCGAACTCGGCATGCTTGTAGGCGCCCAGGTACTGCTCCAGCACCTTCACCCAGGTGCGGTCCAGGCGCTTGGGAGCGCCGGCGCGGCGGGCGTTCTCCACCACGCTGCCTATCATTCCGCAGATGGTGGACTGGCGCTGGTAGTGGGTGCGCTCCCACTCCTCGTCCACCGCGCGGAACTGGTGCCAGTCCGAGCTCTTGGCGGCCGTCCAGGTTTCGGAGTAGGTCGGCGTGCCGTCGGGGAAGGAGATGATGAAGTCCTGCAGCAGGTAGCGCTTCGGGTCCGGCTGCACGTCCACCGTCACGTCTTCGTAGTGGGTGGCGTGGCGGCCCTTGGGCTTGTAGTAGTTGTACTTGCGGCTGTCCCAGCCGGCGAACTGCGCGGCGCCGGCGGCGCCGGATCGGGGGGGCTGGGCGATGGCTTCCTGGGTGAATGCGTTCACGTGAGTCTCCTGGTATTGCGGTGTGGATGGGTGCTGCGGGACGGTCCCTGCTGCCCTGGCCTCAGCGCACGGCCTGGGTGAATTTGTCGAAGAACATCTGGTCGGGCGGCACGCCGGCCATCTGCAGCACCGGGGTCACCGCGTCGATCATGGGTGCCGGGCCGCAGGTGTAGGCGTCTATGGCCTCGCCGTCGAAGCCTTCCGCCCGCAGCTGGCGGGCGAGCACCTCGTGGATGAAGCCGGTTTCGCCGCTCCAGGCGTCTTCCGGCTCGGCTGCGGACAGCGCCGGGATGAAGCGGAAGTCGGGCAGCGTGCGTTCGAACTCGGCGAACTGTTCGAGGTAGAACAGGTCGCGCCGGGTGCGGGCGCCGTAGAAGAAGCGCACCGGCCGGCGCTCGCCGCTCTCGATGTGGTCGTTGAGGATGGACCACAGCGGCGACATGCCGGAGCCGCCCCCCACCAGCACCATCGGGCCGGGCCGTTCCTCGCGGCGGAAACAGCCGCCGTAGGGGCCCTTGATGCGCACCGGGTCGCCCGGCTTGAGGCCGTGGTCCAGCTCGTTGGAGAAGGCGCCGTCCGGGTACTTCTTGATGATGAAGGACACCCGGCCGGGGCTGCTGGGCACGCTGGCCATGGAGTAGGAGCGGGTGATGCCCTTCTCCGGCAGGGTGACGTCCACGAACTGGCCGGCCCAGAAGCGGATGGGCTGGTCCAGCTCGACCTCCAGCCGGCGGATGTCGTGGGTGAGCGCCTGTATGCCCACCACTTTGGCGGCGAAGTCCTTGACCGCGATGGAGCGGCGCATCAGGTCTTCGTCGTAGTTCAGCAGCTCCACCGTGATGTCGCTGTAGGCCAGGGTGCGGCACAGCAGCACGCGGTTGGAGTCGCGCTCGTAGTCGGGCAGCGCGAAGGTGGAGTACTTGAGCAACTCGATGTCGCCTTCGAGCAGCAGCGCCTTGCAGCTGCTGCACTGGCCTTCCTTGCAGCCGTGCATCACGGCCACACCCTGGCGGAAGGCGGCGTCGAGCACGGTCTCGCCTTCGGCGACCTCCATCTCGACGCCGACCGGTTCGAAGCGGACGATGTGTACAGGGGTTTCGGACATGCTGGTCTTCCTTGCTGTTCTTCCGTGTTCTTCCTCTCCGCCCGCGGCTGGGCGCTGGCGCGCGCGGCCGCGGGCGAGGGGTCGGCTGGGAGGCACGGGCGCGCGGGCGCCCGTGCCCTTCTGGCTTACTGGAAGGGCCGGATGGTGAAACCGGCGCGGTAGTCGGCGATGTGCTTCTCGCGCTGCTCCGGCGTCATGTTGCGCAGCAGGACGAGCGGGCTCTGGATGGTGTTGCCCCTGACGTGGTCCAGGGTCCACATCTCCTTGTCGTCGAAGCGCAGGTGCGGCTGCGGCACCAGCGTCTTGCCGTCGGAGCGAACGAAGCCGAGGTCCTTGATGCAGTCCGCCAGGTCCCAGCCGTGGTAGCACTCTTCCCACTCGCGGCGGCCGCTGAAGCGGCCCATCGCCGGGGTGGAGCGGCCCTCGTACTCGGCGCTGAAGGCCACCTTGTGGGTCCACCGGCACAGCTCGGAGCAGTAGGTGTAGAGCTTGCCGTCCACCTCATCGACGACGAAGTCCTCGCGGATCAGGCAGGGCACCATGCAGCTCCAGCAGCGGTGCGGGTACACATAGCCGTTCTCCTGGTCGAACAGCATCGGCGTCTCGCCCGGCACGCTCTTCTTGCCGTACCAGCGCCAGTAGTCGCCGAACTCGGCGTACCAGCCGGGGTACTTGTGCTCGAACCACTCGAAGTCCTTGTCGGTCTGGGCCTCGATGCGCCAGAAGTTCACCGGCCAGCCGACGGAGAAGAACTGGGCGACCTTGTGGTGGTAGTTCTTCTTCACCAGCCGGTCCCAGGCGGCGGCGACGTCGTCGTGGTGCACCTTGATGCCGTACTTCTCCAGCGGAAGCATGTAGGTGCGGTAGTAGTCCTCGTAGATCCAGCGGTGCCACAGCTCGACGTAGGATTCCTTGCTCTTGTCGCGGTTGGTGGTGCCGTACTCGATCAGGGTGCCCACCGCCGCATCGATGATGCAGTGGTTCTGCCAGAAGGCGTAACGCAGGTCGCGCTCCAGCAGCAGGTGGTTGTCCGGGTCGTTGAGGATGGACATCAGCAGCGAGTGGCCATTGCCGATGTGGCGGCTTTCGTCCGACTGCACCGACAGGAACACCGTGGGCAGCGCGTAGTCGCCGTTGCGGGCGGCTTCGGACGGCATGGCCACGAACAGCGTGTTGGTGAAGGCGGTTTCCGCCACCACCTGCAGGTAGACGTTGGCCGCGGTCACCGCGTCACCGGTCAGGAAGCCTTCGCCGAACTGGCGGCCGATGGTGGTGGCGTAGCACTTGCCGAAGGCGGCTTCGGTGATGTCGAAGCCGGCCGGGTCGATGTAGTTCTCCATGTACCACTTCTTCAGATTCATCTGGATGGTGGAATGGCGGAACTCATCGATCATCTGCATGGTGAAGCCGGTGCGCAGCTCCTCGCCCGGCGCCAGCCGCGCCAGCATGGACATGGAGCGCGCGGCGGAAATCTCCGGGAAGGGGATGATCGCCAGGAACAGCTTCATCCACTCCACCCAGCGCGCCTCCACGTTGCGGAACATGTCGCCGCGCAGCGCCGCGTCCAGCGCGCCATAGACGCGGTTGTCCTTCTCCTCCTGCATCGGGAAGTAGGAGCGCAGCACCTGCTTCATCGGGTCCTTGGGCTGGCGGCCGATCTTGTAATCGGTGGGGAAAGTCATCGCCTCCTGCACGTAGGACGGATTCCACCCGAGGTCGGCGATGCGGCGGGCCGCCTCGCCGATGCTCACACCCCGCTGGGAGGTGATCTTGTTCAGGGTCAATCCAGCAGTCATTCCAGTCTCCTTTCACTCTCGTATTGGTGTGGGCGTCCGCAGGGAACGCGCAGCGTGCCGATCGTCGCCGGAGCCTCCTGCCGCCCTGGCCCGCGCAACCGTCGCCGATCGAGCTGCAACTTCTTTAGCGACATGCGTGCCAGCTCGCATTCGGGCCGTTTTGCAGGCTTTTCCGGCGAAAAATCGGCCAAAAGCCGGCTTCATGCACTGCAGCATGTTGTGTTCTGCGACTCGGCCGCGAAGGGCCTCGTCCGATTTTGGGACGGGCGCGGAGCGGGCTTTTCCTGCCACCGGGAAACGGAAAGCACAGGCGGAAAAACCGGCGGCGAAAAAGCGGATGGCGGACGCGAAAGGAAGGGCGGAAGGGGTGGCGGCACCACCGCGCGACGCGGCAAACGGCGCAGCCGCGGCGGCGATCCTCATCCCGCGCGCCCCTGCTCCGGGCTGGTCCCCGCGCGCCTGCGCCAGCGCGCCCGCCAGGCCCGCGGCAGCACGCCGTAGCGCGGCGCCAGCAGCATGGCGGCGCACTGCATGCCGCCAGCCGCAACGCCGACCATGCCGGCGGCGTTGAGCGCCTGCGGATGGCCCAGCAAGGGCGGCAGGAAAGCCGCCAGCCAGTAGCCGCCGGCACCGGCCAGCAGGGCGAACAGCGCGCTCAGCCACAGCTGCCGCGACAAGCGGTCGGTGAACATGCGGGCGGTGGCCGCCGGGCACACGAACATGGCGATGACGATGATGGAGCCCACCGCCTCGAAGGCCGCCACCGCCGCCAGCGCGGTCATGCCCAGCAGGCCCAGGCTGATCGCCCGGCTGGAGATGCCCAGGCCGGCGGCGAAGCCGGGGTCGAAGGTGGTCACCGCCAGCTCCTTGAAGAACAGCACCGCCAGCACCACCATCGCCGCCGCCACCAGCGCCAGCGTGCCCAGCACCCGCGGCAGGCTGCGGTAGCTGGCCGGGTCCAGCAGGTCCGCCCACTGGCGCGGCCCCAGCCACAGCGTGCCTTCCAGGTTGCCGTAGAGCGCATGCTCCACGTCCAGGTGGGCGCCGCTGGCGCCGCTCTGCTCCAGCAGTACCAGGCCAGCGGCGAACATCAGGGTGAGCACCACGCCCATCGCCGCGCCCGGCTCCAGCCCGCCCAGGCGTTGCAGCAGGTGGATCAGCGCCACCGCCAGCAGCGCCGCGCCCAGCGCGCCGGCCACCATCGCCACCGGCAGGATGTCGCCCGCCAGCAGATAGGCGCAGACGATGCCGGGCAGCACCACATGCGACATCGCGTCGCCCATCAAGGCCTGCCGCCGCAGCACCAGGAAGTTGCCCGGCAGCGCGCAGGCCAGCGCCGCCAGCAGCGCCGCCAGCAGCGCCGGCAGGTCTATGCTCAGGAAGGCTTCGGCGCCGCTCACGCCGGCCGGCTCCGCCACCATGCCGCCAGCCCGCGCGCCGGACCGCACAGCAGCGAGAGCATGAGCAGGCCGCCGGCCACCAGCACGATGAGGCCGCCGGTGGGCAGCCGTGGCCACAGCGAGGAAACCGCCGCGCCCAGCCAGGCGGCCAGCGCGCCGAAGCCGCCGGACAGCGCCGCCATCCGCCCCAGGCGGTGGGTCCAGCAGCGCGCCGCCACCGGCGGCAGCGCCACCAGCGCGACGATCAGGATCAGGCCCACCGTCTTCAGCCCTATCGCCACCACCGCCAGCAACAGCAGGGACAACATCAGGTCCAGCCGGCGCACCGGCCAACCCAGCGCGGCGGCGTAGCCGGCGTCGAAGCACAGCAGGCCGAACTCCTTGGTCAGCAGCGCGCAAACCGCCACCACCGCCAGCGCCGCGCCGCCCACTAGCCGGGCTTCGTCCAGGCTCATGGTGGCGGCCGAGCCGAGCAGCAAGGCGTTGAGGCCGGCCTGGCCGCCGGCCGGCAGGGTCTGGATGTGGGACAGCAGCACCACGCCGATGCTGAAGAACAGGCTGAGCACGGTGGCGATGGCACTGTCCTCCGGCAGCCGGGTGTGGTCGCGTATGGCCTGCACCAGCAGCACCCCCAGCGTGCCGGAGGCGGCGGCGCCCAGCAGCAACAGGCCGAAATGGCGGCCGCTGCCGGTGAGCGCCAGGCCGGCGAGAAAGGCCAGCGCCACGCCCGGCAGCGCCGCATGGCCGATGGCATCGCTGACCAGCACCCGCCGGCGCAGCAGCACGAAGCTGCCGACGACGCCGGCCGCCAGCCCCAGCGCGGCGGCGCCGGCCACCACCACCGCGCTGTTGTAGCCGGCGCGCAGCAGCAGGAGATCGACGAGCTGGGCGGTCATGCTCATCTCCCGCCGCGCCCGCCCTAGCCTGCGCGCACCGCGGTCGCGCCACCGGCCGGCAGGCGCACGCCGTAGGCCTCTTCCAGCGCTGCCGCGGTACAGGCCTCGGCCATGGCGCCGGCCGCCACCACCCGGCCGGAGAGCAGCAGCAAGTGCTCGAAGTAGTCCGGCGCGGTGTGCAGGTCGTGATGCACGCACAGCACGGTGCGGCCGCGCTGCCGCAGGCTGCGCAGCACCTCGACGATGGCGCGCTCGGTGGCGGCATCCACGCCGGCGAAGGGCTCGTCCATCAGGTAGAGGCGGGCGTCCTGCGCCAGCGCGCGGGCGAGGAAGACCCGCTGCTGCTGGCCGCCGGAGAGCTGGCCGATCTGGCGGCGGGCGAAGTCGGCCATGCCCACCTGCGCCAGGCAGGCCAGCGCCTGTTCGCGGTGGCGGGCGCCCACCGGCCGGCACCAGCCAATGCGGCGGTACAGGCCCATCGCCACCACGTCCAGCGCCGAGGCGGGGAAATCCCAATCCACGCTGCTGCGCTGGGGCACGTAGGCGATGAGGCGGCGCTGGCGCTCCACCGGGTGGCCGTAACAGGAGATGCGGCCCGCCAGCCGCGGCTGCAGACCGAGCACCGCCTTCAGAAAGGTGGATTTGCCGGCGCCGTTGGGGCCGACCACCGCCACCAGCGCCGCCTCCGGCGCAACGAAATCCACTTCGCGCAGCACCGGCTCGCCGCCGTAGGCGACGGTGAGGCCTTGCACCGCCAGCGGGCTGCGCGACAGCGGCGGCGGTGGCGGCCGGCGCGGGCTGAATTTGAGCAGGGCGACCACGGGCGGGGCTCCAGCCTCAGCGCGCGGCGGCGGCGGGCGCCGCGCCGGCCATTTCCGCCAGCTCGCCGCGCAGCCCGCCGGCCGGCACCCGGCCGCCCAGGGCGCGGGCGATGGTGGAGGCGTTGTGATCCAGCATGCCCAGGTAGCTGCCGGTGTAGTCGCCCGGCGGCCCCATGGCATCGGAGTACAGCTCGCCGCCGATGCGCACCCGGTGGCCGCGGGCGGCGGCGCCGTCGATCAGCGCCTGCACGCTGCGCGGCGACACCGAGCTTTCGACGAACACCGCGGCGATGCGGCGGCTGACCAGCACCTCCACCAGCTCCTCGATGCGGCGCAGGCCGGCCTCGCTCTCGGTGCTCAGGCCCTGGATGGCCAGCACTTCCAGGTCGAAAGCGCGGCCGAAGTAGCCGAAGGCGTCATGCGCGGTGACCAGCACCCGCGACTGCGCCGGCACCGTCGCCATCACCTGGGTGACGTAGGCCTGCAGCCGCTGCAGGCGCAGGAAATAGGCGCGGGCGCGGCTGCGGTAGCCCTCGGCGCCGGCCGGATCGGCGGCGATCAGCGCCGCCACCGCATGCTCCAGCGCGCTGCGCCACAGCGCCGGGTCCATCCACAGGTGGGGATCGCGCGCCGCGGCGGCGGGGGATGCGCCGGCGCCGCGCAGCCGCGCGGGCTCCACCCCGTCCGCCAGCGCCACCACCGGCTTGCGCGCCGCCAGCGCCTGCAGCATGCCCTCCATCTGCGCTTCCAGGTGGAGGCCGTTGTAGAACACCAGGTCGGCCGCGGCGAGGCGGGCGACGTCGCTGCGGGTGGGGCGATAGAGATGGGGATCGACGCCCGCCCCCAGCAGGCTGCTGACGCGGGCGCGCGGGCCGGCGATCCAGCCCAGCGGCTCGGCGATCTGCGCCAGCGTGGTCACCACCTCCAGCGGCGGTGCGGCGCGGCAGGCTGGCGCCAGCAGCGACAGACAGAACAGGACGCAGCACCACAAGCGCAGCATGCTCGGCTCTCCTCCGATCGGGCCCGCCTCCAGTGGGCGGGCCACGTTTTTCCACCGCCATCGCAAGAGGCGGACCAGGGCGGCGGCGCGACGGCCGCGGCGCCCCTGCTCACATCACCCTGCGCGCCTTCGCCTTGCGCCGCCTGGCTTGCGGGGCCGCGGGCAGGCCGGGCGCGAGCCAGAACGGCCACGCCCCGGCCGCCGCCGCGTCCCGCTTTGGGACGCCGGCCGGCCGGCGCTGACCGATTCTGGGACGCACCCGCGTAGCCATGCGCCGTGCGCCTCAGGCCGCCCGCGCCATCAGCGCCCCGCCCAGGCGGCCGGAGGCGTAGCCGAACAGCGCGCCCAGGGCCATGGACAGGGCGGTGACGATGAAGGCGTTCTCCAGCCCCGGGCTGGTGAGCGCTGCCAGGTTCATCTTTTCCGGCGTCTGCAGCAGGAAGGCGAAAGTGCTGGCGTAGCCATAGAAGCTGGCGGGGATGGTGGCCAGCGCCGGAATGCCGGCGGCCATGCACACCAGCCAGGCGGTGGCGAACACCACCGCCGCCGCCCAGCCCGGCGGCGTCAGCAGTTCGCCCAGCGGCACGGCGAGGATGACGATGGCGGCCAGCCAGGCCACGGCGGCGCCGAAGGTGTTGCACACCAGGGTGCTGCGCAGCGCCTGGGCGTTGCCGCCGGCCTGGAAGTAGCAGCCCCAGGCGACGAAGGCGGCCCAGATGAGCACCCCACCCACGGTGAGGAAGAGCCAGGTGGCGAAGCCACCGAGCAGACCGATGCTGAGCGAGAGCGCGGCGAGGCGGGACATTGCGGAACTCCTTGGGATGCGCCGGCGACGCCCTGGGGCCGCGGCTGAACAAAGCGGAAAGGGAAGCGGAAGAAAAAGGGCGCCGGGGCGGCTGCCCCGGCACCAGGCGCCCACCCGGGGCGCGAACGGGATCGTTGTGGCTGGTGATCGCCTCAGAACAGTTTCAGCCAGCGGAAGTTGAGCCGGCTGCGCTCGCGGAAGCCGTTCTCCACTGCCACGTCCTGGCCGTAGGTGAAGATCAGCTGGCCCTTGGGCTCGTAGAACCAGGCGGTGCCCACCTGGTACTTGGAGGTGCGCACGCGGTCGTCGCTGGATACGCCGTCCACCTTGGTTTCGCCGCCCCAGGTGTGGAAGTAGCCGGCGCGCACATCCCAGGCGTCGCTGAGCTTGTAGCGCAGCCAGCCCTGCACCTGGTACAGCGGGTCCTGCTTCAGCGTGGCGGAGTTGGGGCCGTACTCGTTGTTGTTGCCGAACACGGTGACGTCGGCATAGAGGTCGAGCAGCAGCTTGTCGGTGAGGCCGGTGATGTAGCCCAGTTGCAGCGTGCCCTTCCAGCGGTTCTCGCCAAGGTTGAGTGCGTCGTTCTTGTCGTAGTTGCCGGTGGGCAGATAGACGTAGGGCGTGATGGCGAAGTAGGTGTTGCTCTCCGGCTTCTCCACCAGCCAGAACACCGAGGCGAGGATGAGATCGCCGACGCCGCTGGCGCTGCCGGAAAGGTCGCCGCCCAGGTGCATGCGGCCGAAGGGCAGCAGGAACTGGGGGTTGATCGTCATGCCGGCGAACTTGGTGTAGTGCACGAAGCGGGCGATGCCGATGTCCGAATCCAGCTTGTTGCGGCCCGGCGCCTTGTCGCCATCCACGTAGAGGCGGTCGCGCTCCACATGCTGGTAGTAGAGCACCGCCAGATTGGTGCCTTCCGGCAGCGCGGTATCGTCGCCGGCGTCCATCTCCAGCGCCCAGGCGCCGCTGCTGGCCGCGGCCAGGCCCGCCGCCAGGCCCGCGGTACGCGCTGCGGCGCCCAGCGCGCCCGCCGCCGGCCGGCCCGGCGATTCCCCGTCAGGCTCCAGCGTGCGCCGCGCGCCGGGCATGACTTCCCCTTGGCTGTGTATAGCCATCTTCGACTCCTCTAGCTGTTGGCGTGCGCGGGCAGGCGAAACCGCCCGCGATGCGGCGCGGCCCTCTGCGGGGCCGGCGCGCTGTCTCCCGGTTCGCGCCGTGCTCGGCCGGCCCCGCGGCTGCGCGGGGCACGGTCCTCAGGGCTGGGTGACGATCTGCGGCGGCTCGGCCTCGGCCGGCCGGTTCTGCGCGATGTAACGCGCCGCCAGCAGCAGCACGCCCATGGCGAAGTCGCGGCCGTAGCCGGCGATCATCTGTTCCGAGATGGCCGCCACCTGCTCGAAGAAGGCGTCCTTGGCATCGGCTTCGGCCGTGTCCTGGGCGCCAGGGGTGAAGGTCTGCTTGTCCATCGCTGTCTCCTCTTGGTTTCTTATGGGTGTGTCTGGTGTGTCTTGTTGCCTTGTCCGGCCCGCGACGCCTCAGGCCGTGCGGGCCATGGTCAGGATCTCGGCCGGTACCGCCACCACCGCGGCATCGCCCTGCTGCGTGCCCAGCGCCAGCGCGCCGCCATCCGGCGCCCAGGCCAGCGCTTCCACCGGCCCGCCGCCCGAGCCTTTGACGAACAGGCTGTGCTGCCCGCCCGGCCGGCACAGCAGCACCGCGCCGTTGTGGTAGCCCACCGCCGCCACCGCGCGCGCCGGATGCCAGGCCAGCGCGGTGACCGGCACCCGGCTGGGGTAGCCGAACTCGATGCGGCCGGCGGCCGGCCGCGGCTGGTCCAGATCCCAGGCGGCCACCATGGGCCCGCCGCCGGCAGCGAGCAGATGGCCGCGGGCAGCGAAGGCAAGGCCGCGCGGCTGGCCGGCGTGGCCTTCGAACAGGAAATGGCGGCCGTCGCCCAGCCGCCAGCAGCCCACCGCGTTCTCCTGCAGGCCGCTGGCGAGGAAGCGGCCGTCGGCGCTCCAGGCCAGGCTGCGGTGATAGCCGGGCGCGTCCAGCCGGCGCAGCGACCTGTCCGCCGCCGACCACAGGGAAACGCCGCCGTGGCCGGCGATGGCCAGCCTGCCGCCAGCGGGGTCGAAGGCCAGCGCGGTGACGCCGCAGGGTAGCGCCAGCTCGATCACCTCGTCCTCCAGCTCCGGCCCTTGCAGCCACACCCGCTTGCCGCTGGCGCAGGCGCGCAGCCCGCGGGCGCCGGCGGCGACCCGGTCCAGCCACTCGCCGGGATGGCGCGCCAGTTCCTCGGCGTAGGCGCGCGGCGGCAGGATGCACAGCAGGCGGCCGTCGTCGCCGCCGCTGAGGAAGCAGCCGTCGGCGCTGGCCGCCAGCGCCAGGCAGGCGCCCTCATGGGCGGGAACGCGCTGCAGCTCGCGCGGCACCGCCGGTGGCCGGCCGCCGCGCGGCTGCAGCGGGCCGCCCAGCGCCACTGCGCCGTCGCCCAGGGCGAAGGCCACCCGGCCACCCTGGCGCGCCCAGGCCAGCGCCACCACCGGCACCTCCAGCCGCCAGCGCTCGCCCAGCAGCTCCAGCAGCGGCGGCATTGCGGCGGGCGCGTTCATGCCGCCACCTGACAGGCGTCCAGCCCGGCCTGCAACGACAGGCCGGCAAGGTCGTGGCCGATGAACACCAGCCGGCTGTCGCGCGCCTCGCCGCTGTGCCAGGGGCGGTCGAAGTCGCTGTCCATCATCATGTGCACGCCCTGGAAGACGAAGCGCCGCTCCGCGCCGGCGAGGGCGACGATGCCCTTGCTGCGCAGCAGGCGGTCGCCGCATTCGGCCACCAGCCGCTGCAGCCAGCCGAGGAAGCGCTGGCGCTCCAGCGGCCGTTGCAGCACCACCGACACGCACTCCAGGCCATCGCTGTGGCGGCCGGGCGCCACCGCCCGGTAGTAGCGCTCGCCGCCGCCGGCCGGTAGCGCCAGCCGCGGCAGTTCGAAGGCGCCCTGGTCCAGCAGCTGCGCCGCCGGCACCGCGCCGCCCACGCTGCGCTGCAGGCTGGCGCCGGGGTTGAGGCGGGCGATCTCCGCCTCCACCGCCGCCAGCGTGTCCGCCTCCGCCAGTTCGGCCTTGTTCACCACCACGCAACTGGCGTGGGCGAGCTGCACGCCGGCCTCGCGGGTGCGCGCCAGGCTGGCGAGAAAGTGGCGGGCATCGACCACGCAGACCACGCCATCCACCCGCGCGGACTGGCGGATCTCGTCGTCCGCCATGAAGGACTGCACCACCGGCGCCGGGTCGGCCAGGCCGGTGGTCTCGATCAGGATGCCGTCGAAGCGGCCGCGGCGCTTGAGCAGGCCGCCGACCACCCGGATGAGGTCGCCGCGCACCTTGCAGCAGATGCAGCCGTTGTTGAGCTCCAGCACCTCTTCCTCGGCGCCGACCACCAACTCGCCGTCTATGCCGATCTCGCCGTACTCGTTGACGATGACGGCGTAGCGGCGGCCGCTGGTGCGCAGCAGGTGGTTGAGCAGGGTGGTCTTGCCGGCGCCGAGGAAGCCGGTGAGCACGGTGACCGGCAGGCGCTCCGGCGCGGCGCTCATGACAGCCTCCCGCCAGCCTCGGCGGCATTGACCGCGTCCAGCATGGCCAGCAGTTCCTCGCGCTGCTGTTCCAGCGCGTCCAGCTGCGCCTCGGCGGCGCTCAGCGCCTGCCGCAACTCGGTGACCCCGCCAGCGCCACGCAGCAGCGAGCCCTGCTCCAGCGCGCCCTGCAGCTCGATGTCGGCGCCGGCGCGGCGGGTTTCGGCGCGCAGGTGCATGGCGTTGATCTCCACCAGCTCCGCCACCAGCCGCACCCGCCAGTGCGCCCGGCCGGCGAAGTCCAGCGCGTGCGGCTTGCATTCCGCCAGTTCGGCCGCGCTCAGCATGGCCGCGCTCCGGCCCCGGCGGAGATACGCCTCCCCGCCGCCTCTCTGTTGGCTGCTTTCATCGTCTCCTCCCGCGCATGGACTGCGCTGTGCCGCCTGCTCAGCAACTTCCAAGCCATGCCGTTCAGGCTGGGAGAAAATGAAATAACAAACTGTATTTAAATGATTTTATTTGACGGACCGCTGCCGGCTGGCGGGAAGCCCGGCCGCCCTGTCCGAGAATCGGACGCCCCGGCGGCGGCGATGCCGCGGCGCTGTCCGAAAACGCGACGCGGCCCGCCGGCCTAGAACACGTTCTTCCACTCCCGCAGCAGCGCGAAGGTCTCCGCCTCGTCCGCCGGCATCCGGCCGCCGTGGGCGGCCACCCGCTCGCGTACCGGGGCGGCGGCACAGCGCAGGAAGGGGTTGGTGTCCAGCTCGTCGCGCAGCAGCGAGGGCACGGTGGGCAGGCCGGCTTCGCGCCGCGCCGCCATCCAGCGCTGGCGCGCCTGCAGCGCACGGTTGTCCGGCTCCACCGCGAGGGCGAAGCGGGCATTGGCCAGGCTGTACTCATGGGCGCAGTAAACCTGGGTGACCGGCGGCAGCGCCGCCAGCCGCGCCAGCGAGGCATGCATCTGCGCCATCGTGCCCTCGAACACCCGGCCGCAGCCGCAGGGAAACAGGGTGTCGCCGCAGAACAGACGGGCGCCGTCGTAATAGGCGATGTGCCCGCGGGTATGGCCCGGCAGCGCCAACACCTCGAAACCGGCGTGGCCGTCGAAGGGCGCCAGCCGGTCGCCGTCCGCCAACGGCCGGGTGACGGTCGGGATGCCCTCCAGCGCCGGGCCGTACACCGGCACCGGCTGGTCCGCCAGCAGTGCGGCGACGCCGCCGACATGGTCCGCATGGTGGTGGGTGAGCAACACCGCCCGCAGCTTCAGCCCGCCGCCCTCCAGCGCCGCCAGCACCGGCGCGGCGTCGCCGGGGTCCACCACCACCGCCTGCCGGCCCAGGCTCATCAGCCAGATGTAGTTGTCGTCGAAGGCGGGAATCGCCCGCAGCCTGATGTCCGTCATGGCCTTGCCCCGCCCGGCCGACCGGCCTTGGCATGAGAGTGCTGCTCGCATTGCTGTCTCCTGTGGAATCGAGGGCGCCTGTGGCGGCGTCTGCGCCTCCATTGCAAGGGCCGCGCCAAACCGGCGCCGGCGGCGCAAAGCCAGTCGCGGCGCGGCTTTGGCCGCCACCGCCGGGCGGTGCGGGGCAGGCCGGCGTCCGAGAATCGGACAGCGTCCGGGCGCCGGCGTCGCGGGCTGGCACGTTCGCCGCCGGCGGCAAGCCGCTCTAGCGCAATCGCCACAATCCGCCCCGCGCTTTGTCGCAATTGCCCCAAAAACCACTCGCCGGCGGGCAGCCAAACCTTGAAGGACAAGGGCTTATCGCGGTTGGCATGCCGCTTGCGGCTGGCATGGGAGAACGTCAACCCACCTACGCAGAGCGCACGCTCCCTATCGCCTTGGACTACGAATCCGACGCCCCGCCGGCCGGCCACGGCGACTACGCACCGCCCGCCAACCCCTGTACGCAGTGCGAGCTGCGCGAGGACACCCTGCCCAAGGGCCGCTGCGGGCCGGGCGACGCCTGCCTGTTCGTCTACAGCGGCCGCCAGATCGACCGCTTCCTCGCGCGCAATCCCGAGTGGGCGGAGTTCTGCCTGGACGATCCCTTCTGGGAACGGCGCGCCATCGCCGTGCGCTATGCGCCGCAGGCGGCGGCAATGCGGCTGGAGCACGACGAGGACGAGGTGGTGCGCCGCGCGGTGGCGGTGCGGGCCGAGGGCGAGGTGCTGGAGCGCATGGCGCGCGACCCCGACCGCGAGGTGCGCATCACCGTCGCCACCCGCATGCCGCCCGCCGGCCTCGCCCGCATGCTGCGCGACCCTGACTACGGCGTGCGCATCCATGTCGCCCGCCGCCTGCCCCACGGCCAGCTGCCGCAGATGGTGGACGACCCCGACCCGGCGGTGCGCAAGGAGATCGCCCGCCGCCTGCCGGCCTTCGCCCTGGGCAAGCTGGCCGCCGACCCGGAGCCGGAAGTGCGCGCCCTGGCCGCCAGCCGCATGCTGCCGGCCGACGCCGCCCAGCTGCTCGCCGACCCGGAGTGGCTGGTACGCGCCGCCGCCGTGCAGCAGGCCCCGCTGGAGGCGCTCCCCGCGGTGCTGGACGACCCGGAGCCCGACGTCCGCCTGCTCGCCGCCGAACGCCTGTCCGCCGGCCCGAGCTGAGGCTCCGCGCCCCACCCGTTTCCCGATGCACCACGCCTAACCGAGGACCGCGCCATGACCGACGCCCCCGCCACCCTGCCCGTTTCCGCCACCGCGGCCGACAGCGGCAAGTTTCCCGCCACGCTGACCGAGACGGTGTTCCGCCTGTGCGCCACCATCGCCCCGGTTCCGGGGCACGCCGCCCTGCTCGACGCCCTGCGGCGCGAGGGCGGCCCGGAGTTCGTGCCGCGGCTGTCGCGCGGCGGCTGGTTCCGGCCCGGCCGCATCCTGGACGCCAGCGGCGCCACGGTGGCCGAAGACGCACTGGCCTGGCTGGAGCAGGCCTGGGCCGAGTGCAGCGAGGATGGCGACGTCTTCCTCGAACACCACGCCGATGCCGGCCTCACGGTGACGCTGGAACAGGGCGTGAGCCATTACTTCGTCGCTCCCTGGGGCAGCGGCCCGGCAGACTACCTGCAGCTGGAGATCGAGGAGCTGCAGGAGGTGGCCAGCCACAGACTCACCGCCATCACCGACACGCCGGCCACCGCCGAGGCCTTGCTCGACCGCCCGGCCGACAGCCCGCCACCGCTGCCGCTGGGCCCCTCCCGCTACAACTTCCGCCGCCTGGTCGACATCGCCGCCTATCTCGGCCGCATGGCCGAACAGAGCGGCAAGCCGGCGCCGGTGCTGCGCTTCCTCGGCGAATGGCAGGCCAGCAGCGCCGGCCAGCAGACGCGCTTCTGCGATCGCTGGGTGCTAGCCCTGTCCGAGCACCTGGACCGCTACCGCCAGACCCGCTACGCCGCCTCGCCGGTGGCCGTCCACCCGCCGGCCTGGAGCGCGCCCGCCACCCCCAGCCGCGGCACCGCGCTGGCGCAGCAGCTGCACGAGTTCGATCGCGCCGCCGGCTATGGCTTCGCCTGGTACTTCCACCTGCTGGCCGGCCGCCGCGTGCCGCGCAACCTGACGGCCGAGGTGTTCGCCGACCTGGCAGACGGCCTCGCCTACCTGCCGGAGCGCGACGCCGCGCTGGTGCGGCAATGGATGCACCAGCCCTACGCGCTGTAAGCCACGCGGCTGTCGTGTGGCCGGCCGCACATTGTCGGCTTCGCGACAGCCGCTCTACCAAAAATACATTCGCTTTTTCATTCACTTAGGAACAAACATCGAGGCGGCACGGAGCTTGCACGTTGCCCTCCACTACTGCCGACGGAGTCCCCCGACATGAAAGCCTCCGATATCGCCGCCCTGATGGACGAACCCGCCTGTGCGCACAACAAGAAGGAGAAATCCGGCTGCGCACGGCCCAAGCCCGGCGCTTCCGCCGGCGGTTGCGCCTTCGACGGCGCACAGATCGCCCTGCTGCCCATCGCCGACGTCGCCCACGTGGTGCACGGCCCCATCGCCTGTGCCGGCAACTCCTGGGACAACCGCGGCACCCGCTCGTCCGGCCCCACGCTGTTCAGGATCGGCATGACCACCGACCTGTCGGAGCAGGACATCATCATGGGCAAGGCGGAAAAGCGCCTGTTTCACGGTATCAAGCAAGCCATAGACCGCTACCAGCCACCTGCGGTGTTCGTCTACAACACCTGCGTGCCGGCGCTGATCGGCGACGACATCGAGGCGGTGTGCAAGGCCGCCGCCGAGCGCTGGGGCGTGCCGGTGGTGCCCATAGACTGCGCCGGCTTCTACGGCACCAAGAACCTGGGCAACCGCATCGCCGGCGAAGCCATGGTGAAGCACGTCATCGGCACCCGCGAGCCGGAGCCGGTGCCGCCGGAGGCGATTCCGCCCGGCATCAGGATCCACAACATCAACCTCATCGGCGAATACAACATCGCCGGCGAGCTGTGGTACCTCACCCCGCTGTTCGAGGAACTGGGCCTGCGCGTGCTCTGTACCCTGTCCGGCGACGCCCGCTTCCACGAGGTGCAGACCATGCACCGCGCCGAGGTGAGCATGCTGGTGTGCGCCAAGGCGATGATCAACGTCGCCCGCAAGATGGAGGAGCAGTACGGCGTGCCCTGGTTCGAGGGCAGCTTCTACGGCATCACCGACACCTCGCAGGCGCTGCGCGACATCGCCCGCATCATCGGCGACCCCGACCTCATCGAGCGCACCGAGAAGCTGATCGCCCGCGAGGAAGCCCGGGTGCGCGGCGAGCTGAACGTGTGGCGGCCGCGGCTGGAAGGCAAGCGGGTGCTGTTGTTCACCGGCGGGGTGAAATCCTGGTCGGTGGTCTCGGCACTGCAGGACCTGGGCATGAACGTGGTCGCCAGCGGCACCAAGAAATCCACCGAGGAAGACAAGGCCCGCATCCTGGAGCTGATGGGTGACAACACCATCATGCTGGAGAGCGAGGGCGCCCGCGACCTGCTGAACGCGGTGTACAACCTCAAGGCCGACATCCTGATCGCCGGCGGCCGCAACCTCTACACCGCGCTCAAGGCCCGCCTGCCCTTCCTCGACATCAACCAGGAACGGGAATTCGGCTACGCCGGCTACGAGGGCATGAAGGAGCTGGTGCGCCAGCTGGCGCTGACGCTGGAATCGCCGGTGTGGGACGCGGTGCGCAAGCCGGCGCCGTGGTCGAGCAAGGCCATGGTGATCGCCGGGCCGGAGATGGGCGACAGCCCGGATGCCGGCGACGGCCCGGACGAGCATGCCCACGACCACGACGATCACCACCACGCGCCCGCCGGCGCCGCCGCCTGAGGACGCCGCGATGGCCGAGATCGTCCGCCACCCCAAGGCCCTGTCGGTCAGCCCGCTGAAGTCCTCCGCGCCCGCCGGCGCGGCGCTGGCCTTCCTCGGCATCAACCGCGGCATGCCCATCTTCCACGGTTCGCAGGGATGCACCGCCTTCGCCAAGGTGTTCTTCGTGCGCCACTTCCGCGAGCCGGTGCCGCTGCAGACCACCGCGATGGACCAGGTCGCCACCGTGATGAACGCCGACGACAACGTGGTCCAGGCGCTGGCCACCGTGTGCGGCAAGAGCAAGCCGTCGCTGGTCGGTCTCGCCACCACCGCGCTGTCGGAAACCCAGGGCACCGATATCCACCGCCTGGTCAAGGATTTCCGCAGCCGCTACCCGCAGTACGACCACATTCCGGTGGCGGCGGTGAACACGCCGGACTTCAACGGCTGCCTGGAAACCGGCTACGCCGCCGCGGTGAAGGGCATGCTGGAGGCCACCGTGCCCACCACTGCCGGCACCGGCATCGTCGGCCGCCGGCCGCGCCAGATCAACCTGCTGCTGGGCAGCCACCTGACGCCGGGCGACGTCGAGGCCATCAAGGAATGGGTGGAGCTGTTCAACCTGCGGCCGGTGGCGGTGCCCGACCTCGCCGACTCGCTGGACGGCCACCTGATCCCGGAAGACACCACCCCGGTGACCCTGGGCGGCACGCCGGTCTCCGAACTGCCGACGCTGGGCGAGGCGCGCGCCACCATCGTCATCGGCCGCTCGCTGAACGCCGCCGCCGATGTGCTGGCCAGCCGCACCGGCGTGCCCGACCACCGCTTCGACGGCCTGGTCGGGCTGGAGGCCTGCGACCGCTTCACCGCGCTGCTGGCCGAGATCGCCGGGGTGCCGGTGCCGGAGAAGCTGGAGCGCCACCGCGCCCAGCTGCAGGACGCGATGGTGGACACCCACTTCATGACCGGCCTGCGCCGCGTCGCCATCGCCGCCGACGCCGACCTGCTGCTGCAGCTCGCCACCCTGGTCCACGGCATGGGCAGCGAGATCGTCGCCGCGGTGGCGCCGGTGAAGGCGCCCTGCCTCGCCGACCTGCCTGCCACCCAGGCCCACATCGGCGACCTGGAAGACCTGGAAGACCTGGCCCGCGCCGGCCAGGCGGAACTCATCATCGCCAACTCGCACGCAGCCGCCACCGCCGAGCGGCTGGGCGTGCCGCTGCTGCGCGCCGGCATGCCGCAATACGACCTCGTCGGCGGTTACTGCAAGACATGGGTGGGCTACCGGGGTACCCGGCAAGCCCTGTTCGATCTGGCCAACCTGGTGTTGCAACATCATGAGTCCATCGCTCCCCATCGATCTCGATACAACCAGCGAAACGATCCCCCGTCGGCGGCAGCTGCGGCTGGTGGGCACTGACGTGGCGGCCCCGGTCATGGACGGCGTGCGCGTCGCCTTCGCCAGCACCGACCGCAGCACGGTGAACCAGCACTTCGGCGCCACCGAGGCCTTCGCCATCTTCGAGATCGGCCCCGGTTCCTCGCAGCTGGTGGAAGTCACCGAGTTCCTCGACACCGCGCAGGACGGCAACGAGAACAAGCTGCCGGCCAAGATCGCCACCCTCAGCGGCTGCGCCGCGGTGTATTGCCTGGCGGTCGGCGCCTCGGCGGTTAAGCAGCTGCTGGCCTCCGGCGTGCAGCCGATACGGGTAGAGGAAGGCGCCTGCATAGACCGGCTGATCGGCGACCTGCAAGGCGAACTCGCCAGCGGCCCCGGCGGCTGGCTGGCCAAGGCGGTGAAAGCCCGCCAGCCGGCGGACAGCAGCCGCTTCGATGCCATGGAAGCCGAGGGCTGGCAGGAATGATGACGCGCAGCGGCGAAGTGATCGCCATCGCCGACGACAGCCTGGTGGTGCGCTTCGAGCGCGCCTCGGCCTGTGGCAACTGCCGTTCCTCCCACGTCTGCGCCGGCAGCAACGCCACCGAGCTGGTGGTCCCCGCCAGCGACGCCCAGGCCCACCGCGTGGGCGAAACCGTGCAGGTGAACCTGGACAGCGGCACCACCTACCGCGCCATCGCGGTGGCCTACCTGCTGCCGCTGGCCGGCCTGCTGCTGGGCATGGCCATCGCCTCCCAGCTCGCGCTGGCCGAGAGCGCGATCGCGCTCTCCAGCTTCGGCGGCCTGGGCGCCGGCTTCCTGCTCTCGCGCCGCCTCTCCCGCCTGCCCGGCCTGCGTCCGCAGCCTGCGCTGCTGGAACAAATCCCAACCGCTGCAACAGAACCCGACGACAAGGAGTCGCCACGATGATCACCATCGACACCAACACCGCTCCCGCGGCCGAACTGAGCCCGGAACTGGCCGAGACCGACTTCATCAAGGAGATGAATCGCCAGACCCGCGCGCTGGACAGCTACGGCACCTACGACGGCTGGCCCACCGACAAGGTGCTCGCGCCCTACATCCTGACCAAGGAACAACGCCGCCAGATCCCGGTGGTGGGCGATCCGGACGACGTCACCATCGCCCGCGTGAAGGCCTTCCACAACGCCATCGCCGCGCTGATCGAGAAGGAATGCGGCCTGATGGCGGTGCCGATGATCAACATCACCCACGAAGGCTTCGGCCGCGGCGTGATCACCGTCGGCAAGCTGGTGGTGCTGGACCGCACCCTGCGCGACGTGCATCGCTTCGGCTTCGACAGCTATTCGAAGATGAAGGACGAAGCCGACAAATACCTGTCGGTGGCGCTGGAACTCATCGGCAAGTACCCAGAAGTCGCCGGGCTCTGATCACGGAGGAGACCACCATGACGGAAGAGGAAATCAAGGACCTCGAGAAGGAAGTGAAGAAGCTGAAGCGCATCTCGCAGGAATGGGCTTCCCAGCTGCACGACCTGGTCGAAGACCGCCTGCCGGCGGGCTACGAGGAGATCCCCGGCATCGCGCAGTCCACCTACGACGCCTGCAAGGCCTGGGCGGACGCCAGCAAGCGCCTGTCGGCGGCGACTGCCACCGCCTGAGCGGCGGGCGCGGCAGGGGACGCGCCGGCGCGCGTCCCTCCGCAGCGCCGCCGGAGCCGTCACCGCCCGCCGGGGCCAGCTCTGCTGGCCCGGCGCCGCAACTCCCGCCTCGCCGCACCTTCCCGGCGACCGAGCCCTCGCGCCGGTCGCCTTTCCCGCATTGCCTCAGCATGGAATGCCATGGGCTTACTCACCCTCATCGTCTATCACAAGCAGGCCACCAGCGCCCGCCTGCGCTTCGTCCGCTTCCCGCAATCGGTGATCGCCGCCAGCCTGGAGATCGAGGGCGACCCAGCCATCGTCTCCCCCCATCCCGGCCCGTTGGTCACCCAGGCCGCCAGCCGCCTCGGCCTGCCGGCGGGCGAGTTGCGCGTCGATCCGGAATTCCGCTCCCGCATGCTGATGCCGGAAGGCAGCGCCACCGTATGGCTGGGCGAACTCACCGCCACCGATCCACCGTTCGAGGCGGTGGACAAGGCCGGCGGGCGCTTCGCGCTGCTGACCGAGCTGGCGGGCATCCCGGATACCGAGCGGGACGTGATGCGGGACGTGTACGAGCACATCCTGGGCTGAGTGCTGGGGTTTGGGCGTGGGGCTGGCGCTGAAGGGCCGAGCGCAGAGGCCGCCAGGACGGTTTTCCAAGCTGGACGGGTAGCGCTCGAGGGGCGTCTCGGAGCAACCCGACTGGTCCCGCCGGTGGTTTTCCCCCTCTCCCCCAACCCCTCTCCCGCGAGGGAAGCAAGCCTCAGCCCGAATGCGGCCGCAGCCCGTCCGCCGCAGCCGGCTCCTCGCTCGCCCTCGCCTCCGGCTTCAAGCGGCTGTCGCGCAGCTCGCCCCTGGCATCCAGCACCGGATAAGCCGCCGCGCACAGGTGAGAGTGGATGCGCTTGAGATCGCGCAGCACGTCCAGGTGCAGCGAACTGGTCTCCAGGCTCTCCGGCCGGCCCTCGCGCAGGCGCGCCATGTGGCTCTCGCCGGCGGCCTGTTCGATCTCCCGCAGCCGCGTCTTTTCCTCCAGCAGCTGGCGCGCCACCCGGGCGTCGCCGGTGAGGAAGGCGCTGGCGGCGAGCTTGAAGTTGGCGGCGATGTGCTGGTGCATGGCCTCCAGCTCGGCCGCGCCCTCGCGGGAGAATTCCAGGCGGTGCTTGATCTTCTTCGCCGCCAGCTCCATCAGGTTCTTGTCGACGATGTCGCCGACATGCTCCAGGTTGATGGACAGCGACATGATCTCCATCGCCCGCTGGCCCTCGTGCTCCTCCAGGCTGCCGCGGGTGAGCTGGATCACGTAGAGCTTGATCGCCTCGTGCAGGCGGTCCACCGCGTCGTCCATCGCCGACACCTCGGCCACCAGCTTGCGATCGTTGCTCAGCAGGGCGTTCATGCCACGGTGGAACATGCCTTCCACCACGTCGCCCATGTGCAGCGTCTCGCGGGCAGCGCAGGCCAGCGCCACCGCCGGGGTGTCGAGGGCAGCAGCATCCAGGTAGAGCGGCGTGCCGGGGTCGGAGGGTGCCGCCCGCTCCGGCAGGAAGCGCTCCAGCAGCCGCGCCAGCGGGTTGAGCAGCGGCAGGAAGAGCAACGCCATCGCCAGGTTGAAGAGGATGTGGAAGTCCGCCGCCACCCGCACCGGCTGGGGATCGACGCTCGCCAGCCAGTCCGCCACCGGGCCGAGGAAGGGCAGCAGCAACAGGCAGCCGGCGAGGCGGTTGAGCAGGTTGCCCAGCGGCAGGCGGCGCGAGGCCGGGTTGCCGGCGGCGCCGCCCTCGAACAGCGGATTCAGCGCGGCGCCGAGGTTGGCGCCCAGCACCATCGCCAGCGCCGCCTCGACGCCGATCAGCTGCGACTGCGCCAGCGACATCACCAGCAGCACCACCGCCACGCTGGAGTGCGCCGCCCAGGTCAGCAGCGCGCCGATCAGCAGGCAGACCAGCGCCTCGTTGGTGGCGGCGGCGAACACATCCCGCACCAGCGGCGAATGCTCCACCGGCGCCAGGCTGTTCAGCAGCAGGTGCAACGACAGCAGCATCAGCCCCAGGCCGATGGCGACCCGCCCCAGATCCCGGGTGCGGGTGCGCGCGCCACGGCGGAAGGCGACCACGCCCACCACCAGCAGCATGGGTGCCAGCGCGGAAACGTTGAAGGACAGCAACTGCACGATGAGGCTGGTGCCGATGTTGGCGCCCAGCATGGTGGCCAGCGCCGGCACCAGGCTGATGACGCCGCCGGCGGCGAAGGAGGTCAGCATCAGCGCGGTGGCGGTACTGCTCTGGAGCAATGCGGTAATGCCGAGACCGGCGGCCAGGGCCTTGAAACGGTTGCGCAGCGCGCCGCCCAGCGTGCGCCTGAGGTCGGCGCCAAAGGCGCGCACGATGCCGCTGTGGACCATGTGCAGCCCCCACAGCAGCAGGGCCACCCCACCCATCATGTCGAGCAGAACCATAGGTCGTCCCTCCTCCGCCAGGCGGCTAGCGTATTACGTATTACCTTTCCGCACACTCCTGCGGCAAACGGGGTGCCCGGCCCGCCGGCCATTCATTGTTTGTACGGGGCGCCAGCGATTCGTTTCCTGCGCATCCGTGGCCGCATTCCAGTGCGCATGCGCAAGGCGAAAGTCATGCTGACAGAAGGGTTTTTAGCCGGCATGTCACAAAACCGACAATGGCCGTGGCGCGTCCCCTTCGCGACATGGCACATGCACAACAAATCCTTTAAAACCAGCAAGATACGTTTTCATCCGTGATGGCATAGCCTTTGCACCATGTTCGGCGACACACCCTCTTCCCCAGGAGAACCGAACATGATCAACCTCACCCCCAGCGCGCTGCAGGCTGTCAGCCGTTTCATCTCCACCTCCGCCGACCCGGTTGCCGGTCTGCGCATCCATGTGCAGGGCGGCGGCTGCTCCGGCCTGCAGTACGGCATGAAGTTGGAAGCCGAGAAGGCGGAAGACGACATGGTCGTCGAGATGGGCGGCGTGACCCTGCTGGTCGATCCCTACTCCGCCCCGATGCTGGACGGCGTCACCGTCGATTTCGTCGACTCTCTGTCCGGCTCCGGCTTCAAGTTCGAAAACCCGAATGCCTCCGGCGGCTGCGCCTGTGGCCAGTCCTTCTCCGCCTGATACCGGGAGAGCGCCATGTGGGATTACTCCGAAACCGTCAAGGAACACTTCTACAACCCGCGTAACGCCGGCCCGCTGCCGGATGCCAACGCCATCGGCGAAGTGGGCTCCATCTCCTGCGGCGACGCGCTGCGGCTGATGCTGAAGGTGGATCCGGCCAACGAAACCATCCTGGATGCTTCCTTCCAGACCTTTGGCTGCGGCTCGGCCATCGCCTCCAGCTCGGCGCTGACCGAGATCATCAAGGGCAAGACCCTGGAGCAGGCGCTGGAAGTATCCAACCAGGACATCGCCGACTTCCTCGGCGGCCTGCCGCCCGAGAAGATGCACTGCTCGGTGATGGGCCGCGAAGCCCTGCAGTCCGCCGTCGCCAACTACCGCGGCGAGGAATGGAAGGACGACCACGAAGAAGGCGCGCTGATCTGCAAGTGCTTCGCGGTGGACGCGGTGATGATCGAAGAGACTATCCGCGCCAACAACCTGTGCAGCGTCGAGCAGGTGACCAACTACACCAAGGCCGGCGGCGGCTGCTCCTCCTGCCACGAAGGCATCGAGGAGATCCTCGCCAAGGTACTGGCCGAGCGCGGCGAGGACTTCAAGCCGGCGCCGCCGCCGGAGAAGAAGGTGCCGGGCAAGCTCAGCACGCTGGAGCGCATCCGCAAGATCGAGCAGGTCATCGAGAAGGCCCGCCCCAACCTGCAGCGCGACCACGGTGACATCGAGCTGGTGGATGTGGATGGCAAGAACATCTACGTGTCCATGAAGGGCGCCTGCGCCGGCTGCCAGATGGAAGCGGCCACGCTGGGCGGCGTGCAGGCGCAGATGGTCGAGGCCCTGGGTGAGCTGGTGAAGGTCATCCCGGTGAAGGCCACCGCCAAGTTCGCCCCCAACACCC
>NZ_WUEI01000199.1 GCF_012911025.1 Azoarcus sp. TTM-91 | reverse complement strand
CAGGCTGGCGAGGCCGAGCACGGCGGCGGCGAGCGGATGCAGCAGCGGGCGGTTCGGAAGCGGCGCGGAGGCAGGGCGATGGCGGCGCATGCAGCAAACTCCTTTCAGGGAATCCAGTGACGAAGAGGTTTGCTGGTTTGCCGAACGAACTGGAAAAAGGGGCCAGGGACGCGGGGTTTTCAAGTCGGCGGCCGGGCGGGAGCGGCCCCGGCTTGCTGCGGGCTTGCGCGCCGCCGTCGTTCAGCCTGGGGTTCTGCGCCGCTGGGGCGGGAGAACGCCGGCCGGTGGGCCGGCCCAGGCGGGTGTCGGCCGGGAGGCATGCACCCCGCCGGTGAGGCCACCGAGCGCTGGGGGCAGGGCTGGCTGCGCGCGTTCCTGCCCAGGCCTCAGCCGCCTGCCGCCGGCAGGGCCTCCACGCTGACCCAGTAGCGGCTGCGGTAGCGCAGCGCCACCGGCAGGCTCTCGGTGAGGCTGGCCAGCACCTGTTCGATGTCGCCCAGCTGGAAGGCGCCGGAGAGGGTGAGCCCGGCCACCGCCGGATTGCAGCGCAGCACGCCGGGGCGGTAGCGGTCCAGCTCGGCGAGGAAGTCGGCCAGCCGCATGTTGCGCACGAAGAGGATGCCGCGCGACCAGTCGTCGGCGTGTGCATCCGCGGTCTCGGCGGTGCCGGTGGCCTGGCGGTCGAAGCGGGCCTGCTGGCCGGCGGCCAGCACCAGCGCCTGTTCCGGCGCGCGGGCGGGGCGGATTTCCACCGCGCCCTGCAGTACCGCGACCAGGCTGCCTTCCGTTTCGCGGCGGACGATGAAGCGGGTGCCCAACGCGCGGGCGGAACCGTCCGGCGTGGTGACGAAGAAGGGGCGGTGGGCGTCGCCGTCCGGCGCGGTTTCCACCAGCACCTCGCCGGCATGCAGGCGGATGAGGCGGTGCTGGCCGTCGTACTCCACGTCTAGCGCGGTGGCGGTGTTCAGGTGCAGGCGGGTGCCGTCGGCCAGCGTCAGTCGACGCTGTTCGCCGGTGGCGGTGCGGTGTTCGGCCAGCCATTCCCGCGCCGGCGCGCTGCGCCATGCCAGCCAGCCGGCGGGCGCCGCGGTGAGCAGCAGCACCAGCGCCTTCACCGCGGCGCGGCGGGCGTTGCGGCGGTTGCGGTTGAGGCTGGGCAGCGCCAGCTCCGGCGGCAGGCTGGCGAAGTGGCGGCCGATCTGCTGGGCGCGCTGCCAGGCAAGTTCGTGGCGCGGATCGCTCTGCCGCCAGGTCTGGCAGGCGTGCCGTTCGGCTTCGGAGGCTTCGCCGGAGCCGAGCAGGAAGTACCACTCGGCGGCCGCGAGCGCGGTCTGTTCGTCCAGCAGGGGGGCGGCGGCGCTCATGTCTGGCTCTCTTCGGCGAGCAGGATGCAGCGCGCCATGGCTTGCACCATGTAGCGCTTCACCGTGCGTTCGCTGATGGCCAGCCGGCGGGCGATCTCGGCGTAGCCCAGGCCTTCCAGCTGGGCCATGAGGAAGGCGGCGCGCACCTTGGCGTCCAGCCCGTCCAGCACCGCGTCCAGCTGCTGCAGGGTTTCGAGGAGGATGGCCTGGCGCTCGGCCGAGGGCGCCTGCGCTTCCGGCAGCAGCGCCAGCGCTTCCAGGTAGGCGGTTTCCAGCGCGCGGCGGCGGTGCAGGTTCACCACCAGGCGCTTGGCGATCACGGTGAGGTAGGCGCGCGGCTCGCGGAGCTGCCAGCCGGTCTGGCGCTCGGCCAGGTGTTCCGGCGCGCACAGCAGGCGGATGAAGGTGTCCTGCGCCAGGTCGGCGGCATCCCCCGCATTGCCCAGCTTGCGCTGCAGCCAGCCACGCAGCCAGCCGTGGTGGTGGAGGTAGAGCTGGGCGAGCGGGTCGGAGGAGGCTGCGTTCACGGTGCGATCCTGGCGTGTGCGGCGCTGGCTGGCCCCGGAACGAGCTGGCTGGCTACGGGAAGGATGGAGAGTTCTTAGTGAGATTGGTTCTCATTATTGTAATTCCGGTGACCAGCGTCAATCTTGCGCGGGCGGGAACGCGCTGGACAGAGCGCGCGGCCGTGAGACTGGGCCGCAGCGCAGAAGGAGGAAACGAGGATCGTCGCCGGGGCGTCGCGGGCCCCGCTGCGCGGCCCTGGCGGGGACGCCGCCCTTCGGGGGCGCGCCAGGTTCAGAGGTCCAGCGACACCGAAATGCTGGTCCTTCTCGGGCTGCCGAGATACAGGATGCCCGGGCTGCCGGCGAAGGTGGTCCAGTAGTCCTTGTCGAAGAGGTTGTCGATGTTTGCCCTTAGGGTCAGCGCCTGGCCGCGGACAGTGGTTTTGTAGCGTGCGCCTATGCCGTACAGCGTGTAGGCCGGAATCGTCCCGCTATTGTCGTTGGCGATGTATTGGCGGCCGGTGTGGTTGGCGCGGCCGGTCAGGGTGAGCTTGTCCACGTAGGGGACGTCCCATTCGAAGCCCAGCACTGCGCTCAGCCGCGGGACGCCCACGGCGGTCTTGCCGTCGTACTGGCCGTTCTGGGTCTTCATCATCTCGCTGTCGATGTAGGTGAGGCCGCCCAGCAAGCGCAGTTCGGGCAGGGCTTCGCCGAACAGGCTCAGTTCGAGCCCGCGGTTACGCTGGCGGCCGTCCATGTTGTAGTAGTTGGAGGCGTCGGTGAGGCCACTCGGGCGCTCGATCTCGAAGATCGCGGTGGTCAGCCCGAAACGGCCGAAGTCCAGCTTGGCGCCGAGCTCGACCTGCTTGGTTTTCGACGGCGCGAACACTTCTCCCGCATTGGCGGCGCTGCTGGGTGCGGTGGGGCCGGCTTCGAGCGACTCGATGTAGTTGCCATAGAGCGACAGCGTGGCGCTGGCCCGGAATGCCACGCCCAGCGCCGGCGTGACGGCGGATTCGTCATAGCGGCTGGTGATGGCCCCGGTGGTGGCGCTGAAGTTCTTGGACTTCACCCGCTGGTTGCGCACGCCCACGGTGAGCAGCACGCGGTCGTCCCACAGGCCCAGGGTGTCGGCGATGGCTAGCGATTCGTTGGTCGATTCGGCCGTCTTGGGCGGGTTCTTCGTGATGGGAACATAGCTCGGGCGGGCGGTGCGCACCGGGTCGTACAGATTGGAGGTGACGGAATAGCCGGCAATGTTGGCGCTCAGCCGGCCGCTCTCGGTGGAACTCGTCGTCGCCTCGACGACCAGCTTGTGGCTCACCGCGGCGGTCTGGAATCTGCCCTGCAGGCCGGCGTTGATCGTGCTCGCCTGGTAATCGTCGGACTGCTGCTGGGCGACCTGGGTGAAGTTGCCGTTCTGGGTGAGGTTGCTGCCGATGGTGCGCAGCCAGGAGCCGCGGAACGCGCTTGCGCCATAGGCGGCTTGCAGCATCCAGGCGTCGTTGAGGTCGTACTCCGCCCGGAGCAGGCCGCGCGAGAAGCGCGAGTTGTTCTCTTCCCAGGGCTGCTGGATTGCGTCCTTGGTGTCCGGGGCGCGTGGTGAGGCGGAGGTGGAGAACTGCTGGCTGCCGCCGTCCCGCGTCTGCTCCTCGTGATCGAACACGGCGCTCAGGCGGATGCCGGCACCGCGGTAGTCCAGCGCCAGACTCCCCGTTCCCAGTTCTTCCTTGTTGTTCTCGAAGGTGGCCTCGCCATCGCGATAGAGGCCGTTGAAGCGGATGCCGAACTGTTCGGCGGGGCCGAAGCGGCGGCTGATGTCGGCGTGCACGCTGGCGCGGGAGGGCAATTCATAGCTGGTGGTCAGCCGCGTTACCGGCCCGTCCGCCGGCCTTTTCGGTACCAGGTTGATCGCGCCGCCGACGCTGCCGGTGGTGCCGGTGAGGAGGGCGTTGGCGCCCTTGAATACTTCCACCCGCTCCATGTTCTCCACCGTGGACCGCCGCCGGTGAGTCAGCCCGGCGAGGCCGTCGTACAGCTCCGCGCCGTTGCCGCCGGTGTTGAAGCCGCGGATGGAAAAGGTTTCGCCGGTGCCCTGGCTGGGGTTCATCAGCCGGGTGGAGGCGTCGTTGACGATGACGTCGGCCACGGTGCGGGCCTGCTGGTTCTCGATCAGTTCGGCGGTGTAGCTGCTCATCGCGAACGGGGTGTCGAAGACATCCTGGTTGCCCAGCATGCCCACCCGGCCGCCGCGGGCGATCTGGCCGCCGGCATAGGCCTCGGGCAGTGCGCCCGCGCCGGGGCTGGCTGCGGCGGTGACCTTGACCGCCGCCAGCGTGGTTTCCGCTGCGGCGCGCGGCGGCAGCTTGCGCAAGGTGTAGCTGCCGTCGCCGCGTGCGTCTGCCGCCAGCCCGCTGCCGTGCAGTAGTTCGTGCAGGCCTTCCGGCCCGCTGTAGCTGCCGTTCAGGCCGGGGCTGCGCAGGCCGGCGACCAGCGCGGGGTCGAAGGAGAGGGCGATGCCGGCGGCGGCGGTGTAGCGGGTGAGCACGTCTTCCAGCGAGCCGGCGCCCAGGGTGTAGTGCTTGCGTACCTGCTGAGGAGGCTGCTGGGCATATAGCGGGGCGGCCGGCAGGGCGGTGGCCAGCGCCAGCATCAGGG
>NZ_WUEI01000198.1 GCF_012911025.1 Azoarcus sp. TTM-91 | reverse complement strand
CGCCTCCCCATGGAAACCGACGCCCTTCCCCAGCCGGCTCCCGCCTTTCGTCGCCCGGCCCATCCGCCGCATCCGCTGCTGCTCGCGCTGTGCGTGGTACTGGTGAGCCTGGCCGGCTTCGGCGGCTACCGGCTGAGCGAGCATGTGGGCATGCAGGCGCTGCGGGTGGAAGCCAGCCACCGACTGGACCTGTTCGCCGCGGCGGTGGACGCGGTGGTGAACCGCTACGCCCACCTGCCGGCCACGGTGGAGCTGAGCCCGGAGGTGAACAGCCTGCTGCGCCTGCCGGGCGACGCCGGCCGGGCGGACGCCGCCAACCGCTACCTGGAGCGGCTCAACCACAGCATCGGCAGCATCGCCATCTTCATCCTCGATGCCAACGGCCATGCGGTGGCCGCCAGCAACTGGAACCAGCCGGACAGCTTCGTCGGCGAGGACCTCTCCTTCCGCCCCTACTTCCGCAGCGCCATGCAGGGCAAGGTCGGCCGCCACTTCGCCATCGGCACCACCCGGGGCGATCCGGGCTACTTCGTCTCCCACCCGGTGATGAACGCCGGCCGCCTGCTGGGCGTGGCGGTGATCAAGATCGGCTTCGCCGACCTGGACGAGACCTGGACCTCGCTGGGCTCGCCGGCGCTGATCGCCGATGACAAGGGCGTGGTCATCCTCACCTCGGTGCCGGCCTGGCTGTACACCGCGCTGGCACCGCTGGGCGAGGACGACAAGGCGCAGATCGCCGCCGACCGGCTGTACAACAACCGCCCCATCGGCCGCCTGCCGGTCACCCTCGCCGGCGGCGAGGAGAACGGCAGCACCGCGCGCTTCGACAACAGGCTGGTGCTGCCGCCCACGCTGCCGCACAACAGCGGCTTCTACCTCGCCCAGTCACGCGGGCTGCCGGACACCGGCTGGAAGCTGCTGGTGTTCTCCGAGGTAACGCCGGTGCGCCGCCAGGCCGCCACCCATGCGGCGCTCACCGTGGTCGGCGCCGGCTTCCTCATCCTGCTGCTGCTGGTGATCGCCCAGCGCCGCCGCATCCTGCAGGAGAAGCTGGAGGCGCAGGCGCTGCTGCAGCGCGCCAATGCCGAACTGGAGGGCAAGGTGGGCCGCCGCACCCGCGCCCTCACCGAGTCCATCGCCCGCCTGCGCAAGGAAATCGCCGAGCGCCAGCATGCCGAGCAGACGCTGCGCGCGGCGCAGGACGAGCTGGTGCAGGCGGCCAAGCTGGCGGTGCTGGGGCGGCTGGCCACCGGCATCACCCACGAGCTGAACCAGCCGCTGGGGGCGATGCGCACGCTGTCGGGCAACGCCATCGAGTTCATCCGCCGCGGCGACCTCGCCACCGCCGAGAAGAACCTGGGCATCATCGGCCGCCTGATCGACCAGATGGGCGGCATCATCACGCCGCTGAAGACCTTCGCCCGCAAATCGCCGGCGGTGCCGGCGCGGGTGGACGTGGCCCATGCGGTGGCCAATGCCCTGTTCCTGCTCGACCAGCGCCTCAAGCGCGCCGACATCACGGTGCACAACGGCTGCGAGCCGGGCCGGGCAGTGGCCTGGTGCGACCAGAACCGGCTGGAGCAGGTGCTGGTGAACCTCATTTCCAACGCCATCGACGCCATGCGCGGCCAGGCGGTGCGCGAGCTGGACCTGGGCGCCTACACCCACGGCGACGGCCGGGTGGTGCTGCGGGTGGGCGACACCGGCGTCGGCCTGCCGACCACGCTGCAGAACCGCCTGTTCGAGCCCTTCTTCACCACCAAGCCGGCCGGCGAGGGGCTGGGGCTGGGGCTGGCCATCTCGCGCGACATCGTGCGCGAGTTCGGCGGCGACCTGGTGGCCGACAACCGCGCCCGCGGCGGCGCCTTCTTCACCGTCTTCCTGCCCGCGGCCCCGGAGCCGCCCGCCCCATGAAAACAGCGCTTTCCGTACTCATCATCGAAGACGACCCCGACGTCCGCCTCGGCTGCGAGCAGGCGCTGGAGCTGGCCGGCATCCCGGTCACCGGCTGCGCCAGCGCGGAAGAAGGGCTGCGCCGGCTGACGCAGGACTTCGCCGGCATCGTCGTCACCGACATGCGCCTGCCCGGCGCCGACGGCATGGCGGTGGTGCGCCGTGCTCACGAGCTGGACCCGGCGCTGCCGGTGATCATGATCACCGGCCACGGCGACGTCACCCTGGCGGTGGAGGCGATGCGCAGCGGCGCCTACGACTTCATCCAGAAGCCCTTCGCCCCGGAACTGTTGATCGAGGTGGTGCATCGCGCGCTGGACAAGCGCGCGCTGGCGCTGGAAGTTGCCGACCTGCGCCGCCGCCTGGAGCGGCGCGAGGGCCTGGACGCGGCCTTGATCGGCCGCTCGCCGCAGATGGAGCGGCTGCGCCAGCTCATCCTCGACGTCGCCGGCAAGACGGTGGACGTGCTGGTGCGCGGCGAGACCGGCACCGGCAAGGAGCTGGTCGCCCGCTGCCTGCACGACCTCGGCCCGCGCCGCAAGGCTAACTTCGTCGCCCTCAACTGCGGCGGCCTGCCGGACAACCTGCTCGACAGCGAGCTGTTCGGCCACGAGGCCGGCGCCTTCACCGGCGCGCAGAAGCGCCGCGTCGGCAAGATAGAGCACGCCAGCGGCGGCACCCTGTTCCTGGACGAGCTGGAAAGCATGCCGATGGCGGTGCAGATCAAGCTGCTGCGGGTGCTGCAGGAGCGGGTGATAGAGCGCCTGGGCTCCAACCAGCTGCTGCCGGTGGACACCCGGGTGGTGGCGGCGACCAAGGACGACCTGCTGGAACTGGCCGGCCAGGGCCGCTTCCGCGCCGACCTCTACTACCGCCTCAACGTCGTCACCGTGGAGCTGCCGCCGCTGCGCGAACGCCGCGAGGACGTGCCGCTGCTGCTGGAGCACTTCATGCTGCAGGCGGCCCAGCGCTACGACCGCCCGCTGCCGCAGATGAGCGCCGAGCAGACCCACCGCCTGATGGCCCACCCCTGGCCGGGCAATGTGCGCGAGCTGCGCAATGTGGCCGACTGCCTGGTGCTGGGCGTGGGCAACAGCGTGCTCGGCACCGCCGAGCGCAGCGACGCGCCCTCGCTGGCGGAGATGGTGGACCGCTTCGAGCGCAACCTCATCGACGAGACCCTGCGCCGCCACGGCGGCAACCTCAGCCGCGCCGCCGAGGCGCTGCGGGTGCCCAAGACCACGCTGCACGACAAGATCCGCAAGCACGGGCTGACGCCGCGCGAGGGTTGAAGCGGCCCGTCATCGGCGCGCTTGATGACAAGATCCATGGGCCGGGCGGATGGCCACCGGTGACAAGGACGGAAAAGAGGAGACCGCCGGAAAACGGGCCGGGCCGGCGCCGGCTGCGCACATGCAAGCCGCCGCCGCTCCCGCCCATGGCGTTCGGATTTCCGAACAGAGGACCGGGCACCGGCACGGGTTCCCGAACGCCGGGCGCGGGTCTACCCGGATCAACCCCAATCGGATCAAGGAGCTAGGATGAAACCGGGCATTGGCACATTACGTGCGATAACCGCAGGCAACGGGCGAAGCACTCGTCCGCCTTCTCGAACGTACTTTCGAACGTAGATTGGAGACTGGTCATGCGCAAATCCCTCACCGTCATCGCCCTGTGTCTCACTGCGGGAGGCCTCGCCGCCCCCGCGCAAGCCGCCGAACTCACCGGCTCGCTGAAGAAGATCAAGGACGCCGGTGCGATCACCGTGGGCTACCGCGAATCCTCGGTGCCCTTCTCCTATCTGGACGCCGACCAGAAGCCGGTGGGCTATGCGATGGACCTCTGCGCCAAGGTGGTGGACGCGGTGAAGGAGGAGCTGAAGGCGCCCAACCTGCAGGTGAAGTACCAGGCGGTGACCTCGCAGAACCGCATTCCGCTGATGCAGAACGGCACCATAGACATCGAGTGCGGCTCCACCACCAACAGCGTGCAGCGCCAGCAGCAAGTGGGCTTCTCGGTGGCCTACTTCATCACCAGCGTGCGCATGGGCGTGCGCAAGGACTCCGGCATCAACGACATCACCGACCTGGAAGGCAAGCCGGTCGTGACCACCACCGGCACCACCTCCGACGGCCTGATCAAGCAGAACCAGCGCGGCAAGTCCATCAACCTGCGCAACCTCTACGGCAAGGACCACGCCGACTCCTTCCTGATGGTGGAGAGCGGCCGCGCCGCCGCCTTCGTGATGGACGACATCCTCATCGCTGGCCTCATCGCCAACTCCAAGAACCCCTCCGCCTACGCCATCGTCGGCCCTTCGCTGCGCGACGAGCCCTACGGCGTGATGCTGCGCAAGGACGACCCCGAATTCAAGGCGGTGGTGGACAAGGCGCTGATCGCCACGATGAAGTCCGGCGAGGCCACCAAGCTGTACGAAAAGTGGTTCATGAACCCGATTCCGCCGCGCAACGTGAACCTCAACTTCCCGATGAGCCCGGTGCTGAAGGCGGCCATCGAGAACCCGACCGACAAGGGCGTCGAGTAAGGCCCTCGCGCGGGCCCGCTCCCCGCCGGCCCCAAC
>NZ_WUEI01000197.1 GCF_012911025.1 Azoarcus sp. TTM-91 | reverse complement strand
CCGTGGGGCGGGGGCATCTGCCGGTCGTGGCGCTGGCTGCGCGGGATGATAGCGGCGCGCGCTTGCGCCGGTGCGGCGGATGCGCCGCGGTCGTGACGCAAGCCACTGTTCCTGTGAGGAAAAGGCCGCGGGCGGCGGCGTAACCCACCGACCGGGCAGGGCATGCAGCAAGAAGGCCGGGCAGGCCGGCCTTCTTGCTGCATGCCGCGCCGGGAGCGGGGCTTACACCCCGGCGGCGGCGCCGTCGCTGCGCGGGTCGGCTGCGCCTTCGATGACGCCGTTGGGGTGGCGTACCAGCGCGCCGGCGTGGCCCATGGTGTCGCTGAAGGCTTCGTCCAGCAGTTCCACCTGGTGGCCGGCGTCGCGCAGGGCCTGCACCAGCGCCGGGTCGAAGCGGCTTTCCAGCTTGAGGCTGGTGCTGACGTCGCCCCAGGTGCGGCCGAGCAGCCAGCGCGGCGCGCTCACCGCCTGCTGCAGGCTCTGGCCGAACAGGGCGTAACGGCTGAACACCGCCGCCTGGGTTTGCGGCTGGCCTTCGCCGCCCATGGTGCCGTAGGGCATCACCCGGCCGTCGTCGAACAGCGCCAGCGAGGGGTTCAGGGTGTGGAAGGGCTTGCGGCCCGGCTCCAGAGTGTTGAGCGCGGCCGGGTCCAGCGAGAAGCTGACGCCGCGGTTCTGCCAGGTGATGCCGGTGTCGCGCAGCACCACGCCGGAGCCGAACTCCCAGTACACGCTCTGGATGAAGCTCACCGCGCGGCCTTCGCGGTCGATGGCGCCCATCCAGATGGTGTCGCCCGGCGCCGCCGGGTCCGGCCACGGCAGGGCGACCTGCATGTCGATGTCGGCGGCGCGTTCGGCCAGCGCGGCGGCGGTGAGGAAGCTGCGCGGATCGGCCGGCAGGCGGCGAGGGTCGGTGACCACCCGGTCGCGCACGCGGAAGGCGCGCTTGGTGGATTCGACCAGGCCGTGCACGTAGGCGAAGCCCTCGCCCTCGGTGACGCCCAGGCGGTCGAAGATGCCGAGGGTCATCAGCGCGGCCAGGCCCTGCGTCGGCGGCGGCAGGTTGTAGATGGTGCTGCCGCGCAGGCGCACCGACAGCGGCTCCACCACCTCGGCGCGGTAGCCGGCGAGGTCGGCGGCGCGCAGCGGGCTGCCCAGGCGCTCCAGCTCGGCGGCGATGCGGGCGGCGGTCTCGCCGCGGTAGAAATCGTCCAGGCCGCGATCGGCCAGGGTGCTCAGGGTGTTGGCCAGCGCCGGCTGGCGCAGCAGCTGGCCGCGTTCCGGCGGCGCGCCGCGCACCAGGAAGGTCTCGGCGAAGCCGGGGGCATCGCGCAGGCCGTCGAACTTGCTGCGGGTGAGCGCCGCCTGGCTGGCGGTGACGGCGACGCCGTCGCGGGCGTGGCGGATGGCGTCGGCCAGCAGGCGCGACAGCGGCAGCGCGCGGCCCCAGGGCGCGGCGGCGAGCAGCGCCTGCTGCCAGCCGCCGACGGTGCCGGCCACGGTGAGCGCCGCCAGCGGGCCGCGCGAGGGAATGGCGTCGTGGCCGGCGTAGAACTCGCGGTTCGCCAGCGCGGCGGCGGAGCCGCAGGCGTCGATGGCGATGGGCGCCTTGCCGGGCTCGTGGATCAGCCAGAAGCCGTCGCCGCCGATGGCATTCATGTGCGGATAGACCACCGCGATGGCGGCGGCGGCGGCAACCATGGCCTCCACCGCGTTGCCGCCGTCGCGCAGTACGTCGCGGCCGGCCTGGGCGGCGAGGTGGTGCGGGGCGACCTGCATGCCGCCGACGGCGGCCAGCGTGTTGAGCATCTCGTAACTCCGTGGGGGCGGAGGAGCGAGCATGCCTGAGCGGCGCGCCGGAGGGAACTACGGGGTGTGCCCCGCGATGGGGAATGGCGTCCGGGTGTGGCTTGGATGCCGCAAGGGTGCGCCTGCGGGCGCTTTGGCCGCGTGTCCGGGAGGGGGCCGCTGCCGTGTCGCCGGCGGGGCCGGCCCCTGCTTCGTCAGCCGCGCAGGCGGCTCCAGTCCACCGCGTCCAGCGTGTTCTTCACCAGCAGGCCGATCTCGGTGTCGCCTTCCATCAGCAGGCGGCGGGAGAAGAACAGGGTGTCGGCGTCTTCCTCGCGCAGGGCGAGGGCAAGGTAGTCGCGCACGCTGGCGGTGAGGGTGAGGTCGGCGGCCAGGTGGGCGGCCAGCGGGCGGAAGCGGCCGCTGGCGAGGCCGAAGTCCAGCGTCAGCCCGGCGTCGCTCACCCGCAGGCGCAGGCGGCGGCCTTCCAGCGCGGCGAGGTCTTCCCGCGGCAGGATGCGGCCCAGCGCGAGGTTGAGGGCGCCGCACAGCGCCAGCGCCGGCGGTTGCTGGGGCAGGCGGGCGACGACGCGGCCGAAGGGCGCCGGCAGCGCGAAGGCGGGAATGCGCACGCTCTGCAAGCGGCGGCCGAGGCGTTCGGCGAGCGGCGACAGGATGCGCTGGCGCAGGGCGCCGGGCAGCAGCAGGGTGGCGGGCGAGGGCGGGAAGGAGGCGGACATGGCGGGATTCCGGAAGGCGGTCGGAAGGAAGCGGATGTGGCTGGGCGCGTGCTGGAGAAGGGCAGGCCACCTACATGGCGACGTACTGCTCCACCCCCGGCCGGCCGTGCCAGAAGCCGTTGCATGGCGCGGCCGGCATGTGGGCGGCGCTGACGGCGAAGGCGCTCTCCGGGCTGCGCTGGCCATCCAGCGCGGCGCGGAAAAGCTGGATGATCTCGCGGCTGTCGGCGCCCTGTGGGCTGATGCGCAGCACTTCGGCATGGGGCAGCAGCGCCGGCAGGTCGCCGAGCAGGTTGTGCACCCGGGCGGACTGGGTCTGCACGCCGTTCAGCGTCAGGAAGGGTTCGCCTTCGCGGGTGCGCAGCACCAGACCGTCGGCGATGCCCAGGCAGCGGAACTCGCAGCTGTCCTTCTGCAGGTTGTAGTGGCGGGCGGTGAAGCAGCGCGCCGAGTGCGCCAGCGGCAGGCGGCCATAGGCGAACACCTCGGTTTCCAGCGGCGCTGGCAGCGCGGCGCGCAGGCCGGCCAGCACTTCGCCGGACATCTCCGGCGGTACCACCCAGCGGCTGGCGCCGGATTCCACCAGCAGGCCCAGCGTGTGCGGGTTGAAGACATTGAGCGTGGGGCCGGCGATCCAATCGCGGCGGCCGGCTTCGGCGAGCAGGCGCACCGCGGCGAAGTCGTTGGCCTCCACCCGGAAATCGCCCTGGCCGACGATGCGGCGCAGGGTCTTGAGGTCGGACTCGGATTCGATCAGCGACTGGCTGGACAGCACCGCTTCCTTGCCGGCGGCGGCCAGCATGGCGGCCACCTCCAGCCAGTCGTCCAGGCGGAGTTCGTGGCGGCGGGAACAGACCGTTTCGCCGAGGTGCACGATGTCCACCGGGCTGTCGGCGATGGCGGCGTAGAAATCCAGCACGCTCTGGCGCGGCCAGTAATAGAGCAGGGGGCCCAGGGATAGCTTCATGGTGTTTCTGGTGGCGGGCGCGTGGGTGTTCAGCGGAGCGTTCATTTCCACGGCCGGTAGTAGGCGCCGAGGGTGTGGCTCTGGCCCTCGGAAACCTTGTTCAGTTCGGCCATCCAGGCGGGTTGGGCCTGGAAGCTGGCGGGGTCGAGGGCGAGGCGGTCGAGGGCGGCGCGCCACACCTTGGTGACCTGGGCGACGTAGGCCGGGCTGCGCTGGCGGCCTTCGATCTTGATCGCCGACACGCCGACGCGGGCCAACTCCGGCAGCATCTCCAGGGTGTTGAGGCTGGTCGGCTCCTCGATGGCGTAGTAGGTCTCGTCGTTCACCTCGAAGCGGCCCTTGCACAGCGTCGGGTAGCCGGCGCGCTCGTCGGCGCCGAAGCGGTCGATGAGGATGCCGTTGAGCCGCGTTTCCATGCCCTTGGATGTCTGTTCCCAGCGCACATGCTTGCCGGGCGAGCAGGCGCCGTTGCAGTTGGGCGATTCGCCGGTGGCGTAGGCGGACAGCGCGCAGCGGCCCTCCACCATCACGCACAGGCCGCCGAAGCCGAACACCTCGATCTCCACCGGGCTGTTGGCGATCACCTTTTCCACCTGGGCCAGCGACAGCACCCGCGGCAGCACCGCGCGCTGGATGCCGAAGCGCTCGTGGTACCAGGCGATGGCCTCGTAGCTGGTGGCGGAGCCCTGCACCGAGAGGTGCAGCCGCAGCTGCGGGTGCGTCTTGGCGGCGTAGGCCATGAGGCCGGGGTCGGCGAGGATGACGGCGTCGATGCCGAGCGCGGCGGCGCGGTCCACCGCGGCGGTCCAGTCCGCCCAGTTGGCGGACTGCGGGTAGGTGTTCAGCGCCAGCAGCACCTTGCGCTTGCGCGCATGGGCGTAATCCACGCCTTCGCGCATCTGGCGGGCGTCGAAGTTGAGGCCGGTGAAGTTGCGGGCGTTGGTGGCGTCCTTGAAGCCGAGATAGACGCAGTCGGCACCGTTGTCGATGGCGGTCTTGAGCGCCGGCAGGGAGCCTGCGGGGCAGACCAGTTCGATGCGCTGGGAGGCGGGGGTCATGAAGAGG
>NZ_WUEI01000196.1 GCF_012911025.1 Azoarcus sp. TTM-91 | reverse complement strand
CCCCTGCTCCGCTGGCCCAGCCCCGCCGCGCTGCTGCCCTGGCTGACGCCGCTGGCGCTGGCCGCACTGTGGCTGCTGGCGCTGCACTACGTGTGGATCTCGCCGCAGACCCTGCCGGCGCCCGGCGAGGTCGGCATCGCCGCGCTGGATCTCGCCCACGGCGGCGAGCTGGTCGACCACGTTCTGCACAGCCTGCGCCGCCTGCTGCTGGGCCTGGTGCCGGGCGTGCTTGCCGGCATTGCGCTGGGCAGCGTGCTCGGCCTTTCCCGCCGCGGCGAGCGCCTGCTCTATCCCAGCTTCGCCGTCTGGGTGCAGGTGCCCAACCTGGCGTTGGTGCCGCTGCTGATGGTCTTCCTCGGCATCGGCGACCTGCTCAAGGTGGTCATCATCTTCAACGCGGTGCTGGTGCCCATGGCCATCCACACCCAGGCCGGCATGCGCGACGTGCCGGGGCCGCTGCGCGAGGCCGCGCGGGTGCTGCGGCTGTCGCCCTGGCTGATGATGACGCGGCTCTACCTGCCGGCCGCGCTGCCGGCCATGCTCACCGGGCTGCGGCTGGCGCTGGCCAGCGCCTGGACCTCCATGGTGGTGGTGGAGCTGCTGGCCTCTTCCGAAGGCATCGGCTACCTGATGGTGTGGGGGCGGCAGATGTTCCAGCTCGACATCGTCTTCGTCTGCATCGCCGTCATCGGCCTGCTCGGGCTGGCGATGGAGCATGCGGCGCAGACGCTGGACCGCCGGCTGGTGCGCTGGCCGCGGCCGGCGCTGCAGGGCCATCGCCACCCCGCCGCCGTCCGCGGCGACCTGCTGCCCTGGCTGCTGCCGGCCACCGCCTGCCTGCTGTGGTGGGTAGCGAGCAGCCGCGGCTGGGTGGCGGACCATGCGCTGCCGCCGCCGGAAGACGTGCTGCGGGCGCTGTGGCAGGGCGTGGCCGACGGCACGCTGACCGCGGCCATGGGCCAGAGCCTGGGCCGCTACCTGCACGGCCTCGCCTGGGGCGCGAGCGCCGGACTGGTGCTGGGGCTGGCCAGCGGGCTGTGGCCGACGCTGCAGCGCCTGCTCGGCGGCACCCTGGGCACGCTGCGGCAGATCGCCATCTTCGCCTGGCTGCCGCTGCTCACCGCCTGGGCCGGCACCGGCGAGGGCGCGCGGGTGCTGTTCATCGCCATCGCCAGCTTTTTCCCGGTGCACATCGCCACCCAGCGCGGCGTCGCCAACCTGCCGGCCAATCTGGTGGAGACGGCGGCGGTGCTGCGCCTGGGCTTCCTGCGGCGGCTGCGCTACCTGGTGCTGCCGGGCGCGGCCAGCGCCATCTTCGCCGGCCTGCGGCTGGCGCTGATCTACGGCTGGCTGGCAACCATAGGCGCGGAGTACTTCATGGCCTCCAGCATCGGTATCGGCAGCCTGATGATCAATGCACAGCAGCTGATGAACACCGAAACCATCCTCGCCGGCGTGGTGCTGGTCAGCCTCACCGGCGCCTTTCTCAACCTCGCCGGCCGCGCCCTAGAAGGCCGCGCAACCCGCTGGAGAACCGTATGAGCACCGCTTCCCCCGTTCAGCCCATCGTGGATTTCGCCCACGTCGGCAAGACCTTCACCGTCAATGGCCGCAGCTTCGAGGCGCTGCGCGATGTTTCGCTGCAGATGCGCGAGGGCGAGTTCGTCGCCATCGTCGGCAGCAGCGGCTGCGGCAAATCCACCCTGCTGCGCCTGCTGATCGGCCTGGAGCAGGCCGACCAGGGCCACATCGAGATCGACGGCCACGCGGTGCGCGGCGTCGGCGCCGACCGCGGCATCGTGTTCCAGGAGCACCGCCTCTTCCCCTGGCTGACGGTGACGCAGAACGTGGCGCTGGGCATCGCCAACGAGGCGCTGGGCGCAGAAGAAAAGGCGCGCCGGGTGCAGGAGCACATCGAGCTGGTCGGCCTCGGCGGCTTCGAGCAGGCGCTGCCGCACCAGCTCTCCGGCGGCATGTCGCAGCGGGTGGCGATTGCCCGCGGCCTGGTCGCCAGCCCGCGCATCCTGCTGCTGGACGAGCCCTTCGGCGCGCTGGACGCGCTCACCCGCCGGCAGATGCAGGCCGAGCTGCTGCGCATCCGCGAGCGCAAGAACATCACCATGCTGCTGGTAACCCACGATGTGGACGAGGCGGTGTTCCTGGCCGACCGCGTGGTCGTAATGGCGCCACGTCCCGGCCGGGTGCGCGAGGTGGTGGAGGTCGGCCTGCCACAGCCGCGCGAGCGCAACGGCGCCGCGTTCCAACAGCGCTGCGCCGGGCTGGTGGAACTGCTGACCGAGCAGCCGCTGGCCGCCTGAGCGCCCACCTGAACAAAGTCTCGCGGCGCTGGCGCACCCCGCCTGCCGCCGCCATCCCCCTCTCCGGAACCATCCAATCCGCCCCTGGAGCCTCCACCCCATGAGCCGTCCCAACATCCTCCTGATCGTCGCCGACGACCTCGGCTTCTCCGACATCGGCGCCTTCGGCGGCGAGATCGACACCCCGCGCCTGGACGCCCTGGCCAAGGCCGGCCTGCGCTTCACCGATTTCCACACCGCCTCTGCCTGCTCGCCGACACGCTCCATGCTGCTCACCGGCACCGACCACCACATCGCCGGCATCGGCAGCATGGCCGAGGCGCTGCCGGACGAGGTCAAGGACAAGCCCGGCTACGAAGGCCACCTCAACCAACGCGTGGTCACCCTGCCGGAACTGCTGCGCGACGCCGGCTACGCCACGCTGATGTCCGGCAAGTGGCACCTGGGCCGCACGCCCACCTCGCTGCCCGGCGCACGCGGCTTCGAGCGCTCCTTCGCCCTCATCCCCGGCGCCGCCAACCACTACGGCTTCGAGCCGGCGCTGGCGCCGGAACAGCGCCCCGGCCTGCTGCGCAGCACCGCCGGCCTGTACACCGAAAACGACCGCTTCATCGACGCGCTGCCGGCGGACTTCTATTCCACCGACAGCTTCACCGACATCCTGCTCGGCTACTTCCAGGAGCTGGAGGACGTCGGCGACGAGCGCCCCTTCTTCGCCTACCTGCCCTACAGCGCGCCGCACTGGCCGCTGCAGGCGCCGGACGAAGTCATCGCCAAATACCGCGGCCGCTATGACGCCGGCCCGGCCGCGCTGCGCGAGGAACGCCTGGCCGCGCTCAAGCGCCTGGGCCTGATCGGCGAGGAGGTTGAAGCCCACCCGGTGACCACCAAGACACCGCCGTGGGAGGAACTGAGCGAGGAGCGCCGCGCCTTCCTCTCCCGCGCCATGGAGGTCTATGCCGCCATGGTGGATCGCATGGACTGGAACATCGGCCGGGTGCTGGACCACCTCGAAGCGCGCGGCAAGCTGGACGACACCATCGTGCTCTTCCTCTCCGACAACGGCGCCGAAGGCACGCTGCTGGAAGCCTGGCCTACCTTCGGCCCCAACCTGGAAGCGGTGATCGCCGAGTATTACGACAACAGCCTGGAGAACATCGGCCGCGGCAACTCCTACGTCTGGTACGGCCCGCGCTGGGCGCAGGCCGCCACCGCACCGGCGCGGCTGCAGAAGGGCTTCACCACCGAGGGCGGCATCCGCGTCGTCTCCTTCCTGCACTACCCCGCCATCGCCCGCAAGGCCGAGGTTGCCCACGACTTCGCCACGGTGATGGACATCGCGCCCACGCTGCTGGACTTCGCCGGCGTCGCCCACCCCGGCGGCGAATACCGCGGCCGCGCCATCGAGGCCCCGCGCGGCCGCTCCTGGCGCAACTGGCTGGAAGGCCGCAGTGAACAAATCCACGCCGACGACACCATCACCGGCTGGGAACTCTTCGGCCGCAAGGCGGTGCGCAAGGGCCAGTGGAAGGCGGTGTTCATCCCGGCGCCCAGCGGCCCGGAAACCTGGCAGCTCTACGACCTCGCCCGCGACCCCGGCGAAGTGCACGACCTCGCCGCCAGCCAGCCGGACAAGCTCGCCGAACTGCTTGCCGGCTGGGCGCAGTACGTGCGCGAGAACGGGGTGATCGACTTCCCGCGGCTGAAACCGGTGTTCGGGGACGAATGAGGACGACGGAGCCGGTTGCCGGCTTTCATGCGGGAGCGGACCGGCAAGCCGCCTGATCCATTCTTATGGCATAGCAAAAGGAGGAGGCAGCACTTTCCCGCCGCGTCCGAAAGCGAGGGATCAAGCAGCGACGCCAGCACAGTCAGCACTACCAGCAGAAGGCCGGTGGCATGCATACGCATCCACCGGCCTTTTTCAGCCGCCGCCTTCGATTGCGGCAGTGCCCCCGACAACCATCGCCAGCCACTGAGTACCCGGCGTGCGCCGGCTCCTTCGGCGGAGCCCTGCCAGAGACCTGGGCCAGGGCCAGGGCCAGACAACCTTATTGTCATATCCTGTAACGCACACTATGATTTTTGCATTGCCGCCATAACAGCTCCCAACGCAGCGCCATCCCGGCGCGCCCTCCAGCCCCCCGCGCGGCCTGCAAGGACCGCCATGCCCCAGCAATCCGCCCTGCGCTTCACCTTCAGCATCGGCGACACCGCCTTCGAGGTCATCGCCTTCACCCTCGACGAAGGCCTCTCCGAGGG
>NZ_WUEI01000195.1 GCF_012911025.1 Azoarcus sp. TTM-91 | reverse complement strand
GGCTTATTGAGCGGGAGGGCGCGTCTGCCCATGCTGGTGGCGCCAGCCCTGCATTCCCCAAGCGCTCAGCCTGGCAGACCGGCCCCTTCTGCCTGAGCCTGGCCGGGCTTGAGGGGCAAAAAAGAACATCAGATCCATCTGCTGGCGCCCGTCCGCGCTGGCCCGTAACAAGGAGAACACCATGCTCCAGCTGAAGAATCCGGCGCTGCTGCGCCAGGCCTGCTACATCGCCGGCCAGTGGGTGGGCGCCGATGATGGCGAGACCGTGCCGGTCACCAATCCGGCCACTGGCGAGACCATCGTCGGCGTGCCGCGCTGTGGCGCGGCCGAAACCCGCCGCGCCATCGAGGCCGCCGACCGCGCGCTGCCGGCCTGGCGCGAAACCACCGCCGCCGAGCGCGCCAAGGTGCTGCGGCGCTGGTTCGAACTGATGATGGCCAACCAGGAAGACCTCGCCCGGCTGATGACCGCCGAGCAGGGCAAGCCGCTGGCCGAGGCGCGCGGCGAGATCGCCTACGCCGCTTCCTTCATCGAGTGGTTCGCCGAAGAAGGCAAGCGCGCTTACGGAGAGGTGGTGCCCTCGCCGCTGGCCAACACCCGCATCGTCGTCACCCGCGAGCCGGTGGGCGTGTGCGCGGCGGTCACGCCGTGGAATTTCCCGGCGGCGATGATCACCCGCAAGGCCGGCCCTGCGCTGGCGGCCGGCTGCACCATCGTGGTCAAGCCGGCGGAGCAGACGCCGCTGTCCGCGCTGGCGCTGGCGGTGCTGGCGGAAGAGGCGGGCGTGCCGGCGGGCGTGTTCAGCGTCATCACCGGCAAGGCCAGCGCCATTGGCGGCGAATTCACCGCCAACCCGACGGTGCGCAAGCTCACCTTCACCGGCTCCACCGAAGTCGGCCGCCTGCTGATGGAGCAATGCGCGCCGACGATCAAGAAGCTGTCGCTGGAGCTGGGTGGCAACGCGCCCTTCATCGTCTTCGACGATGCCGACCTGGATGCGGCGGTGGCTGGCGCCATCGCCTCCAAGTACCGCAACACCGGCCAGACCTGCGTCTGCTCCAACCGCCTGCTGGTGCAGGCCGGGGTGTATGACGCCTTCGCCGGAAAGCTGGCCGCCGCGGTGGCGAAGCTGAAGGTGGGCAACGGCTTCGACGACGGCGTGACCCAGGGTCCGTTGATCGACGAAGCGGCGCTGGCCAAGGTCGAGGAACTGGTGGGCGATGCGGTGGCCAAGGGCGCCCGGGTGGTGGCCGGCGGCAAGCGCCATGCGCTGGGCGGCACCTGGTACGAGCCCTCCATCCTGGCCGAGGTGACGCCGGCGATGCGGGTGGCGAAGGAGGAAATCTTCGGCCCGGTGGCGCCGCTGTTCCGCTTCGACACCGAGGAAGAGGCCATCCACATGGCCAACGACACCGAGTTCGGCCTCGCCGCCTACTTCTACTCCCGCGACATCGGCCGGGTGTGGCGGGTGTCCGGCAAGCTGGAGTACGGCATGGTGGGCATCAACACCGGCCTGATCTCCACCGAGGTGGCGCCCTTCGGCGGCATCAAGCAATCCGGCCTGGGCCGCGAAGGTTCCAGCCACGGCATCGACGAGTACCTGGAAACCAAGTACCTGGCGATGGGTGGGCTGTAAGCCGCCGCGCCTGCGCACCGCCGCCGCGCCGGAGTCACGGGCGGCGGCGGTTTGCATTGCGGCTTGGAGCCTTGCCAGCCGGGCAGGTGTGGAGCCGGCGAAGGCGCCGGCGGGCCTAGGCGCCACCGCAGTGGGGGCGATTCCTCGGGCGGGGGCGGTCGTGCGAGCCGGAGAGAGGGCGCGCCCGTCAGGGCGCCAAGCGCGCTTGTTTGTCGAGATGGGCAAAAGCCACGCTCGGCCCGATGCCCTTGAGGCCCTTGGAGCCCTTGATGCCGTCGGGGCGTGCCCCGGCTGGCTCCCCGGCCTCAGGCCTCCGGCGCGCAGCCATCCACGCCGCAGAAGGGCGCGGGCGCTTGTTCCGCGGTGGCGGCAGGCAGGCGGCCGGCGAGGTGCTCGCGGAAGGCGTCCGGCTTGCCCAGCCAGGCGGAGAGGTCCAGTACCTGCAACTTGCGGTCGTCGGTCTCCAGCACCAGGGTGGGGAAGCCGCGGCCGCCGACCCGGGCCAGCAGCTCGCGGCTGGCGGCGACGTGGTTGCGGGTGGGGGCGCCTTCCAGGTCGGCGTAGGCCTGGTCGAACTCCGCCGGGTTGAGGCCGAGTTCGCTGGCGATGGCATGCAGCACCGCCGGTTCGGCGATGCGCCTGCCCTGCACGTAGTGGGCGCGCTGCAGCTGGTCCAGCATGTCCAGCCCGCGGCCGGCGATGGCCTCGGCGGCGAGGATGGCGGTGGTGGGCGGTGCGGAGTCCATGACCGCGCCGCGGTCCAGCAGCAGGCCGTCGAAATAGGCCTCGCCGAAGGGCTGGCCGCTGACGGCGGCGATGCGGCGGTCGTGGGGAATCACGTATTCCCGCCACTGCGGCGTGATCGGGCGGCGGTCGCCGTCCATCATCATGCCGCCGCCGTGGAAAGCGACCCGCAGGCCGGGCAGGCTGCGCGCAGCCTTCACCAGGGGGGCCGCGGCGTAGCACCAGCCGCACAGGGGATCGAAGATGTAATGCAGGGTCATGATGGTTGCTCCGGCCAGGCACTGCCTGGGGGGAAGGTCGAGTCGAGGCTTGCCATCATAGGAGGGCGTCCGGTGAGGAAAAAGCGGGCGGCGGATAACGCACTGTTTCATCGACAGGACCAATCTCCCCCATACCCGCCGGCGGCGGATGAAGCAAGGAGGCAGGGATGCAGCAGCAAGCACACACCCGGGAACTCGGCCGCGACGCCGCGGCGCTGTTTCGCCCCTGTGCGCAGGCGGCGGGGAATGCCGCCGCGGCCGCGGCGTCTTTCATCCGCAGCCGCGATCCGGCGGAGGCCTCCGCCCGCTTGTGCTCCGCCTACAGCCGCCATCGCCTGAGCGTGCATGGCCGCCGCTTCGACATGCGCTTCGAGCGTCGCAGCCTGGGCGCGCTGGAGCTGGCACGGTTGCGCTTCGGCACCGAGGTCGAGCTGGACCAGCAGGCCGCCGGCGGCTTCACCCTGATCACCACCCAGCTGGAGGGCGCCTCCGAGATCGTCGCCGGCGGCGGCATGCATCGCGGCGGTGCCGGCATGGTGGTGCTGGATTCCGCCGCCACACCGGTGAGGAAGCGGTTCTCCGCCGACAGTTGCCGCCTCAACCTGCGCATCGAGCAAGGCCTGCTGGCGGCCAAGTGGGCCGCGCTGAGTGGGCAGGAGGAGGCCGCGCCGCTGCTGTTCCAGCCGGTGCTGGCGGCAGACCTTCCGGCGCAGGCGCGCTGGCTGGCGCTGTTGCGGCTGGTGCTGGGCTGGGCGCAGGCGGCGCCGGGCGCCGCCCTGCTGCGCCAGCTGGAGGAAATGGTGGCGCTCTACCTGCTCACCGAAGTGCCCCACAGTCAATCCGCGCTGCTGCACAAGCCGCCGCCCGCGCCGGCGCCGCGCCACCTGCGCCGCGCCGAGGATTACATGCGCGCCCATGCGGGCCAGCCGCTGACCCTGGCTGACATCGCCGCCGCCGCCGGCGTTGGCATCCGCACCCTCAGCGCCGCCTTCCGCGACAGCCGGGGTACCAGCCCGATGGCCTGGCTGCGCGAGCTGCGCCTGGAGGGCGCGCGGCAGGACCTGCTCGCCGCCGGCCCCGCCGCCACTGTCGCCGAGATCGCGGCCCGCCGCGGCTTCGGCAACTTCGGCCGCTTCGCCGCCGACTACCGCCGCCGCTACGGTGAAACGCCATCGGCCACGCTGCGGCGGGGCGGCTGAGGCGCTTCTTCCCGATGGCGGCAAGCTGCCGCCGGGGCTTACGCCAGCATCTGCAGCACGAACACCACGCTGGCCTGCATGATCCCCCCGCGTTCCCGGAAGCTCAGCCAGCGGCAGTCTTCCGGGTCGCGGTCCACCGGGTCCCGGCGCGCCAGCGCGGTGTCGCGTTCGTCCTGCCAGTAGGTCTGGGTGACCAGCGGGCGGTGGCCGCCGGCGGACAGGCGCCAGTGCAGATGGCGGCGGCGGTTGGCGTAGTTGCCGGGAACAATGCTGTTGAAGGCGAAGCGGCCCTGGCCGTCGCTGCGTACCTGGCCGCGCAGGTTGATCTCCTCCGGCCGGTACTGGGAGATGTCGCCGTTGGCCTCCGGGTGGTAGCGGCCGTCGCTGTCTGCATGCCACAGCTCCACCACCGCGTTGGCGAGCGGCGTGCGGCCGTCGTTGCCGCCCAGCACCAGGCCGGCGACCTGCATCGGTGTGCCGGGGGCGCGCAGCAGGTTGATGTCCATGGTCGAGGGCGCGTTGGCGACGTAGAAGGGGCCGGCGGTGGCGCTGCCGGTGGGGCCGCAGGTCCGGCACACTGCGGGGGCGCAGGCTTCGGCGGCGAGGCCGGGGCGGCTGGCCAGCAGCAGGCCGGCGCCCAGGCCGAGGAGGAGGTCGCGGCGATCGGTCATGGCGGCGCTTCCAGACAGGGGATGGCCCTTGGTGGCGCGGAAGGCGGCGCGGGTTCCGTGCGCGGCTGAAGTGGCGGAGCCGGGACGATGAAAG
>NZ_WUEI01000194.1 GCF_012911025.1 Azoarcus sp. TTM-91 | reverse complement strand
CCGCGAAGCTTCCTTGCAGCGCATCCAGGTTCACCTCGCCCTTGAGCCGCAGGCCCCCGGAGATGTGGTACGCCGTGCTGGCACGGTCCAGTTCCCACAGGAACCATTGCCGACGTTGCGCGTAGGAGCCCGGACACTGAGAGCGCAAAGACTCACTTCTCCGCAGCACGGGAAAACGCTCCATGCCCAGGCCCCCGGCCCGGATTTTCTTGTAGACCGCCTGGCGCTGCGCCGGGCTGAGGCTGGAGAACCGCTCTGCGAGTTGCTGGAAATCTGCTTCCACGTTCATCATGCCGTCTCCAGGTCGTCGATGAAGGCATCGATTGAAGCGAGCATGTCCGCAACCGATTGCTCTTCTTCGCCCTGATTCAACGCCGATGCCATATCCATCAAGCGGGGATGGAGAAACACCTCGCGCAAACTCAAGCTCTGGTTCAGACGATCGCCCACCCGGGCAACGATCTGGATCGCCAGCAGCGAGTGCCCGCCGAGTTCGAAGAAGCTGTCCTGCCGACCGACCCGCTCCACCCCCAGCACTTCGGCCCAGATCGCCGCAAGCCGCTCTTCCACTTCGCCCTGCGGCGCCTCGTAATCCTGGCTGCTTCCCGCCTCCGCCTTCGGCAGCGCCTTGCGATCGATCTTGCCATTGGCGTTCAGCGGCAGACCATCGAGCACCATCAGCACCGAGGGCACCATGTAGTCCGGTAGCTGCTCGCCGAGCTTGGTGCGCAGTCCGGCGGTGTCGATCTCCTCGCCTGCCTGGGCCGAGACGTAGCCCACCAGCCGTGCGCCCCCCGGGCCTTCGTCGGCCACCACCACCGCTTCACGCACTTCCGGTTGGGCCAGCAGCTGCGCTTCCACTTCGCCCAGTTCGATGCGGAAGCCGCGGATCTTGACCTGGTGGTCTATCCGACCCAGGTACTCCAGTTCGCCTTCCGCGTTCCAGCGCACCAGGTCGCCGGTGCGGTACAGCCGCCCACCGGCTTCGTCGTAGGGGTCGGCGATGAAGCGCTCGGCACTCAGCCCGGGGCGGTTCAGGTAGCCGCGCGCAAGGCCAACGCCGCCCAGGTAGAGCTCGCCGGCAACGCCGGCCGGCGTCAGGTTCAGTTCGGTGTCCAGTACGTGGGCTTTGCGGTCTCCTACCGGTCGCCCTATGGGGACGTAGGCGTTTTGCAGGATGTCGTCACGCCGGCCTTCCCAGACGCAGGGGCTGATCACCGCTTCGGTCGGGCCGTAGGAGTTCACCAGGCGTTCGGGCATGAAGGCTTTGCAGGCGGTACGGTAGTTTTCCGCCGGCCAGGCTTCTCCACCGGCAATGCACAGTCTCACCGGGAGTCCGCTTTCGTCCTGGGTGGCGGCCAGTTCCCGCAGGTAGGCCGGCGGCAGGTGGAAGGCGGTGAGGCCCCGGGCGCGGGCTGCCGCGGTCAGCCGGGCTGTTTCCCGGTCTTCGGTCGCGAGCACGACGACAGCGCCGCCCGCAACCAGCGGAGATGCCCATTGGGAGACGGCGGCGTCGAAGCTGAGGGAGGCGAACTGCAGCAGGCGGTCGCTCGTGGAGAGGCCGAATTTGCCGATGACGGCTTGCAGATGCATGGCCAGGGGGGCGTGGGCGACGGCGACTGCTTTGGGCCGTCCGGTGGAGCCGGAGGTGTAGATCACATAGGCCAGGTTCTCTCCGCTCACCGGTACTTCGGGGTTGTGCGCCGGCTCGGCCGTCAGCGCCAGCGTGTCCAGTTCCAGGACAGTGAGTCCGCTCGGTAGCGGCAGCTGTGCCCGAAGCGCGCGCTGCGTGAGCAACAGCCCTATCCCGCTGTCTTCCATCATGTAGCCCAGCCGCTCCGCCGGGTACTCCGGGTCCAGCGGCACATACGCCCCGCCCGCCTTCAGGATGGCCAACAGGCCCACCACCATGTCCAAGGAGCGCTCCACCGCGATCCCCACCTTCACTTCCGGGCCGACGCCCAGCCCGGTCAGGTGGTGCGCGAGTTGGTTCGCCTGCCGGTTCAGCTCGCCGTAGCTCAGCTGCGCTTCACCGAAGATCACTGCCACCGCGTCCGGGTGGCTGGCCGCCTGCACTTCGATCAGCCGGTGGATCGGCGCCGCGCTTGCCGGGCGGTCGCCGTTTTGGCTCCAGTTTTGGAGTTGCTCGCGTTCCGCCGCGCTCAGCAGGGGGATCTCCGACAACGGTCGCTCCGAGGCCCCGGCCAAGGCCTCAACGATCGCGCTCAGCGCCTGCAACATGTAATCGCCCAGTCGCCGGGTTCCGGTCGGCCTCACCACCCGCACGACCAGATCGAATCCCTCCCCCAGATCGTCCACCGAGAGCGTGACCGGATAATTGGTCCTCTCCTCTCCACCAAGGGCTTCCAGGCCTTGCCAGGCATTGCCGTAGTCCTTTTTCCCCGAAGTGCCGTAGCGATAATTCAGCAACGCGGAGAACAATGGCGTCCCGCCCGGCAGACCGCTGCAGCGTTGCGCGAGCGCGAGGCTGGCATGCTCATGGTGCAGCAGGTCGCTCAATGTCCGGTGGGTCTGCTTCAGGCACTCCAGCACGCTGCCGGCCCTCAAGCGTATGCGCATCGGCAAGGTGTTGATGAACAAGCCCATCGCCTTGTCCGCCTGCGCGCCCCCCTGCATGCGGCCGAACAGCACTGTCCCGAACACGACGTCATTACGGCCAGCCACCACACCCAAGGCCATCGCCCATGCGAGATGGAACAGGCTGGCAGCGCTTACACCGCGACTTCGCGCGTGCTCCCTGATCGCCCGCGCAAGCGGTGCCGCCAGAGACAGACGGGTTTCCTCGACCCCGCTGCCGTCGCCCCGGACATCCAGCAGTCCAAATGGGGCCGTCGGCTCGACCACGTCTCCCAGCAGGCGGGTGAAGAAAGCCTGGTGTTCGGCCGCGCTCACGCCCAGCCTGGCCTGGGCGACGAAACGCCTGAATGGCACCGGCTCCAGCAGCTCGGCATTCCGGCCTTGCTGCAGCAGCGCGATCTCGCCCACCAGCAGCTCCAGCGTGGTGTGGTCCGATATCAGGTGGTGGCACGGCAAGACGAGCAGGCAGCGGTCGGGCTGCTGGACGGCAACCGCGTGAATCAACGGTGCCTTGCGCACATCGATCCGGTAATGGCCGAGAGCGACATATTCGTCCAGCCGCGCGCGCGCATCCTCTCCAGGTCCGATTTCGAGCCAATGGACCCGGACCTCCGCATGGCGCTGTACCACCTGGACCGGTTCGCGCAAGCCTTCCCACTGCACCCCGGTGCGCAGGATGTCGTGCCGCGCGACCACTTGGTTGAGGCTGGCGATAAAGCCCTCCAGGCGCGCCCGCTTATCGAAGCCGAGAAGCGTGCGGGCGATATAGGCATCGCCTTCACTCTGGATGAGGTGATGGAACAAGATGCCCTCTTGCAAGGGCGCCAGCGGGTAGATGTCCTGGATATTGGCGGCGCCTCCGGGTACGGCCGCTTCGATGCGGCCGATCTCTTCCTGGTCCAGGGTCACCAATGTCAGCATCCCCGGTGCGATCGCGGTGCAACCGGCCGGAATCCGGTTGGGCGGTACCGCCACTTCGGCCGGCTGCGGTTCGCTCTCCAGCGCGGCGGCAAACGCCGCCAGTTCCGGGTGCTGGAACAGACGCTTCACCGAGGCCGGCAGGCCTTGGCTGCGCAGCCGTTCCAGCAGCTTCAAGGCCAGCAGCGAGTGCCCGCCAAGTTCGAAGAAGCTGTCCCGTCTCCCGACCCGCTCCACCCCCAGCACTTCGGCCCAGATCGACGCCAGCCGTTCTTCCACTTCGCCCTGCGGCGCTTCGTAGGCTTGCGTGCAGCCCGCCTCCGCCTTCGGCAGCGCCTTGCGGTCTATCTTGCCGTTGGCGTTCAGCGGCAGACCGTCCAGCACCATCACCACCGACGGCACCATGTAGTCCGGCAGTTGCTCGCCGAGCTTGGTGCTCAGTTCGGCGGTGTCGATCTCCTCGCCTGCCTGGGCCGAGACGTAGCCCACCAGCCGGGCGCCTCCCGGGCCTTCGTCGGCCACCACCACCGCTTCACGCACTTCCGGCTGGGCCAGCAGCTGCGCTTCCACTTCGCCCAGTTCGATGCGGAAGCCGCGGATCTTGACCTGGTGGTCTATCCGGCCCAGGTACTCCAGTTCGCCTTCCGCGTTCCAGCGCACCAGGTCGCCGGTGCGGTACAGCCGGCCGCCGGCTTCGTCGTAGGGGTCGGCGATGAAGCGCTCGGCACTCAGGCCAGGGCGGTTCAGGTAGCCGCGCGCAAGGCCAACGCCGCCCAGGTACAGCTCACCGGCCACGCCTGCAGGCACCAGGCTCAAGTCGGTATCCAGTACATAGGCTTTGCGATCCCCCACCGGCTTGCCAATGGGGGCATAGGCGCTGGTGCAAGCCCTGCTGCCAGCGACCTTCCACACCAGCGGCGTGACGACCGCCTCGGTCGGCCCATAGCCGTTGATCAGCAACCCGGGCTTCAGGGTATGGCGGATGTTCTCGAAGCCTTCCCGTGGCATGGCTTCACCACCGAAGGAGTAGAGACGCACGGGCGGAGGCGTGTCCCACTGCGCCCCCTGTTCCGCCAACTGCCGCAGGTAGGCTGCGGGGAAGCCCGCATTGCTGATCCGGTGTTGCTGAAGCGCGGTGAGCGTCTGTTGGGCTGGCCACAGGCTGGCATCGCGCAGCACCAGCGCCGCGCCGCAGCTCAACGCGGTCAACAAGCGTTCGTGGGCGCCGTCAAAGGAGAAAGAGAGGAAGTGCAGCTCCCGGGAAGCCGGCCCCATCTCGTAGAGGATCGCCGTTTCCTGGCAATGCATGCTTAGCGGCCCGTGGGTGACGGCTACCCCCTTGGGCCGCCCGGTGGAGCCGGAGGTGTAGATCACGTAGGCCAGGTTCTCTCCACTCACCGGCACGTCGGGGTTGTGCTCTGCCTCCGCCGCCAGTGCCAGCGTGTCCAGCTCCAGCACCGTGA
>NZ_WUEI01000193.1 GCF_012911025.1 Azoarcus sp. TTM-91 | reverse complement strand
GACCATACGGCCCTATACCGACCTGCTGCTGCACGACATGGGCGAGGGCCTGGCCGACGGCCGCCCGGACTACCTCGCCAGCGGCCGCCAGTGGCGCACCCCGCCGCTGTGGGGCCTGGGCCTGCTGCCGGTGGCCAGCGAACACGGCACCCTGCTGCACGACGGCCGCGCCCGCAATCCGCTGGAGGCGATCCTGTGGCACGGCGGCGAGGCCAGCACTTCGCGCGAAGCGCTGCGGGCGATGGAGAAGGCCGACCGCGAAGCGCTGCTGGCCTTCCTGGCATCGCTGTAGAAAGGGAGTTTGGCGCCAGCACGACTGGCGCTGAAAGCAGTCTTGAGAACTGGTGGCTGGTGGCTGGCGGCTGGCGGCTGGCGGCTGGTGGCTGGCGGCTGGCGGCTGGCGGCTGGCGGCTGGCGGCTGGCGGCTGGCGGCTGGCGGCTGGCGGCTGGCGGCTGGCGGCTGGCGGCTGGCGGCTGGCAGAAAAAGCTTATCGGCCAATCGGTTGCGGGTGGCGGCCACATCGCCGCTCGCGCCATATGCAACGTTTTTGCCCCTCTCTCCCCTCACGGGGAGAAAACCCGGCTCAAACGTACTCGCCTGATGGAGCCACCCGCGCTCGTACCCCGCTCGTACCCTTCTCACCCTGCGACCATCCGTGCAAAAGCCCCGGCACCAGCGCTACGCCCCCGCCTCACCCACTTCTGCCACCAGACGCCTCACCTCCTGCGCCACCATCTCCACCTCCGACTCGTTCGTCGCCGGATGCCGCAGCAGGCTCACCGTGCGGCGGATCTCCGGCTCCGCCAGCGGCCGGCAGCACAGCGCCGGGTCCATCACGCTGCGAGCGCTGAACTCAGGCAGCACCGTCAGCCCGCGGCCCAGGCGCACCGCTTCGGCGATGGCGGCGATGCGGTTCATCTCCGCCACCGGCGGCCGTGCCAGGCCATGCTCGCGCACCGCGGCATCCCACAGGCGGCGCAGGGTGTGATTGGCGCTGAGCAGGATCAGCGGCTCGGCGCACGCCTGGTGCAAGGCCACCCGGTGGAAACTCGCCAGGCGGTGGTCCGCCGGCATCAGCACGCAGAAGCGGTCGGTGAATAGCGGCTCCGCCAGCAGCCGGGACGCCGCCTCGCCCGCCGGCGCAAACCCGATGCCCAGTTGCAGCCGGCGCGCCGCCACGCCCTGCTCCACTTCGTCGCCGCTCATCTCGGCGATGTTCAGCCGCAGCTGCGGGCACAGCGCGCCCATGCGCGCCACCAGCCGCGGCACCACTGCCGCGTTCACCGACTGCAGCACGCCCAGCGTCAGGCTGCGCTCGCCGCTGCCGGCGAAGCGCCGCACCTCCGCCTCGGCCGCCGCTGCCCGCGCCAGCAGGTCCACCGCATGGCGGTAGAGCACATGCGCCGCGTAGCTGGGCCTCAGCTGGCGGTGGGCGCGGTCGAACAGGCTGGCGTCCAGCTGCGCCTCCAGCTTCTGGATCTGCTGCGACAGCGCTGGCTGCGATACATGCAGCCGCTCCGCCGCGCGGCCCATGTGGGCCTCCTCGAACACCGCGACGAAATAGCGCAGCAGGCGGATTTCCAGCATCGATTGGCTTTCCTTATCGATTCGATTCGGCAACGGTCTTGGACAAGGCGGATGCAGCCGAACTATCGTGCGCCATCCCGCCGCTTCGCGGTATTCAGCGGCAAACCGCTTTTCCAAGGAAACGATTATGGACCGCGCCCAGATTTTCGTTGGCCGGATCGCGCCGCTGGCCGCGGCACCGGCGGTAGCCAGCGCCATCGTCAAGCAAGCCGTTCGCGCCCCGCTGTGGCTGGGCGCCAGCGGCCTCGCCGGCGACGAGCAGGCCGACGGCCAGCACCACGGCGGGCCGGACCGCGCGCTGCACCACTACCCGGCGGAGCACTACCGCTGGTGGCGAGAACGCTACCCGGGCGCCGCTGCCCGCTTCCAGCCCGGCACCTTCGGCGAGAACCTCTCCCTTGCCGGCTGGAGCGAGGATGCGGTGCACATCGGCGACGTCTTCCGCTGGGGCGACGCCCTGCTGCAGCTCAGCCAGCCACGCTCGCCCTGCTTCAAGCTGGATCGCCACCTCGGCCTGCCCGGCCTCGCCCGCCTGATGCAGCAGGAAGCCCGCTGCGGCTGGCTGTACCGGGTGCTTCAGCCGGGGCAGGTCACCCCGGGCGCGGACTTTGCACTCGAACGCAGGGGCAACGGCCCCAGCGTGCAGGAAGCGATGCGCATCATGTACGGCGGCACCGCGGCTCCCGGGGCCTGGCGCGAACTGCTGGCGGCGGAGGGCCTGGCCGCCAGCTGGCGGCGCACACTGGAGAAACGTCTGGCCGGCGGCGGCATCGAATCCTGGAACAGGCGGCTGGACGGCCCGGACGCCGCCAGCGCCACCTGATCCACCCGCAGCATCGACCCGGACATCCGCCCCTGCATTTCGAGGACCACGCCATGAACATCGTCAGCTTCCAGCACGTTGCTTTCGAAACCCCCGGCCTGCTCACCTTCTGGGCCGCCTCCCGCGGCCACCGCATGAGCACCGTGCGCACCGACCTCGAAGACCCGCTGCCAGCGCTGGAGCGCGCCGAAGGGCTGGTGGTGCTGGGCGGGCCGATGGGCGTGCATGACGACCACGCCCTGCCCTGGCTGGCCGCCGAGAAGGCCGCCCTGCGCCAGGCGCTGCAGCGCCGCCTGCCGACGCTGGGCATCTGCCTGGGCGCGCAGCTGATCGCGGATGCGCTGGGTGCCCAGGTTTCCCGTGGCCGGCAGAAGGAAATCGGCTGGTTCCCGGTCACCAGCAGCGACCCCGTCATCGGCGAGGGCGCGGTCTTCACCCCGCTGCTGTGGCATGGCGACGTCTTCACCCTGCCCGAAGGCGCCCGCCCGGTCGGCAGCAGCGCCGCCTGCGAGCTGCAGGGCTTCCGCTACCAGGACCATGTGCTGGCACTGCTCTTCCACCTGGAGATGACCCGCCACGGCCTCACCGAACTGATCGCCGAATGCGCCGGCGAGCTGGACGGCGGCCCTACCACCCAGACGCCGGACCAGCTGCTGGCGCAGGACGCACCCTTCGAAGCGATACACGAGCTCGCCTACCGGGTGTTCGACGACTTCTTCGGCGCCAGCCCCGGCTGAGCTCGCCGGCGGGCTTGTCGCAAGTTCGACAAGCCCGCCGCCCACGTCGCACTCGTCCCCAAGCCACACCGCCGTTTTCCCGCAAGTTGCTGTGAAACAAGCGCTTTGGCGCTGGTATCGGACTTGCATGAAGGCGGCCATGACCTCGACCGCCCAACTCGCCCCCCTTGCGGAAAAGCCTCCCGCCGCGCCGCCCCCGGCGCAGCAGGCCGCCACACCGCCGGCCGCCCACGCCAGCTCCCCGGTTCCCGGTGTGGAGCTGTCGCCGGCGCTGGTAGTGCGCATCTACCACCGTCGCACCAAGCACCGCTTCCAGGCCTACGCTGCCAGCCCCAGCACGCTGGACTGGGACAACCAGCCCGCCCCCTTCCGCCACTACAGCGGCGCCCCGGCGGTGCTGCTGCCCCTGCTGGCGGAAACGCCCGCCGGTTCGCCGCTGCAGGACGCACTGGCCGCGCCCTACGCCGGCCTCACCGAGCCGCGCCCGGCGCTGGCAGCGGATCTCGCCGGCCTGGGCGCGCTGCTGCAGCTCTCCCTCGGCCTCACCGGCTGGAAAAGCCTGGGGCCGGACCGCTGGGCGGTGCGCGCCAACCCCTCCAGCGGCAACCTGCACCCGGTGGAAGCCTGGGTGATCTGCCGCGATTTCCCCGGCCTGGCCGATGGCGTGCACCACTACCGGCCGGAAGACCACGCGCTGGAATGCCGCGCCGCCGATGCCCCCGGCCGCGCCCGTGGCGGCCCGCGCCTGGCCATCGCCCTGTCGTCGGTGATGTGGCGCGAAGCCTGGAAGTACGGCGAGCGCGCCTTCCGCTACTGCCAGCTGGATGTCGGCCACGCCGCCGGCGCGCTGCGCCAGGCCGCGGCAGTGCTGGGCTGGACGCTGGCGGAACAGCCGGGCGTGGGCAGCGCCAGCCTGGCCGCCCGGCTGGGGCTGGACCGCAGCGCCGACTATCCGTACCGCCGCTACCAGGTCAGCGAACTGGAAGAGCCGGAGCTGCTGTTCGCCATCGGCACCGACGGCAGCCGCCCGGCCGCCGCCTACGGCAGCGAGCTGCGCGAGGCCGCCGCCGCCGCGTGCTGGCACGGCATCGCCTCCACCATCGACCCCTACCCGATGTTCCGCTGGCCGGTCATCGCCGAAGTGGCCGCCGCCTCCCGCCGCGAGGATGGCGACGCCGCCCCGGCCCAGGCCCTGCCGCCGCCCAGCCTGCGCCCGCAGCCGGCCACGGGCGCAAGCGTCGCCGGGATCATCCTCGGCCGCCGCAGCGCCCAGCGCTTCGCGCCGGACCACATCCTGCCGCGCGACCGCTTCGCCGCCCTGCTGCAGGCGATCAAGCCGCACTGCGCCGCGCCCTGGGATGCGCTCGCCGACGTCAGCCGCCTCACCCCGGTGCTCTTCGTCCATCGCGTGGAAGGGCTGCGGCCGGGCATCTACGTCTTCGTCCGCGAAAGCACCGCCGCCGCACCGCTGCTCGCCCGCCTGCAGCAGCGCTTCGCGCCGGAGCGGGTGGCCGGCCTGCCGCCGGAGCTGGACCTGCGGCTGCTGCAGGAATACGAACCGGTGCAGCTGCGCCGCCTCGCCCGCAGCCTGCACTGCCACCAAGACATCGCCGCCAACGCCTGCTTCGCCGTCGGCCTGCTGGCGCCCTTCGACAGCCGCATCGGCGCCGAGCCCGCCGCCTACCGCAGCCTGTTCCGCGAAGCCGGCCTGATCGGCCAGGTGCTCTACCTGCAGGCTGAAGCGCTGGGCCTGCGCGGCACCGGCATCGGCTGCTACTTCGACGACCCGGTGCATGAAGCGCTGGGCCTGGAGGGCGAGAGCTACCAGAGCCTCTACCACTTCACCATCGGCCTGCCGGTGATCGACAACCGCATCGAGACCACCCCGGCCTACGCCGACCGCCCCGCGG
>NZ_WUEI01000192.1 GCF_012911025.1 Azoarcus sp. TTM-91 | reverse complement strand
GTGGGTGAACAACGCCATGGTCACCGTCTATGCCGACGTCGCCCGCATGCAGGCGGAGGATTTCCGCCGCGTCACCGAGGTGAGCTACCTGGGCGCGGTGTGGGGCACCCAGGCGGCGCTGCGCCGCATGCGCCCGCGCAACCGCGGCACCGTGGTGCAGATCGGCTCGGCGCTGGCCTACCGTTCCATCCCGCTGCAGTCCGCCTACTGCGCCGCCAAGGCCGCGCTGCGTGGCTTCACCGATGCGTTGCGTACCGAGCTGTACCACGACGATTGCGATGTGCATCTCACCATGGTGCAGCTCTCCGCCTTCGACACGCCGCAGTTCGACTGGGGCCGCAACCGCATGCCGGGGCGGCCGCGCCCGGTGGGCCGGGTGTTTGCGCCGGAACGGGCCGCCCGCGCCATCTATCGCGCCGCGCACAGCCGCCGGCGCGAACACTGGGTCGGTCTGCCGGCGGCGCTCGCCATCGTCGGCACCCGGCTGCTGCCCGGCTTCCTCGACCGCAAGATGGAGCGGGACGCCTGGGAAGGACAGCTGGAGGATGCCGGGGGCGGGGCGCACGCCTGGCTACGCGATGGCAACCTGATGCGGCCGGCGCCGGGGCGGCAGGGCGCCCGGGGGCGCTTCGGCGCCGAGGTGGCGCGGGCGCAGCAGAGCGACGCGGGCATGCTTGCCGGTATGGCGCTGCTGGCCGCAGGACTGCTGGCCGTACTGGCGAAGCGCCGGCCTTGAGTCTGGCGTCGGGTCCGGTAGCGAGCGCCGGCCGCAGCCGTCCATCGTGGCGCGCGGCCAGCGGCGCCGGTGGCCGCCCCGGCTCGACTGCGCTCAGGGCGCCGTGGCGCTCACCCGCCAGCAAGCAGCGGTGAAGCGCACTTCGCCGTCCCGCACATAGGGCTGGAAAGCCTGGCGCAGCACCGCCAGCACCCGGGTCCGCGTGTGCGCGTCGCTACGCTGCAGCGCCTGGCCCACCGGCCCCAGCCAGCTCAGGTAATGCAGCAGATCCGCCTCCGGCATGCGGCAGTCCACGTCCAGCGGCTGCAGCGCTGCCTCCCGCCAGCCGCTCTCGTCCAGGATGCGCCGCACCCGGCCCGCATCGGCAAAGGCGAACTGCCCCGGCCCGCCCGCGTGGCGCGGCGGCAGCGCCGGCAGCAGCGGTGCCGCCGCGGCCTCGGCGGTCGTCATGAAAGGGTTCTCGGCCGGGCTGCGCCAGGCCACGAACTCCAGCGTCGCCCCCGGCCTTGCCGCAGCACGCAGGTTGGCGAAGGCCTGCGCCGGCTGGTCGAAGAACATGACGCCGAAGCGGGAGACGAAGTGGTCGAAGCTGCCCGGCTCGAAGGCGTGGCGCTGGGCATCCGCAAGAATGAAGGCGGCCGGCGACACCGCGCGGGTTGCCCGGCCCCGTGCGGCTTCTATCATCGGCCGGGAGAGATCGATGCCAGTGCTGCGCCCGGGTGCGGCCAGGCGTCTCGCCAGCGCCAGCGTCAGCGCCCCGGTGCCGCAGCCCACGTCCAGCACCCGCGTGCTGGAACCTTCTGCAACGATGCCGGCCAGCAGCGCTTCGAACGGCTGGAAGAGGCGATCCAGCACCGCCTGCGCCTCCACCCAGGCCCGGCCTGCGGGCCCGTTCCAAAGCCGCTCCTGTTCCTCCCTGATGTCCTCACTGCTGCTCATGCCAGCCTCCTCAAGCGTGCGAAGCGCACAGCCTGCCATTTCAAGTCGACTTGAAGTCAAGGGGGTTTCAGGCGGTCAGGACGGATCGTCTCGCGGCGAGCGGAGCGGGCTGCCCCCGCAGCGCAGTCGCGGCCGCCGCGTCGCGGACGCTGCCGGCACCCAGGGCGGTCACGCTGGAAGCGCCCGGCGAGTTCTCTCCCATGCGGTGCAGCCGGGAAGCGCCTGGCGGCCATCGCAACAAGCGCCCTCTTCGTTTGGGTGAGGCTGGGGTGAGGCGTCCGTGCAAGGGCGCTGGCGGCCAGCGATCGGACCGCCTTCTCGCTGGTCCCGCTTCCGCTCCTGGCCTTGCGCTTGCCGGTCACCGGGTGGTCCGGCGGGAGAAACTGCGCTGTGTTTTTCCACCTGCGCAGCGGCGAGAGCGGGCAGGTTCATCGCACCCGCCCGGGTCTGCCTCGGGCCGCATTCGCCTGCCGCGGGTCCGGCCGCGCGCCCTTGCCCTCAGCGCTCGACTTCCACTTCCAGCTCCGCTTGCGGTGCAGCCTTTCGTCCTTCGGCTGCGCCGGCCGGCTTCGTTTCCAGCCGCTCGCCGGCCACGCCGTGGGCGGCGAGGTAGTCATGTACTGCTTTGCCGCGATGCTCGGCCAGCACTTGCAGCGCCTCGTCCGCCACGCCCTGGTGCTGCAGCAGGCGGTTGAACAGTTCGCGGTGCAGGGCGGTTTCGTTGCCGGCCTGGGGGCTGCGGGCGAACTCGTCGCGGAAGGCGGCCAGCGCCTGGGCGCCGGCGGTGGCTTCGAAGCGGCTGGCGACGGCGCCGCGGATGGCGCTGTCGCCGAAGTCCAGCTGGTTCACCGGTCCGCTGCCAGGAGACTGGCCGGCGGCGGTAGCGACCTCGCGGCGGGTGGCCTGCAGGCGCAGGGCGGCGCCATCGTCGGCGGCGAGGTAGGTGCCGCGGATGCGCAGCTTGAGCTGGGGCCGCTGCGCCAGCGCGCCGGCGAGCTGCTGCAGTTTCTCTTGCTCCACCGGCGACAGGCGCTCGCTGCCGGCGTCGAAGGCGACCGCCTGCAGGCTGTCGTCCTCGCCGCGACCGACCAGGCGGGCGAGCAGGCGGAAGGGGGCGGTGACGGCGCGCTTGAGCACGTTGCCGATGGCGTCTCGCACCAGCTGGCCATACTCGAAGCGGGCGTCGCCGACGTTGCCGCGAACCGGCACTTCGAGGTGGACGCGGCCTTGCGGATCCTTGAGCAAGGCGAGGGCGAGTTCCAGCGGCAGGTCCATGGCATTGGGCGCGTCCACCCGCTCGCCCAGGGTGAAGTCTTCCAGGGTGACGGCGTTGTTGCCGTCCAGCTGCCAGTCGAGCACCCGGTAGCGCACGTCCAGCCACAGCCGGCCGCGGGCGATGGTGCGGCCGGCGAAGGTGGCGCTGTAGGGGGAGAGCTGGGACATCTCGACGTTGTCGAAGCGCACCGCGACGTCGGTGAGTTCGTTGAGGGCGAAGGGCCGCAGCCGGCCTTCGACCCGCACCTCGCCGTACGGTGGAATGGCGCCGCGGGCGTCGATCACCGCTTCGCTGCCGGCGGCGTTGTCCACCCCCTGCACCTGGCCGTTGAGCCCTTGCGCCTGGGCGGAGAAGGGCAGGATCAGGCTCTGGTCGGCGAAGTCCACCGTGGCGTTGCGCAGTTCGATGCGGTCCACCCGCAGCGGGAAGAGGTCCGGCGCGTCCTCGGCCACCTTGGCCGCCGCTTTGCGGGCGGTGTTCCGGGTGACCGCCTGGGCGCCGCCGTCCGCCGCCGGGTTGTCGCGCTGGCGCAGGATCTTGCCGAGGTTGAGCTGGCGGTCGCGGTCCACGATGAGACGGGCGTTGGGCCGGTCCATGACGCTGGTGGCCAGCGCCAGCCGGTCCGGCGCCAGCTGCAGGCTGCCGCGGGTGGTGATGCTGCGGGCGGAGAACAGCGGCTCGCCGCTTTCGGCGACGTCGAAGCGGATGCCGTCCAGCCGCGCCTCGCCCTCGGCGCGCAGGCGCGGCTGGCCGTCGCGGGCATAGCGGATCTGCAGGTCGCCGCCGAGCTTGCCGGCCAGCAGTTTCAGCGTGGTGTAGCGCTCCACCAGGGCGCGGGCGGGGGCGAGTTCCACCGCCTCCAGGCGCAGCCGGCCCTGCAGCCGGCTGGCATCCTGCGCGGCCTCGCCCTGCATCTGCAGGCGGCCGCCGCCGGCCACCTCCAGCTTCACGTCCACGCCCAGGGGGCCGGCCTGGCCGCTGGCGACATGGGTGAGCTGCACGCCGCCCTGCACCCGCAGCTGCAGCGGGGTGCTGGTGCGCTTGTCGTGGAAGCCGAGGTCCAGGCCATCGGCGCTTACCCGTTCAAGGGCGTAGGACCAGGGTTGGCCGACATCTGCCTGCCGGCCCTGGGCCGGCTGCGCCGGCTTGCCCTCACGGGCGGCTTGCGGCACCAGCCCGCCGGGGATGAAGACGGTGCCATCCGGTTCGATGGCGAGGTCCAGCCGGCTGCCGGACAGCGCCAGTTCGCGGGCGGTGAGGGCGCGCCTGGCGGTGTCCACGCTGGCGCCGGCGAGGTGGATGCGTTCCACCATGAGGGGGCTGGCGTCGCCGCCGGCGAAGCGGGGGCGCTGTAAGGTGGCATCCAGCGCGTCCACCCGCAGGCCCGCGTCGCCGGTGGCGACGGTGATGTTGCCGCCGGCGTCCAGCCGGGCGACGTCCAGCCGGCGGCGGGCATCCGCCTGTTCGCGGTAATGCAGGGCGATGTTCTCCAGCCGCGCTGCCGGCAGCTCGATGTGCCAGGGCGCCTCGTCGGCGGCTGGCGGCGTGTGCGGGCCGCGCTGCAGGCTGGCCCAGTCCAGCCTGCCTTCGGCATCGACGGTGATGCTGAGCTCGCCGTCCGCCAGCCGCAGGCCCTCCAGGCGCAGGCGGCGCTCGCCCAGGGTGAAGCTGCCGCCGCCGATCTCGGCGCGGCGCAGCGCCAGCATGGGCGCGTCTTTGTCCTGGCTGCCGGCGCGGGCGAGGCGCAGGTCGTCGGCAGCGAGCGTGAGCGCTTCGATCACCAGTTCGAAGCCGTCCGCCGCCATGCCGGCTCGGTAGTTACCGCCAACGGCGAGGCGGCCCTGCGGCGGCGCCAGATCCAGTTGCCGCGCCAGCAGCGGCCACCAGCCTTCCAGCCGGGCCTCGTCGATCTGGATGCGGCCCTGGCTGCTGCGGCCGGTGAGGGCGAGTTCGCCGTCCGCCTGCAGGCTGCCGCCGCCGGGCAGGCGAGCGCCCAGCTGGTAGGTGGCGGCGCCCGCTTCAGGATCGGAGGCGAGTCCATCGGCCCGCAGGTCTATGCCTTCGATGGCGACGGGCGGGGCATCGGCGGCCGCTTCGCGCTCGCGAAGGGCGATGCTGCCGCCGGTGACGGCGAGGTGGCGTATCAGCAGCGGCGGCAGGGGGGCTTCCGTGGCGGGGCCGGTCGCGCCGGCATCCGTGCCGGCGGGCGGGGTTTCCGCAG
>NZ_WUEI01000191.1 GCF_012911025.1 Azoarcus sp. TTM-91 | reverse complement strand
TCTTTGCGCCGCATCGCCAGCCTGCTCGCCAGCCTGCTGCTCTCCGGCTGCGCCCTGCACGAACCCCTTGCCCGCCCCGACCTACCTCTCCCCTCGACCTGGGCGGAAGCCGCGCCCGCGGCCGACGAAATCAGCGCCGACTGGTGGCGCACCTTCGGCTCGGCCGAACTGGACGCCCTGGTGCAGGAAGCCGCGACCGCTAGCCCGGACCTGCGCATCGCCGCCGAACGGGTGATACAGGCGGAGCAATCGCTGCGCGTCAGCGGCGCCTCCCTGTTCCCCTCCCTCAACCTCGGCGGCAACACCGGCTGGACGCGGCGCGACGCCAACGACGGCAGCGCGGTCAGCGAAACCAAGTCCTCGGCCGTCACGCTGAACGCCGGCTACGAGATCGACCTGTGGGGCCGCATCGCTGCCAATGTGGACAGCGCCGAAGCCAGCCTGGCCGGCAGCCGCTTCGACTACGATGCCGCCCGCCTCAGCCTCTCGGCCAACGTCGCCACCACCTACTTCCAGCTGCTGGCGCTGCGCGAGCGCCTGCGCATCGCGCGCGAGAACCTCGCCATCGCCGAGCGGGTGCTGCGCATCGTCGAAGTCCGCTATCAGAACGGCTCCGCCTCCTCGCTGGACGTAAGCCGCCAGCGCACCACCGTGCTGTCCCAGCGCGCCGCCATTCCGCCACTGGAAGTGCAGGAGCGCCAGACCAACACCGCGCTGGCTATCCTGCTCGGCCGCGTGCCGCAGGACCTGCGCCTGCAGGGCGAAGCGCTGAACACGCTCGCCATTCCGGCGGTCACCCCCGGCCTACCGGCGGATCTGCTGGTGCGCCGGCCGGACCTGGCCAGCGCCGAAGCCGCGCTGGCCGGCGCCTCCGCCAACGTCGCCGCCGCCCGCGCCGCGCTGCTGCCCAGCATCCAGCTCTCCGGCGCCGGCGGCCTGGCCACCGCCACGCTGCTGTCGCTGGCCGATCCCAGCAACACCGTCAGCCTCAGCGCCTCGGTCGCCCAGGTGATCTTCGACGGCGGCCGGCTGCGCGCCCAGGTGGAAAGCGCCCGCTCGCGCCAGCGCGAGCTGGTCGAGACCTACCGCAAGGCCATCCACACCGCGCTCAAGGAAGTGGAAGACGCCCTCGGCAACACCGGCCGCAACGCCAACCAGGAGGTGCTGCAGGGGCAGATCCTCGCCGAGGCCCAGCGCAGCCTGCGCCTGGCGGAGCTGCGCTACCGCGAGGGCGCCGACGACCTGCTGACGGTGCTGGACGCCCAGCGCACGCTGTTCTCGGCGCAGGATTCGCTGGCCCAGCTGCGCCTCTCCCGCCTCACCTCGGCGGTGGACCTGTACAAGGCGCTGGGCGGCGGCTGGCGGCCGGAGAGCGGCGTGGCCGTTTCGCCGCAATCCTGAATCGGCGACACTGACGCGCATGACACTCCCCCGCTTGACCGCCATTCCGGCCGACATCGCCGCTGTCGCCGACTACGAGCCCTACGCCCGCGAACGCCTGGACGACAACGCCTGGGCCTACATCGCCAGCGGCGCCGGCGACGAGATCACCCACCGCGCCAACCGCAGCGCCTTCGACGCCCTGTCGCTGAGCCCGCGCGTGCTGGCCGACGTCCGCGGCGGCAGCACCGCGCTGGAGCTGTTCGGCCAGCGCTTCGCCCACCCCATCATGATCGCGCCGGTCGCCTACCAGCGCCTTGCCCACCCGGATGGCGAACTCGCCACCGTGCAGGCCGCCGCCGCGCTGGAGGCGGGCATGATGGTCAGCACCCTGGCCAGTTGCCGGCTGGAGGACATCGCCCGCTACGCTGGCGCGCCGCTGTGGTTCCAGCTCTACGTCCAGCCCGACCGCGGCTTCACCCGAGAACTGGTGCAGCGCGCCGAAGCCGCCGGCTACAGCGCGCTGGTGGTCACCGTGGATGCCCCCATCGCCGGCATCCGCAACCGCGAACAGCGCGCCCGCTTCCACCTGCCACAGGGCATAGGTGCGGTCAATCTGCAGGGCATGCGCACACCGCAGCCGACGCTGCCGCCCGGCACCAGCCAGGTGTTCGACGGCCTGATGGCCCATGCCGCAACCTGGAAGGACATCGAGCAACTCCGCGGCCTGACCCGGCTGCCGCTCATCCTTAAAGGCATCTTGCACCCCGACGACGCCGACCTTGCCCTGGCGCATGGCGTGAATGGCATCGTCATTTCCAACCACGGCGGCCGCACGCTGGACACCCTGCCCGCCAGCCTCCACGCCCTCCCAGCCATCGCCGAGCGGGTGGCCGGCCGCGCACCGCTGCTGCTGGATGGCGGCATCCGCCGCGGCACCGACGTCATCAAGGCGCTGGCGCTAGGCGCGAGCGCGGTGCTCATCGGCCGCCCCTGGCTTTACGGCCTGGCCGCCGCCGGCGCCCTCGGCGTCGCCCATGTGCTGCGCCTGCTGCGCGACGAACTGGAGGTGGGCATGGCGCTGACCGGCTGTACCCGCCTGGCCGACATCGGCCCCCAGCTCATCCATAAAAATTAACAAAATCTGAATTTTCATTAAACTCTCGTTGACCTTGCGTACTGAGAATTGTTAGCATTTTTATAACAATTCCAATGGACGGTCGCTTGTCGCGACCGCCAGCAAGGCCAGCCACCTGCAGCAGCGTCATCCGTCTCCTGCCAGGAAGCCCGCCCTCCCTACCGGACTTTCCTTCCTTTCGTCAGGAGATGAACGATGCCCCGTGGCACCGCCGTACCCGCTCGTCCCGCGTTTCCGCAACGCTCCCGCCGCAACGCCCTCACGCTGGCCCTCGCCCTCGGTTTATCGGCAGGCGCCTTCGCCCAAGGCACCGAACGCCAGTTGAGCGAGACCGTCGTCTCCGCCTCCGGCTTCGAGCAGCAAATCAAGGAAGCCCCCGCCAGCATCAGCGTGATCACCCGCGAGGACCTGGAAACCAAGCGCATCACCAACATCGCCGACGCCCTGGCCGACGTGGAAGGCATAGACACCGGCGGCAGCGCGGGCAAAACCGGCGGCCTCAACATCCGCATCCGCGGTCTCAGCGACGAATACACCCTTGTGCTGATCGACGGCCGCCGCCAGAACAGCACCGGCAACATCTACCCGAACGGTTTCGGCGAAGCGCGCAACAGCTTCCTGCCGCCGGTCTCCGCAATCGAACGCATCGAAGTCATCCGCGGCCCGATGTCCACCCTGTACGGCTCCGATGCCATGGGCGGCGTGGTGAACATCATCACCCGCAAGGTGGGCAAGGAATGGACCGGCTCCCTCACGGTGGAAGGCACCCATGTCGAGGACAGCGACTTCGGCAGCTCCTACTCCGCCGAAGTCTTTGCCTCCGGCCCGATCAAGCAGGATCTGCTCGGCCTGCAGGTACGCGCCCGCAACTGGCACCGCGAACAGTCCAGCATCTCCTACGACCTGGACGACGGCAGCGAGGGCGACGAGCTCACCCAGGGCCGCAACCCGACCAAGGGCCGCATCGAGAACTACGGCGCCCGCCTGACACTGACGCCGAACAAGGACCACGACCTCTGGCTGGACATCGACACCACCAAGCAGAGCTACGACAACAGCAAGCAGCAGCTGGGCACCCTGGGCGCCGCCGGCGGCTACGGCCCCACGCAGAAGTACAACCGCGACAAGTTCCTGCTCGCCCACAACTGGCGCACCGGCTCCGGCCTGCTGGAATCCAGCCTGAGCTACAACGAGACCGAGACCGTGGGCCGCCTGATTCCGGCGCGCATGATAGGTCGCAGCGGCGACCGCGGCCTCACCACCAAGGATTTCATCTTCGACACCAAGTACGTCACCGGCATCGGCAACCACATCCTGTCGATCGGCGCCCAGTACTGGAACGCGGAGATGGAGGACGGCATCCTGCCCAAGGCCACCGAATTCACCCAGGTCGGCATCTTTGCCGAGGATGAATGGCGCCTGGCCGAGAGCCTTGCCCTGACGGTGGGCGTTCGCCACGACCACCATGACGAGTTCGGCGGCTACACCACGCCGCGCGCCTACCTGGTGTGGAACACCACCGAGAACTGGACGGTGAAGGGCGGCATCAGCCGCGGCTACAAGGCGCCGCGCCTGGAGTACCTCACCAACGGCATCTACACCGTCTCCGGCCAAGGCCGCACCCCCGCCATCGGCAACCCTGACCTCGAACCGGAAACCAGCACCAACACCGAGATCGGCGCCATCTTCGACAGCCTGCAGGGCTTCACCGCCAGCGCCACGCTGTTCCACAGCAAGTACAAGGACTTCATCAGCACCAGCGCCGGCCCGGTGCTGATGACCTGCAACGGCAGAACCAACGCCGGCGGCAGCGCCGCTTCCGCCGAGGCCTGCGAGGACTACCTCGCCGCCGCCGGCAACCAGTGGGACGTGTGGGTGGGCGGCAGCAACGCCACCGGCGACAGCTTCACCCTGCGCCGGCCGGTGAACGTGGACAAGGCCACCATCCAAGGCGTGGAGTTGTTCTCCCGCTGGCAGATCAACCCGGCCTGGAGCCTGTCGGCCAACTACACCTATACCGACAGCGAACAGACTAGCGGCGCCAGCAAGGGCGACCCGGTGAACGACACGCCGGAGCACATGTTCAACCTGGCGGTGCGCTGGAAACCCACCGATCGCCTGTCGGCCTGGGTGCGCGGCGAGTACCGCGGCGACGGCTTCCGCAGCGGCACCCACACCGCCACCGGCCAGGATGCGCGCGACGTGGTCGGCGACTGGAAGGGCTACACCCTGTTCCACGTCGGCGGCACCTACACGGTGACCAAGAACCTGGACCTCTCCGCCACCCTGTTCAACATCACCGACGAGCGCTTCAACAAGGCCGAAGTGGTGGATGGCACCACCTACGCCACCTACCGCAACAACCAGGAACCGCGCCGCCTGTGGGTGGCCGCGCACCTGAGCTTCTAGGCGCATCGCCGGCCTTTCCGCCCGGAAGAGCGCGGGCCGGTGGGCGAAAGGGCCGCGCCGCCGGCTGTGCTTGCCTGGTGGCCGCGCCGCCCGGTACCGGGGCCCCCGTCATCTGGCGGGGGCCTTCGTACAAAACGGTACAAGAAAAAAACATCTCATCGCTATTGTTGAGAATCGTTATCATCAAATAAAATTCGCCACCCGCCCGGGGCGCCGGCTCTCCCCCGAACCCGGCCCGGAGCGGCATTGCAGCCC
>NZ_WUEI01000190.1 GCF_012911025.1 Azoarcus sp. TTM-91 | reverse complement strand
GACTCGTACCGAGAAAGCCCCGCTTTGCCCCCCTCTCCCGCAGGGGAGAGGGGGGCAAAGCGGGGCTTTCTCGGTACGAGTCTCGTGGCTTGCAGGGTCTAGACGATCGACTGACGAGGGGGCGGATTTGATCCAGCGAAGCGCCTGCCCTTGATCACCACCCGCTGGATATCTCCTCAGATCACCTTGAACCCATGCGTGCCGTCCCGGCCCAGCTGGGCGACCAGGCCGAACTCCCAGTCCAGGTAGCCCTGCATCGCTTCGCGCGGGTTGTCGGTGCCCTCGTAGGGACGGCGGTAACGGTCTATCAGCGGCGAGGCCAGGTGCGTTTCGCCGCTCTCCTCCTCCAGCCCGGCGGCGAACCAGGCTGCGTTGCCGCCGTCCAGCAGCAGCACTTCGGCGCCGGTCAGCGCCTGCACTTCCGGCACCACGTATTGGGCGAGCTGGCTGCTGCCGCAGGTGAGGACGTAGCGCGCCGCCCTGGGCACGCCGGCGAAATCCTCGGCCAGGCGTGAGCGCAGCAGGAACCAGGCGCCGGGGATGTGGCGCTTGCGGTAGTTGGCGCCGGTGGTGAAGTCCAGCACCACCACATCCTCGCCGGCGACCTGGCAGCGCGCCAGCGTCTCCGGCAGGATGCGGCGCACCGAAGGCGGCGGGAACACCGCCGGCTGCCACGGCCCGCGCTCGCGGAATTCCGCCGCGTCCAGACCGTCCAGCACATGCACCTCCCAGTTCATCTGCGCCAGCCAGGAGGCGGTCATGTTGGCGCGCACGCCGTCGTCGTCCGCCAGCACGATGCGGCCGCCGCGCACCGGCGCCACCATCTCGGTCTCCTGCACCAGTTGGCCGCCGGCCACCGGGCGGAAGCCGGGCAGATGGCCGGCCTCGTATTCCTCCGGCGTGCGCACGTCGAAGAAGTAGCTGCTGCGGCCATTCTGGCTGCGCCAGCGGTCCACATCCGCCAGGGTTGCGCGCTGCACGCCAGCGCGGTCGGCCACCGCGCGGGCGGCCTGCGCCGCCTGCTCGCGCGTCTGCGCCGACACCGGGGGGAAGCGGCGGTCGGCGCCGCGCTCCAGCGCCTGCCCGGCCAGCGTCCAGCCTATGGTGCCGTTGCGCAGCGCCGCCACCGGGTTGGGAATGCCGGCATTCACCAGCGACTGGGTGCCGATGATGCTGCGGGTACGGCCGGCGCAGTTCACCACCACCCGGGTGGCCGGGTCCGGCACCAGCTCGCGGATGCGCAGCACCAGCTCGGCGCCGGGCACGCTGGTGGAACCGGGAATGTTCATGGTCTGGTATTCGTCGAAACGGCGGGCATCGACGATGACCACATCCGCCTTGGCGTCCAGCAGCGCCTGCACCTCTTCCGCCGCCAGCGACGGCGTGTGGCGCTCGGCCTCCACCAGTTCGCCGAAGGCCTTGCTCGGCACGTTCACATCGCGGAACAGCTCGCCGCCGGCCGCTTCCCAGCCTTGCACGCCGCCCTCGAACACCGCCACGTCGGTATAGCCCAGCTGGATGAAGCGCCGCGCCGCCTGCTCCGCCAGCCCCTCGCCATCATCCAGGGTGACGATGGCGACATCCCGCCGCGGCAGCTTGGCGTAGGCATCTAGCTCGATGCGCGCCAGCGGGAAATTGGCGGCGAACAGCGGATGCGCCTGGGCGTGGGGATCTTCCTCGCGCACGTCCAGCAGGGCGATCTCGCGGCCTTCCAGCAGGGCGGCGCGGACCTCCGCATGCGTGCGGCGGGGCAAGGACTGGTTTACGGGCAACGAAGCGGCGGTCTGACTCATGGCAGGGGGCAAAAACATGTGGATTTCGCATGATATATTCGATGAATCATTCCACTAATCGCCTTTTCTGCTAAGCATCCGGCCGATGAAGAATATAAAGATCGACGACGTCCAGTCCTTCGTCGCCGCCGTGCGGCACCAATCCATCTCGCGTGCGGCGATGGCGCTGGGGTTGACGCAGCCGGCCGTCACCCGCCGCATACAGAGCCTGGAGGAAAGCCTGGGCGCCGATCTGCTGGACCGCAACACCAAGCCGCCGCGGCCGAATGCGGTGGGCCTGCGGGTGTTGGACCAGTGCGAGAAGGTTCTGCGCGAGGTGGAAGCACTGCAGGCGCTGCTCGCCGCCGGCGAACGGCCCCAGGGCAGGCTGCGGCTGGGCGTGACGCAGTCGGTGGCGGAAAGCGGTATTTCCCGCCTCCTGGATGAGTACCGCGCCGACTACCCGGAATTGGAAGTGCATCTGCAGACACGCTGGAGCGGCGAGTTGTTGCGCGGCGTGGAGAACGGCGAGCTGGATGCGGCCGGCGTGGCCTTCCCCGCCGGCAAGGTGTTTCCCGCCGCGGTGGCGGCACAGCCTCTGGGGCGGGTGGAGATGGGCGTGGTCGTCGCCCGCCAGGCCTGGCCGGAACGGCCCCAGCCCTATCGCTTGAGCGATCTGCGCCAGTGTCGCTGGATCGTGAACCCGGATGGCTGCGGTTTCCGCGCCCGCCTTCAACACGCGCTGACCGAGTTGGGCCTGCCCTTTCGCCTGGCGATGGACGCTTTCGGCACCGCGCTGCAGCTGGAGATGGTGGCCGGCGGCCTGGGTCTGGGCCTCGCCAGCCGGGCACAACTGGAACGCAGCGAACACCGCGCCGGGCTACGCCTGTTGGCGCTGGAGGATTTCGACCCGTCCATGGAAATGTGGCTGGTGCAACGTCCCCATCCCGGCGCCTTCACCGCGCCGCTCGGCCGTTTCAGCCGTGCCGTGGCGGACAGCCTGGCAGCCGGATGAAGCAATGTCCCATTGTAGAAAATTCTGATTCCGCATATATCAATATAATTTTTATTCTCTTAAAGAATCATTTGGCGGCGACTAGCATTTCCCCACTACGCCACGGGGAATACCGATGTCTTCCATCCGCCTCCGCCCATTTCACGCTCAAAACACGCCTTTCGGGCGCCAGCGCCGCCGCTTGCTCGGCCTGGGCGCTGCCAGCATGCTGGCCGGGCTCGCCCCCGGTGCTCTGATTTCGCCGGCGGCGGCGGCCATCCCCACCGGCACCCGCCTGCGCATCGCCCAGTACAAGGGCGGCGACCGCCTGCTGCTGGCCGCCGCCGGCCTGGCCGACACGCCCTACACCATAGACTGGGCGGAATTCGCCTCCGGCAACCTGATGGTGGAGGCCATGAACGGCGGCTCGCTGGACCTGGCCTACGGCAGCGAGATTCCACCGCTGTTCGGCCACCTGGCCGGCGCCAACATCCGCGTGGTCGCCGTCATCAAGGGCGATGTGAACGAGCAGACGGTGCTGGTGCCCAAGGACTCGCCCATACGCTCCATCGCCGACCTCAAGGGCAAGCGCGTCGGCTATGTACGTGCCACCACCACCCACTACTACCTGACCAAGATGCTGGCCGAAGTGGGGCTGGGCTTCGCCGACATCCAGGCCATCAACCTCAGCGTGCCCGACGGCGCCGCCGCCTTCCGCACCGGCCAGCTGGACGCCTGGGCCATCTACGGCTACTCGGTGCCGCTGGCGCAGACCTCGGTGGGCGCGCGGGTGCTCAAGCGCGCCACCGGCTATCTGTCCGGCAACTACCTCTACTTCTCACCGCCGGAGGCCATCGCCGATCCGGCGCGCAATGCCGCGCTGGCCGACGTCTTCCTCCGCCTGCAGAAGGCCTTCGCCTGGCGCCAGGCCAACCCGGAGCGTTATGCGGAAGCGATCGCGCCGGAGATCGGCGTGCCGGTGGAAGCGGTGCTCACGCTGCTGAAGAACGAAAGCCAGCCGCGCCGGCTGGCGGCGGTGGACGAGGCGGCCATCCGCAGCCAGCAGGATGTGGCCGACACCTTCCTCAAGTCCGGCGTCATCAACCGCCAGGTGGATCTGCGCCCGCTGTGGGACCGCAGCTTCGAGCCGGTGCTGAACGGGCGGGCCGGCTGATGGGCGCGCCGGAGACCCTGCGCACCACCCGCCGCCAGCGCGGCACGCCGACCGCACGCGCCGCCGCGCTGGTGCCGGAATTCGCCCGCCGCGCCGTCATCAACGACCGAGACAACCGCCTGCCACTGGAGAACGTCGCCGACCTGCACGCCGCCGGCCTGCTCGGCCTCACCGTGCCAGCCAGCGCCGGCGGCTTCGGCGGCGGGCTGGCGGACGCGGTGTCGGTGGTGAGCACCGTCAGCCGTGGCGACGCCTCCACCGCGCTGCTGCTGTCGCTGCACTACCAGTGGCAGGCGGCCATCGCCCGCTCGCCACGCTGGCCGGCCCACCTGCGCCACGCCATCGGCCACGAGGCCGCCACCGAGCCGGCACTGATCAACGCCCTGCGGGTGGAACCGGAGCTGGGCACGCCGGTGCGCGGCGGCCTGCCCGCCACCCGCGCCCGGCGGGTGGACGGCGGCTGGCGCATCAGCGGCCGCAAGGTCTATTCCACCGGCGCCGCGCTGCTGCGCCATGCGGTGGTATGGGCCGCCGCCGAGGTGGATGGCGCGCTGCTCACCGGCTACTTCCTGCTGCCGATGAGCGCCGCCGGCATCACCCTGGTGCCCACCTGGGACCACCTGGGCATGCGCGCCACCGTCAGCGACGACGTGATCCTGGATGAAGTCTTCGTGCCCGCCGACCACGCGGTGGACCTGCGCCCGCCAGACGCCTGGGCCGCGCCGGACACCCTCATCGCCAGCTGGAACCCGGTGCTGATCGCCGCCGCCTACGCCGGCATCCCCGAAGCCGCGCGCGACTGGCTGGTCGGCTGGCTGAACGGCCGCGCGCCCAGCAATCTCGGCGCCCCGCTCTCCAGCCTCTACCGCTTCCAGACCGTGGTGGGCGAAATCGAAGGCCTGATTGCGGTGAACCGCCGCCTGCTCACCCACTTCGCGCTGGAATTCGATGCCGCCGACCAGGACGGCCTGGATGAGCTGCCCCCAGCGGAGGACCGCAGGACGGATCCAGGCTCGGGCCTGGACACCCGGCTGCTGCCGCCCACCGACGCCGGCCTCGTCAAGCACGCCGTCACCGGCAATGCCATCCGCGCGCTGGAACTGGCGGTGGAAGCCGCCGGCAACCCGGCGCTGATGCGCGCCAATCCGCTGGAGCGGCTGCACCGCGACGTGCTGTGCAGCCGCATCCACTCGCCGCAGAACGACATGATCCTGACCCAGGCCGGCCGCCTCGCCCTGGGGCTGTGCTGATTCCTTTCCGGCTCGCCCAGCGC
>NZ_WUEI01000018.1 GCF_012911025.1 Azoarcus sp. TTM-91 | reverse complement strand
GACGACCGCCTCCAGGCCGAACATGCCGGCCGAGCCCTTGATCGTATGCGCGGCGCGGAACAGCGCATGCAGCCGCTCGACGTCGTGGCCCTCCTCGCACAGCGCACGCAAGTGCGCATCCATCGCCGCCAGCAACTCGCCGCTCTCCTCGAAGAAGGTGCGCAGCGCTGCCTCCATGCCGGGAATCCGTTCTGCCACGGGCTACTCCTGGGTGGGCGGACCGTTCAGGCCCATTGGGTTTGGATCGGCAGGGAATCGCCGAACAGGGGCGCCAGCCCGAGGAACTCGATGGCCTCGGCCGCGGCCGGGCTGTGGGCACGCAGGCGCAGGCTGCGGCCCTCGCGGGCGGCGGTGCGCTGGAGCTGGGCGAGGATCTGCAGCCCGGTGGTGTCGATCAGGCTCACCGCCGACAGGTCCAGCTCGAGTACGGTGGCCGCGCGCAGGCCGGCGCTGAGCCGGCGCCACAGGGCTTCGGCGACATAGATGTCCACATCGCCCTCGAGCACGATCGCCAGCCGCCCCTCGGCATCGGGCAGGTCGGCCGCCGGCGCTGCCTCGGCGGGCGCATTCGCCATCGTGTCGGCGCTCATGGCTGAATCAGCTTCGCCACCGCGGCGAGCATCTGCGCCGGCTGGAAAGGCTTCACCACCCAGGCCTTGGCCCCGGCTTCCTTGCCCTGGCGCATCTTGTCCGCCTCGGACTCGGTGGTGAGCATGATCACCGGCGTGAACTGGTAGCCCGGCTTCTGCTTCATCTGGCGCACGAAGCCGATCCCGTCCAGGCGCGGCATGTTCACATCGCTGATGACGAGGTTGATCTTGCGGCCATCGAGCTTGGCGAGCGCGTCCTGGCCGTCGGCGGCCTCGATCACCTCGTAGCCGGCACCGGTGAGCGCGGTCTTGACCACCATCCGGATCGAGGCGGAGTCATCGACGATGAGTATGGTCTTGGCCATGTAGGAAAAATCCTCGGGAAGTCGGAAGTTGGAGGGGAGGGGGTCAGAAGAAGGTGATCTCGGTCGGCGCGCTGGCGCGCGGGGTGGCGGCGCCCTTGTGGATGGCGTGCTGTTCGGCGGTGGAGTAGGTGGCGGCGAGCGCATCCATCCAGGCGCCCACATCGTCGGCACTGGCTTCGCGATGGGCGCCGCGGGCGACGAAGTCCTCGAGCTTGGCGATGTCCTGCATGACATGGGCGAGGATCTGGCCGACGCGGTCCTGGAACTGCAGGTGGACGAGGACGTGGTCGATCTCGTGTCCGATGCGCGAACCGTCCTCGCGCAGCTGGGCGCTGGCGCGCTCGAGGGCGTCGCCACTGCGCTCGAAGCGGGTGAGGACGAGGCCGATGCGCTGCTCGGCGGCGTCCATGTGGCCGTGCTCGCGGGTGGCGAGCTGCTGGGCGTTGGCGACGGTCTGGGCGAGCGCCTGGCCGACGGTGTCGACGGTGTCGCGGATGCGCTGGCCGCTCTGCGCGGACTGGGCGGAGAGCTTGCGGACCTCGTCGGCGACGACGGCGAAGCCGCGGCCGACTTCGCCGGCGCGGGCGGCCTCGATGGAGGCGTTGAGCGCGAGAAGATTGGTGCGCGAAGCGATCTCGCCGACCTCGCTGGCCATGCTCTGGAGGTCGCCGGCCACGCCGGAGAGGCGGCCGATGTCGTCCATGAGGCTGGCGCGCGCCTGCAGCGAGGCGCGCAGGTCGGCGACGACGGCGTGGAGTTGGTTGCGGCAGTCGTCGAGCACGGCGGAGACGGACTCGCCGCCCTCGGCGGAGGAGGCTTGCAGGGCCTGGCTCATCTGCACCGACAGGCCAGCGAAGGTGGCCGACAGCGCGGTCAGCGCTTCTTCCATCTGCATTCGCACCGCATCGAGGTGCTTCTGCCACAAGGGCAGCAGACGACCGCACAGCAACTCGAGACCGTCAACGTCCGGCTGCAGGCTCGGCGCCTGTGCGGGGGCGCCATCAGGCGACACGGCCGGAGCGCTTCCGCTGCCCGCCGCATGCCGCAGCCAAGTGGCGCAACACAGGCCGCCTAGGGCGAGCAGGATGACGATGTAGGGAGAGCCGCCACTCAACTGGAGCGCCGCGGCAGCACTCAAGCCGAACAGCAAGGGAAGGACGAAGCAATACAGGCGAAGTCGATGCGTCTTCGGTTGGCTCAAATGATTTCTCGTGCTTAAGGGGAAAACGCCGTGACTCAGGATTGTGAGAAAACGTAAATCAGGTCTTGCCCTGATTATGGGAATTCCCAAGTCACCCGGTATATAGGAGTTCTCTGTTTATGCACGAAGAATTTTCTTTATTGAGTGTGGGAAATTTCCTAAAGAGAGCATTCTGGATAGGCCGAAGGAGATACATGGCCGCAACATAGGGCGTATCCTAGATAGCGTCTAAAGTGACGCCGGCGAAGCTGCAGGGGTGGGTGTCAGGCGACGAGCTTATGACGGAAGGCGTAGCGAACCAGATCCGCAGTAGTGCTGAGGCCGGTCTTCTGCAGCACTCGCGTCTTGTGGGTGCTGACGGTCTTGACGCTGAGGTTCAGAAGGCTTGCAATCCGGGTGGGAGAGTGCCCTTCGGCAAACAGTTTGAGGACTTGGTATTCGCGCCGGGAGAGGAGTTGTTCCGGGCCATTTACCTCGCCTTCCTCGTCGAAGCGCAAGGTGTCGAGCAGGGCGGGGTCTATGTAGCGCCGGCCGGTTGCCGCCTTCCGTATCGCGGTGAACAGCACTTGGGGATCGGCTTCCTTGCTGACATAGCCATAAGCGCCGGCCTTGAGCGCGCGCATCACGGTTGCGGGCTCGCAGTTCTGACAAAGCACCACGCAGGGTAGCCCGGGGCAGTGGCGTCCGAGATGCAGCAGCAGGTCGGCCCCTGGGGTGTCGGGCAGCGAGGTGGCGAGGAGCATCACTTCCGCGGCGGTGGAGCGTGCGTGCTTCAGGGCTTCACTGCCATTGCCGGCTTCGCCGACGATGGTCATGTCCGGCGTGGTGTCGAACAGCGCGCGCAAGGCGGCGCGAAAAATCGTGTGGTTGTCTGCGCTGAGAACGCGGATGAAAGGGGGGGCTGCGTCGATCGGGGCGTTGTGTCTCGGTGATCCGTGCGATGTCTGGTTTTTCATGACCGCTTGGGGAGTACGGCTATAGCACGATCGATGTGCTCGACCTTGTGGGGATCGGCGGAACTCTCTGCCCGAGCGGATGGCAGCCGGGCAGTGCGGATTTCCCGCTTAAGACCGGGTGGCTGGTGGCCACCGTCATTTCCAGCAGAGTGCCGATTCCGCCTTTTTGGTTCGGCCGCTGCACTCATATGTTCCGACTGTTCGAAAATGTTCTTCTGTCGAAACAAGATCAAAACAATTGACATCCAGGTATCGCCCGGAGGAAGTGCTTCATGCTTGGATTTAAGACGAAAGTATAAACCTAAAGAGTGCACTGTCAACTTTTTAGAGAGCGGCTTTGAGATGAGACGTCCGGACTCCGGTTATGTCCTGTTGTTAATTGATGATGATTGCGAATGACTAGTAAGAAGGCGAGAGAGGGTATTGCCAGGGCGGAAAATGATGACGATGCAATTCGGGCTTTCGGGGAGCGCTTGCTCAAGACCATAGGTGCTGAAAGCAAGCGCTCCTTCGCGCGTCGTTGCGGTTTTTCCGATGGTCTTCTCAGTGCATATCTGAAGGGGGAGAAGGCGCCGGGAATGCGTCATCTCGTCATGATTGCGAAGGCGGCCGGGGTGAGTCTTGACTGGCTGGCGACGGGCTGTGACGGGCGTGGGATGGAGGTGGAGGCAAGGCTGCCTGGGCAGGCTCTGGATGGAGTCGGGCTTGAGGCGGTGCTCCTGCCGGCGATAGAGCGCTTTCTCGATTGCCTGGGCAGGGAGCGCGAGTTCGTGATCGAGCTGGTGGCCGGAGGTTCCTCCCCGGTATGCATGCTCGCGCGCGAAAGGTGGCCGCAGGACGAGAGGGGTGGCTATTGCTTCGCCGCAAGCGGTGGCAATGAGGTGGAGGCGCTGTTCCGGCTCAGGCGCAAGATCCAGAAAGGGATTTCACGTCGCTACCTGGCTCTTGCGCCGGATGCTTCGCTGCGCATGCTCTCGGACACCTTGGTGGGTTACGTCGGTGAAGGGGTGCTGGTGATCGATGGCCGCGCCGTCTCTCCCGCGATCCTGGTCGAACTTCTGGAGAGACGGCGCGGGGAACACTTCGTGTTCCAGTTCCCCCCCTGGGGGGATTAGCGCAGGGATTTGTCTCCGCCTCAGACCTGAAGCCGCTCCAACAGGTCGCGCTCTATGCGCACCACTTGTGCATCCTGGGAAAGGCCGGCGCCGGACATGAGGAAGGTGTCTTCCACGCGTTCGCCCAGCGTTGCAATCTTGGCCGTCTGCAGGCTGATGCCGTAGTTGGCCAGTACTTCGGCAACGTCGAACAGCAGGCCGGGACGATCAGCCGCCATCAGCGACAGGATGTAGTGCTTGCCGGCATCGTCGGGCCGGATGCTGACCGTGGGCGTGATCGGGAAGTGCTTCACCTGCCGGGACAGGCGGCCGGAGGAGGGGCGCTCCGGCGCAAGTGGCTTGCGCAGGCGCTCGGTGAGGTCGTGCTCGATCAGGGACACGATGTCGCGGTAGGGTGCGGCCTGGCCGGGGTCCTGCAGGATGAAGCTGTCCAGCGCGTAGCCGTGCCGAGTGGTGTGCACCTTGGCGTCCAGGATGGTGAAGCCCATGCGGCCGAAGAAGCCGGTGAGGCGGACGAAGAGGTCTTTCTGGTCGCGCGTGAACACCATCACCTGCACGCCGTGCTCTTCGTCGGAAACGCGCGCTTTCACCACCGGATCGTCCGCTTCCGGGCGGAAGTAGAGTAGCCGGGTGTGCCAGGCGATTTCCTCCGCGGAGTGGCGCATGAAATAGACGGCGTCCAGTTGTGCCCACAGTGCTTCCTCCACCCCCGAGCGTAGCCCGTGGTAGCGCAGCAGCCGGCGGGCGTCTTCCTGGCGGTCGTCCAGGCCCAGCGCCTGTTGGGGCGTGGCGCCGCGCAGCAGTCGCTGGGTAGAGAAGAACAGATCTTCCAGCAGCTTGCCCTTCCAGCCGTTCCACACCTTGGGGCTGGTACCGCGGATGTCGGCATGGGTGAGCAGATAGAGCGCGGTGAGCCGGCGCTCGTTGGCGACGATGTCGGCAAAGCGGCGGATGACCTCCGGGTCGGAGGTGTCTTCTTTCTGTGCGTACTGGGACATGGTCAGGTGGTGTTCGACCAGCCATACCACCAGCTCGGTGTCCTCCGGGGAGAGCCCATGGTCTTCGCAGAACTCGCGGGCATCCTCCATGCCGAGCTTGGAGTGATCGCCGCCGCGGCCCTTGGCGATGTCGTGGAAGAGAGCGGCGACATACAGCAGCCAGTTGCGCTCGAAGCCGAGGATGAGGCGCGTCATCAGCGGGTATTCATGCGCATGCTCGCTCATGGTGAAGCGGCGCACATTGCGCAGCACCATCAGGATGTGCTGATCCACTGTGTAGACGTGGAAAAGGTCGTGTTGCATCTGGCACAGGATCTTGCGCCAGGGGGGCAGGTAGCGCGACAGGATGCCGTACTGGTTCATCCGCCGGAATTCATGAACGATGCCGCGCTTCTGTTGAAGGATCTGCAGGAAAAGCGCGCGGTTGGCCGGATCGGCGCGGAATGCGGCGTTGATGCGGTTGCGGTTGAGCCACACGGCGCGCAGGGTGCGCGCGGTCATGCCTTTCAGCTCGCTGTGCTGCTGCAGCAGCAAGAAGCATTCGAGCAGGGCAGAGGGGGCGCGCTCGAAGATCTGCTCGCTGCGGATGTCCAGCAGTTCCCGCACCGCCTGGAAGCGGGCATTGATGGTGATGGCCGGGCCGCCCCGGTCCGGGAAGATCTCGGTGCCGTAGTTCTGCAGCAGGATGGTGTTGATCTGGGTGACTTTCTTCGCCGTCAGGTAGTAGCGCTGCATGAAGACTTCGGAGGCCCGCTTGGCGGCGGTGGCCTCTATCCCCATGATGCGGGCGAGTTTCTCCTGGTGGTCGAAGAGCAGGCGGTCCTCCGAGCGGCCGGTGAGATAGTGCAGGCGGATGCGTACATGCTGGAGGAAGCGCTCCACGCTGCGCAGGTCGGAGGCTTCTTCACCGGTCAGGAGGCGGCGGCGGGCGAGTTCCCGCCAGTTGCGTCCCAGTCCGGCGGCACGGGAGATCCAGCCCAGCATCTGCAGGTCGCGCAGGCCGCCCGGGCTTTCCTTGCAGTTCGGTTCCAGCGAGTAAGGGGTGTCGTTGTAGCGGGTGTAGCGTTGTTCCTGCTCCAGTTGCTTGGCCTTGAAGAAGGTGCGCACGTCCAACATTTCGCGGTAGTGACGGGCGAAATCGTCGAACAGTCCGGCGTTGCCGGTCAGCAGGCGGGCCTCGAGCAGATTGGTCTGTACGGTGATGTCGCTGGCGGAGGCGTCCAGGCACTCTTCCACCGTGCGCACGCTGTGGCCGATTTCCAGGCCTACGTCCCACAGAGCGCCGACCAGGGTGGACAGCCGCGACTGCAGGCTGCCGTCCGGCTGTTCCGCCAGCAGGATGAGGATGTCCACGTCGGAGCAGGGGTAGAGCTCACCCCGGCCATAGCCACCGACGGCAATCAGCGCAGCCTCCGGTGGCATGCTGCAGGCGCTCCACAAGCGCTGGATGACGCCATCCACCAGTTTGGCGCGCCCCTTGAGCACGCCTGAGGTCAGCGGATGCGCCTCATAGGCCTGGCGCAGGGCAAGGGATCCCTCATTGAGGCGCTTGCGCTCCTCGCCGATCGCGTCCTGCAGGGCATCGGTGGAAATCGCGGAGGAGGTCATGGCGCGCTCCCTCAGGCGAAGCTTGCGGCAACCAGGGCCGGCGGTGGCGGGCATTTCGCGGAGACGGTCAGAACTTCCGCGCCATTGTCGGTGACGAGTACCGCATGCTCCCACTGGGCGGAGAGGCTGCGATCCTTGGTGACGATGGTCCAGCCGTCCGGCAGTTCGGAAATGGCTGCCTTGCCCGCGTTGATCATCGGCTCGATGGTGAAGATCATGCCCGGCAGCAGCTCGACGCCGGTGCCCGCCTTGCCGTAGTGCAGTACCTGGGGTTCCTCGTGGAACTTGCGCCCCAGGCCGTGGCCGCAGAATTCGCGCACAACGGAGAAACCGTTGCCTTCCGCATGCTTCTGGATGACGGCGCCGATGTCGCCCAGCCGGCCGCCAGGGCGGACGGCTGCGATTCCCAGCCACATGCATTCGTAAGTGACCTGGCACAGGCGCTTGGCCAGGATGCTGGCCTCACCGCCGACGATGAACATGCGGCTGGTGTCGCCGTGGAAGCCGTCCGGCGTGATCACCGTGATGTCCAGGTTGACGATGTCGCCCTTCTTCAGCGCTTTGTCCCCCGGAACGCCGTGGCAGACCTGATGATTGACCGAGCTGCAGATGGCCTTGGGGTAGGGCGTGTAGCCTGGCGGCGCATAATTGAGCGGTGCCGGCACGGTGCCTTGAACCTGCACCATATATTCATGGCAGAGCCGATCGAGCTCGCCTGTCGTCACGCCCGGTTTCACGAAGGGCTCGATATAGTCCAGCACCTCGGCAGCAAGGCGGCAGGCCACCCGCATCTTCTCGATTTCTTCGGGGGTCTTGATGACGATGCTCATGGGCGGGATCGGGGCTCGAAAAAGGTATCAAGGCTAGCGCATGCGCCCCGGCCGGGCAAACCTGGTAACGGTTTCGGCCTTGAGAAGCGTCATGTGGCAGTGATATCATCGCGGGCTTGTCTGCTTTGGCGGACAAAATCCACACGCCTCCTGGCTGCTGCTTCATCGCAAGCGGCGGGAAGGTCCGGGAAAGAGTTGTGCTCCGGGAATTCCGGCGCGCCCTTTTCCGGTGAGTGGCGCCACCCGATGGAGAGCTTTCCTGTCGATGGAAGTTCCTTTTGAGGGCGCCCCGGAGGCGGAGGCTCAACCTTCAATTCGGAGTTACACAATGACTGTCACGATGCGTCAGATGCTCGAAGCGGGCGTCCATTTCGGCCACCAGACCCGCTTCTGGAATCCCCGCATGGCCCCGTACATCTTCGGCCAGCGCAACAAGATCCACATCGTCAACCTCGAAAAGACGATGGTGAAGTACACCGAAGCGATGAGCTTCGTGCGCAAGCTCGCTTCCAACCGCGGCACCATCCTCTTTGTCAGCACCAAGCGCCAGGCTCGCGAGATCATCGCCGAGGAAGCCCGCCGCGCCGGCATGCCCTTCGTAGACGAGCGCTGGCTGGGCGGCATGCTGACCAACTTCAAGACGGTCAAGCAGTCCATCAAGCGCCTGAAGGAAATCGAGGCGATGATCGAAGACGGTTCCATCGAGCGTCTGTCCAAGCGCGAAGCGCTGACCGTGACCCGCGAGCTCGAAAAGCTGCAGAAGAGCATCGGCGGCATCAAGGACATGGGCGGCCTGCCGGACGCGCTGTTCATCATCGACGTGGGCTACCACAAGATCGCCGTCACCGAAGCCCAGAAGCTGGGTATTCCGGTCGTGGCCGTGGTGGATACCAACCACTCCCCCGAAGGTATTGACTACGTGATCCCGGGTAACGACGACTCCTCCCGCGCCATCCGCCTGTACGCCCGCGGCGTGGCCGATGCGGTGCTGGAAGGCCGCAGCCAGGTGCTGCAGGAAATCGTTGCCGCCGGCGCCGACGAATTCGTCGAAGTCGAAGAAGACGGCACGCAGGAACAGCAGGCCTGATTCCGGAAGGTTCTCCTTCCCGATAGAAAACCGAATACCGGCGGCCTGGAGCCGCCGGATTTGACTGAGATCCCAGGAGTTAGCATGGCGGAAATCACCGCAAGCATGGTCAAGGAACTGCGCGAGAAGACCGACGCGCCGATGATGGAATGCAAGAAAGCCCTGGCCGAAGCTGCCGGCGATATGGGCAAGGCTGAAGAGATTCTGCGCGTCAAGCTGGGCAACAAGGCCTCCAAGGCGGCCGCCCGCGTTGCCGCTGAAGGCATCGTGGCCGTCAGCGTGTCCGCCGATGGCAAGCAGGGCGCAATCATCGAAGTCAATTGCGAGACCGACTTCGTGGCCAAGAACGACGACTTCCTCGCGCTGGTCAAGGGTGCGGCCGATCTGGTCGTCAGCCAGAGCCCGGCCGACGTTGCCGCGCTGTCTGCGCTGCCCTTCGGTGAAGGCACCATCGAGTCGACCCGCGCCGCGCTGGTCGGCAAGATCGGCGAAAACATGTCCCTGCGCCGCTTTGCCCGCATCGAGGCCAAGGGTCAGCTGTACAGCTACATCCACGGCGGCGCCAAGGTTGGCGTGCTGCTGGACCTGGTTGGCGGTGATGAACAGCTGGGCAAGGACATCGCGATGCATATCGCCGCGTCCAAGCCGAAGGCGCTGGATGCTTCCGGCGTGTCGCAGGATCTGATCGACACCGAGCGCCGCGTGGCGATCGAAAAGGCTCGCGCCGACAACAAGCCCGAAGCCATGCTGGAGAAGATCGCCGACGGCACCGTGCAGAAGTTCCTGAAGGAAGTCACGCTGCTGGCCCAGGTGTTCGTGAAGGCCGAGGACGGCAAGCAGACCATCGAGCAGCTGCTGAAGGCGCGCAACGCCTCCGTCGGCAGCTTCGTGCTCTATCTGGTGGGCGAGGGGATCGAGAAGAAGGTCACCGACTTCGCCGCCGAAGTGGCCGCCCAGGCCGCCGCTGCCCAGAAGTAAGGAGCAGCGTACATGTCCGCCGCCGCATACAAGCGCATCCTGCTCAAGCTCTCCGGTGAAGCCCTGATGGGCGATGACGCCTACGGCATCAATGAGGAGGTCGTCAGCCGCATCGTTGCCGAGATCACCGAGGTGAACCGCCTCGGTGTGCAGGTGGGTGTGGTGATCGGCGGCGGCAACATTTTTCGTGGCATGAAGGGCGCGGCCTCCGGCATGGACCGCGCTACGGCCGACTACATGGGCATGCTGGCGACGGTGATGAACGCGATGGCACTGGCCGACGCGATGCGCCGTAACGACCTCGAGGCCCGCGTGCAGTCGGCGCTGCGTATCGATCAAGTGGTCGAGCCCTACATCCGGGGACGGGCGATCCGCCACCTCGAAGAAGGCCGGGTGGTGATTTTCGCCGCTGGCACAGGCAATCCGTTCTTCACCACCGATACCGCTGCCGCGCTGCGCGGTTCCGAGATCGGTGCCCAGATCGTGCTGAAGGCGACCAAGGTGGATGGCGTCTATACCGCGGATCCGAAGAAGGATCCGCAGGCTCAGCGCTATCACCGCATCAGCTTCGACGAAGCCATCGGCCGCAACCTGGCGGTGCTTGATGCCACTGCGTTTGCCCTCTGCCGCGACCAGAAACTGCCGATCAACGTGTTTTCCATCTTCAAGCCCGGCGCGCTCACGCGCGTGGTGATGGGCGAAGACGAAGGCACATTGGTCCACTCCTGAGGAAGCGAGCATGACTCCCGAGCTGAAGAAGACGACCGAACAGAAGATGCAGAAGTCGGTCGAGGCGCTCAAGACCGACCTCGCCAAGATCCGCACCGGCCGTGCGCATACCGGCCTGCTCGATCACGTCATGGTCGAGTATTACGGCAGCCTGGTTCCGGTGAACCAGGTGGCGAACGTGACCCTGATCGATGCCCGCACCATTGGCGTGCAGCCCTGGGAAAAGAGCATGGTGGGCAAGGTCGAGAAGGCGATCCGCGATAGCGATCTCGGCCTCAACCCGGCTACGATGGGCGAGCTGATCCGGGTGCCGATGCCGGCCTTGACCGAGGAGCGCCGTCGTGACCTGACCAAGGTCGTCCGCCAGGAAGGCGAGGGCGCCAAGATCGCCGTGCGCAATCTGCGTCGGGATGCCAATCAGCAACTGAAGGATGCCGTCAAGGACAAGACCATTTCCGAGGACGACGAGCGCCGTGCCGAGGACGATATCCAGAAGCTGACCGACCGCTATGTCGCCGAGATCGACAAGCTGCTGTCGCAGAAAGAACAGGAACTGATGCAGATCTGAGCCCTTCGGCCGGTCTTGCAACAACCGGGCGAAACACAGGAGGCGGATCTTGGCCGACGCGCGTTTTAGCAGTTCCACTCGGGATATTCCCGAGGTATCAACGGTGCCGCGTCACATCGCCATCATCATGGATGGCAACGGCCGCTGGGCCCGCAAGCGCTTCATGCCCCGCGTCGCTGGCCATAGCCGGGGCGTGGAAACGGTGCGGACCGTGATCCGCGCCTGCATGGAACGCGGGGTCGAGTACCTTACTTTGTTCGCCTTCAGCTCCGAGAACTGGCGCAGGCCGGTGGACGAAGTGTCTTTCCTGATGCAGCTCTTCATGAAGTCGCTGCGCAAGGAGGTGACGCGCCTGCATCAGAACGGCATCCGTTTCCGCGTGGTTGGCGATTTGTCGCGTTTCGATCCCAAGCTGGTGGAGATCATCCGGTCAGCAGAAGAGCTCACCGCGGCCAATGAGCGTTTCACGCTGACGGTCGCCGCCAATTACGGTGGCCGCTGGGACATCATGCAGGCCGTCAATAAAATGAGCGCCCGGGCGCCAGATCGCGCCGGCGAGTTCACCGAGCAGGAGCTCGCTGCGGAACTGTCGATGAGCTACGCCCCGGAGCCGGATCTTTTCATTCGCACCGGCGGTGAGCAGCGCATCAGCAATTTCCTGCTGTGGCAGCTTGCCTATACCGAGCTGTTCTTCACCGAGACCCTGTGGCCCGACTTTGATGTCAGTGCGCTGGATCAGGCCATCGCCTCCTATGGTGGCCGCGAGCGCCGCTTCGGCCGCACTAGCGAGCAGTTGCGTGAGCCCGTCGCAGCAGTGGAGACAACGGCGGCATCGGATCCGGGGCATCATGCTTAAAACGCGGGTCATCACCGCGCTGGTTCTCCTGTTCGGCCTGCTGGCCGTCCTATTTCTGCTTCCTCCTGCTGCCTGGCTGGGTTTTTGTGCGCTGGTATGTTTTGCCGGTGCCTGGGAGTGGGGGGCGCTCGCCGGCTTTCGTTCGTCTCGGAGCGTTGTCTTCAGTGCGGGAGCCGCCATCCTTTGCTTCCTGATCGGGCATTTCGCAGGGCTGACTGAGCAAAGCGCTGATCCAACCCTGCTTTTCCCCATTTATGGCTTGAGCGTCCTGTTCTGGCTGTTGGTAGTGCCGCTGTGGCTGAAGAGCAAGTGGCGTCTTTCTTCGCCGGCACTGGCTGTCCTGGTCGGAGCGCTCGTGCTGCTGCCGCCGGCGCTCGCTTTGGCGCACCTCAGGCAGTTCGGGCCCTGGCTGCTGCTCGCGGCCATGGCGATCGTCTGGGTCGCAGACATAGCGGCTTATTTCTCCGGCCGTGCCTTTGGCCGGCGCAAGCTGGCGCCGGCGATCAGCCCGGGCAAGACATGGGAGGGAGCCTACGGCGCGGCGGCAGGCGTGGTGGTTTTTGGTTACATAGTGGCGTTTTCTCTGGGTGGCGTGACGCAGCCGATTGCTAATCTGCTCCTGCTTGCGCCTGTCCTTGTGCTCGTAACCGCGGTCAGCATCATCGGAGATCTTTTCGAGTCCTTGCTAAAGCGGCAGGCAGGCATGAAGGACAGCGGTACGTTGCTCCCCGGCCACGGCGGTGTGCTGGATCGCATCGACAGCCTGACGTCCACCTTGCCCCTGATCGGACTCGGAACCCTGCTGCTGATTGCCTGACAGGTAACCGATTCCCTTTTCCAGATGTCCTCAATTCGTCCGCAGCAACTTACCGTTCTCGGGGCCACTGGCTCGATCGGCGTCAGCACGCTGGATGTCGTCGCTCGTCATCCAGACCGTTTTACCGTTTTCGCGCTGACCGCCAGCCGGCAGTGGGAGAAGCTCCAGGCGCAGTGTCTGCGCTTTTCGCCGCGTTACGCGGTAATGCGGGACGAGACGGCGGCAGCTTCCCTGCGGCAAGCTCTGAAGGAGGCCGGCAGCAAGACCGAGGTGCTGCACGGCGAGCATGCGTTGGTGGATGTCGCCAGTCACGCAGATGTGGATGCGGTAATGGCTGCTATCGTGGGGGCGGCGGGGTTGGCGCCTACGCTGGCTGCAGCCCGCGTGGGGAAGAAAGTTCTGCTGGCCAACAAGGAAGCCTTGGTGCTGTCGGGGCAGCTGTTTATCGATGCAGTGGAGAGGGCTGGCGCCACACTCCTGCCGATCGATAGCGAGCACAACGCGGTGTTCCAGTCGCTGCCCGGGAGTTTTCGCCGCAATCCAGGCTCTCACGGCGTTCGCCGCGTGCTGCTGACCGCCTCGGGCGGCCCCTTCCGCGAGACGCCGTTGTCGCAGCTGGAGCAGGTGAGCCCCGAGCAGGCTTGTGCGCATCCGAACTGGGTCATGGGGCGGAAGATCTCGGTTGACTCGGCGACGATGATGAACAAGGGCCTGGAGGTGATCGAGGCTCACTGGTTGTTCGGCGTGCCGGCGGAGCGGATCGAAGTGGTCGTCCACCCGCAGAGCGTCATCCATTCGATGGTGGATTACGAGGATGGCTCGGTGCTGGCGCAACTGGGCAATCCAGACATGCGCACGCCCATCGCGCATGCGCTGGCCTGGCCTGACCGCATCGATTCGGGCGTCAAGGCGCTGGACCTCTTCGAGGTCGCGCGGATGACTTTCGAGCGGCCGGATTTCTCCCGCTTTCCTTGTCTCGCGCTGGCCTACGAGGCGTTGCGGGCCGGCGGTGCTGCTGCGGCTGTGCTGAATGCTGCCAATGAAGAGGCTGTCGCGGCCTTCCTGGAGCGTCGAATCGGCTTCCTGCAGATTCCGGAAGTGATCGCAGCGTGTATGGAACGTGCCGGGGCGCTTACGGTCGATTCGCTCGAGTCGGTGCTCGCTGCCGACGCCTGCGCGCGGGAGTATGCGCGCAACGAGATACGACTACGCCAGGCTACCTGATGTCCCTGCTGAACTATCTGATTCCTTTCGCCGTTGCCCTCGGTGTCCTGATTCTGGTTCATGAGTTGGGGCATTACCTCGTCGCCCGGTGGTGCGGTGTGAAGGTGCTGCGCTTCTCCATCGGTTTCGGGCGTCCATTGCTTGTCCGCAAGGCGGGACGGGATGGCACCGAGTGGGCACTCTCCGCGTTTCCGTTGGGCGGCTACGTAAAAATGCTGGACGAGCGGGAGGGCGAGGTCCCGCCAGAAGAGTTGCACCGCGCGTTCAATCGCAAGAGCGTCTGGCGGCGCTTCGCCATCGTTGCGGCAGGACCCCTGGCCAATTTCCTGTTGGCGATCGCGGTGTATTGGGGCGTTTTCGTGGCGGGAACCGAGGAGTTGCGTCCGCGGCTTGCGATAGCCGGTGAGAACTCCCCTGCGGTAGCAGCGGGGATCGTCGAGGGTGATCTGGTGGGGATGGTCGACGGCGAGGAGGTCCGCAGTTGGCAGGAGCTGCGGTGGGCGCTGTTGCGCCACGCGCTGGAGAGCCGGAAGGTGGAACTCCATGTGACGACGCTTGAGGAGCGGCCCGCAGTGCGGGTGCTCGATCTCACCGGTCTGCCGATAGATGACGGCGGAGAAGACCTGATTACCCGGATGGGCCTCAAGCCGTGGCGACCGGCGATTCCGCCGGTCATCGGCAAGCTGGTGGCGGGCGCTGCGGCTGATCGCGCCGGGCTGCGTGTCGGGGATGAGGTGCTGCGGATAGACGGCGCGGCCATCAGCTCCTGGACGGACCTCGTCGGCAAAATCCGCGAGGCCGGCGGGAGATCTGTGGCCCTGGATGTGGTGCGGGAAGGGCGGCAGCTCCAATTCGAGGTAGTGCCCGAGCTGGCGAATGAGAACGGCCAGCAGATCGGCCGTATCGGCGTGGCGGTTGCCGAGCCCGTCCATGGCGGCCTGTCGATGTTCGCCGTGGTGAGCTATGGCCCGATGCAGGGGCTGGTCAAGGCGATATCTCAGACTTGGGAAACCAGTGTCCTCAGCCTGAAGATGATGGGGCGGATGCTGACCGGCGAGGTGTCCTGGAAGAACCTCTCCGGCCCGGTCACCATCGCCGACTATGCGGGCCAGACGGCCCAGCTCGGACTCAGCCACTATCTGAAGTTCGTCGCCCTCATCAGCATAAGCCTGGGCGTGCTGAACCTGCTCCCCATCCCGGTGCTGGATGGTGGGCATTTACTGTATTATGTGGTGGAGATCATCAAGGGCGGTCCGATTCCGGAACGCATCATGGAGATCGGTCAACAAATCGGTCTCGCTCTCCTCGCAATGCTCATGGCATTCGCCTTCTACAACGACATCAATCGTCTCATTTCCGGCTGAACAACTGAAGAATGAACCGTAAGCTTCTGTCCGGGCTGATCACGGCCCTTTTTGCCGCTTCGCCGGCGCTTGCTTTCGAACCGTTCACCGTAAAAGACATCCGTGTCGAAGGAATTCAGCGAACCGAAGCCGGTACGGTATTCAATTATCTGCCGGTAAAGGTTGGAGAGCGTTTTGATGAAGGCCAGGCCGCAGAGGCTATCCGCGGCCTGTTCGCTACCGGCTTCTTCCGCGATGTGCGTATCGAAGTCGAGAACGACGTGCTCGTCGTGTTGGTGGATGAGCGCCCCGCGATCGCGCAGATCGATTTCGTTGGCGTGAAGGAATTCGACAAGGACCAGCTGAAGAAGGGCCTGCGTGAAGTCGGCCTGGCCGAATCCCGTATTTTCGACCGCGCGCTGCTGGACCGGGCAGAGCAGGAACTGAAGCGGCAGTACCTCAGCCGCGGCAAGTACGCGGCGACCGTCACCACCACCGTGACCCCGCTGGAACGCAACCGTGTTTCCATCAACTTCACCGTGGACGAGGGTGAAGTCGCCAAGATCAAGCAGATCAGCATCATCGGCGCCAAGGCCTTCGACGAGGACGACCTGCTGGATCTGTTCCAGTTGACGACGCCGGGCTGGCTCACCTGGTACACCAAGAACGACCAGTATTCCCGCCAGAAGCTGTCCGCCGACCTGGAAAATCTGCGCTCGTATTACCTTAACCGGGGCTATCTGGATTTCAACATCGATTCGACCCAGGTTTCGATCACCCCGGACAAAAAGGACATCTACATCACCCTCAGCATCACCGAGGGCGAGGTCTATACCGTCACCGGTGTCCGCTTCACTGGCGACCTCATCCTGCCCGAGTCCGACTATCTGGCGCTGAGCACCATCAAGCCGGGTGAGATTTTCTCGCGTGAGAAGCTCACCGAGACGACCAAGGCGGTGACCGACAAGTTGGGCAACGAGGGCTATGCCTTTGCCAACGTGAATGCTGCGCCCGAGGTGGACAAGGAGAAGCGCGAAGTCGCTTTCACCGTGTTCGTGGATCCGGGCCGCCGGGTGTATGTGCGCCGCATTAATGTCGGCGGCAATACCAAGACGCGCGACGAGGTGGTGCGCCGCGAGATGCGGCAGATGGAAGGCGCTTGGTACGACGCCTCTGCGATCAACCGCTCCCGCACCCGGGTAGACCGGCTGGGCTTCTTCGACGAGGTCACGGTGGAAACGCCTGCCGTGCCGGGAACGACCGACCAGGTCGACGCCAACTTCAACGTCAAGGAGCGCGCGACCGGCAACCTGATGCTGGGCGCCGGCTTCTCCAGTTCCGAAAAGGTCGTCCTGTCGGCCTCCATTTCCCAGCAGAATCTTTTCGGTAGCGGCAACGCCCTGACGCTGGGCCTGAACACCAGCGCTTCCAACCGGACCTATGCCTTGTCCTTCACCAACCCGTATTACACGGTGGATGGCGTCAGTCTGGGGTGGGATGTCTACCACCGAACCTACGATCCGTCAGAATCCTATTCGGTGGCTCCGTACAAGACGGTTTCCAGTGGTGTCGGCCTGCGTCTGGGGTATCCGATCGCGGAAGATGACAGCATCAGCTTCGGCCTGACCCTGGACCGGACCCGGATCACCACCTATTCCGACAGCCCGTCGCAGTACATCAAGTTCTGCGAAAGCTATGACTGCGGCGGTTTGATGAGCTTGATCGCAAGTGCTGGCTGGGCTCGCGATAGCCGTGACAGCGTGCTCTATCCGCGCAAGGGTATCTATCAACGCATCTACGGCGAAGTCGCGGTTCCCGGCGGCGATATCCGCTACGGCAAGCTGAACTACCAATACCAGTACTGGCTGCCGATCGGGCGGGACTATGCGCTGATGCTCAATAGCGACTTCGGTTGGGCCAAGGGCTACGGTGGCAAGCCCATGCCTTTCTACAAGAATTTCTACGCGGGCGGTATTGGCTCGGTGCGCGGCTACGAGCAGAGCTCGCTGGGTACCGACCGCAACACCGATGGCGACTCCCTGGGCGGCACCCGCAAGGTCGTTGGCAACGCGGAGTTCTACTTCCCGATGCCGGGTGCCGGAATGGATCGCTCCTTCCGCATTTCCGCTTTCTTCGACGCTGGCCAGGTGTGGGGCGAGGACCAGAAGCTCAAGTTCGGCGACTTGCGCTACAGTAGTGGACTGGCGTTTGCGTGGAGTTCGCCTATCGGTCCGCTGAAGTTCAGCGTTGGTTTCCCGCTGAATGCCAAATCCGAGGATGAGGTCCAGCGGTTCCAGTTCCAGATGGGCTCGGTGTTCTGATACGCCCGCAGCCCTTATCGTTTTCGTTGGAGGCTTAAGTGAAAGTCAGCACCCTTTCCATTCTCGCAGCAGCAGTGCTCGGAATCGCCGCCCAGAGCGCCGCGGCGGCCGAGACCAAGATTGGGTTCGTCAATTCCGACCGGGTGATGCGGGAGGCGGTGCCCGCAGTGCGGGCCCAGCAGCGCCTGGAGAAGGAATTCGAGAAGCGCGACCAGGAAATGCAGCGCATGGCCAAGGACCTGCAATCCATGCAGGAAGACCTCGAGCGCAACGGCATGACCATGGCCGAGGCTGATCGCCGCAACAAGGAACGTTCCTTCAACGACCTGAACCGCGATTTCCAGCGCAAGCAGCGCGAGTTCCGCGAAGATTTGAACCAGCGTCGCAACGAAGAACTCGCGTCGGTTCTGGACAAGGCCAACCGTACGGTGAAGCAGATCGCCGAAGCGGAGAAGTTCGACATCATCTTCCAGGAAGCGGTCTATGCCAGTCCGCGGATCGACATCACGGACAAGGTGATCAAGTCCCTGTCCGAGGGCAAGTAAGACTCCACTCCGCGGCGCATGTACAGTCTTGAAGAGCTGGTCACCCGCCTTGGTGGAGAACTCGTCGGCGATGGCAAGGTCGTCGTCCGGCGGGTAGCCACGCTTGATCAGGCGGGGGAGGGTGATCTTTCCTTCCTCGCCAATCCCCGCTACGTCTCCAAGCTGAGGTCCAGCCGGGCCGCGGCAGTCATCGTCGGTCCCGCGGCGCGTGACTTGCTGGCAGACCGGCCGCGCGTCGTAGCACCGGACCCCTACCTGTATTTCGCTCGCGTCGCGCAGTTCTTCAACCCGCCTGAGACGGTGCTTCCCGGCATCCATCCGACCGCGGCGGTTTCGGCAGCCATTCCAGCCTCCGTGTCGGTGGCTGCCGGGGCAGTCATAGAAGCAGGCGCGGAGATCGGCGAAGACGTCGTTATCGGCGCTGGCTGCTACATCGGCAAAAATTGCGTTGTAGGTCAGGGCAGCCGCATTTCTCCGCGAGTCTCCATCTACGCGGATTGCATGATCGGGCGGAACTGCCTGATCCATTCCGGTGCCGTCATCGGTTCGGATGGCTTCGGCTTTGCCCGCGAAAAAAGCGGCGCTTGGGTGAAGATCCCCCAAGTCGGCCGGGTCGTCATCGGCGATGAGGTGGAGATCGGCGCCAACACCACGATAGACCGCGGCGCGCTGGACGACACCTGGATCGGCAGGGGTGTGAAGATAGACAACCAGATCCAGATCGGCCACAACGTCCGCATCGGCGATTACACCGCCATTGCGGGATGCGTAGGGATTGCCGGCAGCACTGTCATTGGTGCGCGCTGCATGGTCGGCGGCCAGGCCGGCATCATCGGGCACCTGCATATCGTCGATGACGTGGTGATCTCCGCTGGCACCCTGGTCACCAAGTCCATCAACAAGCCCGGTGTCTACACCGCCAATCTTCCCGTCCAGGGGCACGCGGACTGGGTGAAAAACTTCGCCCATCTTCGCCATCTGGATGCCCTGGTGGATAGAATACGCGCCCTCGAACAACGCCTCGAAGAAAAGAGCTCGAACTGAACGACATGGACATCAACGAAATCCTCAAGTACCTGCCGCACCGTTACCCCTTCCTGCTGGTGGATCGGGTGCTGGAACTGGAGGAGGGCAAGCGCATCCTGGCGCTGAAGAACGTCACCATGAACGAGCCCTTTTTCCCCGGCCATTTCCCGCATCACCCGGTGATGCCGGGCGTGCTGATCATCGAGGCCATGGCCCAGGCGGCAGCGCTGCTGTCGTTCAAGACCATGGGAATGCAGCCGGACGAGAACTCGGTGGTGCTGTTCGCCGGTATCGACGGCGTCCGCTTCAAGCGCCCGGTGGTGCCGGGTGACCAGTTGCTGTTCGACGTCTCCATCACCCAGAACAAGCGCAACATCTACAAGTACAAGGGCGTCGCCCGGGTCGGTGACGAGATCGCCACCGAAGCCGAACTGATGTGCGCGCTCAAGACCCTGTGATGATTCATCCGACCGCGATCGTTCATCCCGGTGCCAAGCTGGGCGCCAACGTGGAGATCGGCGCCTATTCCATCATCGGCGAGCACGTCGAGATCGGCGAGGGCAGCCGCATCGGTCCGCATGTCGTCGTCGAGGGGCATACCCGGATAGGCCGCGACAACGAGATCTTCCAGTTCTGCTCCATCGGCGCGGTGCCGCAGGACAAAAAGTACGACGATGAACCGACCCGACTGGAAATAGGTGATCGCAACACCATCCGCGAGTACTGCTCGTTCAACGTCGGCACCAGCCAGGATGCGCAGGTTACCCGCCTAGGCAGCGACAACTGGATCATGGCCTATGTGCATGTGGCGCATGACTGCCAGGTGGGCGATCACACCATCTTCGCCAATAACGCTACGTTGGCCGGCCATGTTCACGTGGGCGATTGGGCCATCCTCGGTGGGTTCACCGGGGTGCATCAGTTTTGCCGCGTCGGCGCCCACAGCTTCTGCGGCGTTGGTACCGTGCTGCTGCAGGATCTGCCGCCCTTTGTTACTGTCGCTGGCAACCCGGCGGCGCCACATGGCATCAACAGCGAAGGGCTGAAGCGGCGCGGCTATTCCAGCGAAGGGATTGCCGCCATCAAGCGCGCCTATCGTGTGCTGTATCGCTCCGGCCTCAAGCTGGGCGAGGCGCGGGAGCGAGTTGCGGAGATCGCCGCCGAGTTCCCGGAAGTGGCCCTGTTCGCCGAATTCATCGCCGCCTCCGGTCGCGGTATCGTTCGGTGAAGCCATGGCGCCCCGTATCGCCATGGTTGCCGGAGAAGCTTCCGGCGACCTTCTTGCCAGCCACCTGATCCGCGCCATCAAGCGTCACTGCCCGGACGCGCAGTTCTACGGCATTGGCGGCCCCAAGATGCAGGCCGAGGGTTTCGACGCTCGCTGGCCCTCGGAACTGCTGGCGGTGCACGGCTATGTGGATGCGCTCAAGCGCTACCGCGAGCTTTCGGGCATCCGCAAGGCGCTGTTGAAGGACATTCTGCGCAATCGCCCATCCGCCTTCATCGGCGTGGATGCACCCGATTTCAATCTTTGGCTGGAAGGCAAGGTGAAGTCTGCCGGCCTGCCTGCGGTGCACTTCGTCAGCCCCTCGATCTGGGCCTGGCGGGGTGGCAGGATCAAACGCATCGCGCGTTCGGTCACCCGCATGCTGTGCTTGTTCCCCTTCGAACCCGAAATCTACGACAGGGCCGGCGTGCCGGTGAGCTACGTCGGCCATCCGCTGGCCGACGTTTTCCCGCTGGAGCCTAGCCGGGCTGCCGCGCGGGAGCGCCTGGGGCTCTCTGCCAAGCTCAGGGTGGTCGCCATGCTGCCTGGCAGCCGCCAGTCGGAGGTCCGCAACCTTGGCGAGACCTTCATCGCCACCGCACGCCTGATGGCGGAGCGCAATCCGGACACTGTCTTCCTGGTGCCGCTGGCCACGCGTGAAACCCGCGAACTGTTCCAGGAGGCGATGCACAGGCAGGAGGCCGGCGAACTGCCGATACGCCTGCTGTTCGGTCACGCGGTGGACGCGATGACTGCGGCAGATGTGGTGCTGGTCGCCAGCGGCACCGCAACGCTGGAGGCGGCGCTGCTGAAGCGTCCTATGGTGATCACTTACCGCATGGGCAAATGGCAGTACCGGCTGATGAAACGCATGGCCTACCTGCCCTGGGTGGGCCTGCCGAACGTGCTATGCGGCGAGTCGATAGTGCCCGAACTGTTGCAGGACGAAGCCACGCCAGAGCGACTCGCCGATGCGCTTGAAGGCTGGCTGGCGGATGCAACTGCCCGGGAGCAGCTGGAGCAACGCTTCACCGAGTTGCACCTTGCGCTGCGGCAGAACACCGCGGAGAAGGCCGCCGCCGCCATACTGCCGTATCTCGATGACAACCCTCAGTGGCGCGCGGCGCACCGGCCGGCATGACGACCTTATTGATCTGCGGGGTGGACGAGGCCGGCCGCGGCCCGCTGTGTGGCGTGGTGGTGGCCGCCGCGGTCATCCTGGACCCGCTGCGGCCGATTGCAGGCCTGGCCGACTCCAAGAAGCTGACGGAGCGGGCACGGGAACGGCTGGCGCTGCAGATCCGCGAGCAGGCGCTCGCCTGGGCGGTTGCAGAGGCCAGCGTTGAGGAGATAGACCGCCTCAACATCCTGCACGCCAGCATGCTGGCCATGCGGCGGGCGGTGATCGCGCTGGGGCATGTGCCCGGGGAGGTGCTGGTGGACGGCAACCGCTGCCCGGAGGTGCCCTACCCGGTACGCGCCATCGTCAAGGGCGACGCCACCGAGCCGGCTATCTCCGCCGCCTCCATCCTGGCCAAGACCGAACGCGACCGGCAGATGCGCGAGCTTGACGTCCTCTATCCCCACTACGGCCTCGCCGCCCACAAGGGCTATCCGACCGCCGCGCACCTGGACGCCCTGCGACGGCACGGCGTCGCCGATTTCTACCGCCGCAGTTTCGCTCCGGTGCGCGATGTCATCGCCAATCCGCCCTTGTGGGTGGAGGAGCCGCAAGCATGACCTTCCACCACCTCATGCTGTTCCTGCACGTGCTGGCGGTGACGGCCTGGGTGGGCGGCATGGCGTTCGCCTGGGGCTGTCTGCGACCGGCGCTCGGAGCGCTCGCGCCGGCGCAGCGGCTGGCGCTGTGGGCGGCGGTGCTGGGGCGCTTCTTCCTGCTGGTCTGGGTAGCCATCGTGCTCCTGCTGCTGTCCGGCAGCGCGATGCTGATGGAGGTCGGCTTTGCGCGGGCGCCCGCTGCCTGGCATGCGATGACCTTTACCGGCCTGGTGATGATCGCCGTCTTCCTCTCCATCTGGTTCGGCCCCTGGCGCAGCCTGCAGCAGGCGGTTCGGGTGGAGGACTGGGCCCGCGGCGCCATCGCGATGAACCGCATCCGCCAGCGCGTCGCCTTCAACCTCGCGCTGGGCGTGGTCACCATCGCCGCCGCCACCTTGGGGCTGGCGTTCTGAGGGCGGCGTGAAGACGATCAGCTCGCGCGACAACCCGACGCTGAAGAAACTCCACGGTGTGGCCAACTCCGCGCGGGAGCGGCGCAAGCAGGGGCTGACGCTGCTGGACGGGCCCCATCTGCTTGCTGCCGCGCTGGACGCGGGCTGGCCGCTGCAAGCGGTCTATCTCGCGGAGTCCGCCATTGGGATAGCGGAAATCGCCAGCCTGCTCGCGCGGCTGCCGGCCCAGCTGGAGCCGGTTTTGCTGCCGGACGCCCTGTTCGCCCACATCAGCCCAGTGGATGCGCCCTCCGGCATCCTCGCTGCGATTGTCCTGCCAGACCCGGTGGCTCCATCCGCAGACGCGGCCTCCCTCCTGGTGCTGGACGGCGTGCAGGATCCAGGCAACCTCGGCACGCTCTTGCGCACCGCCGCGGCCGCAGGGCTGGGCGAGGTGCTGCTGGGTGAAGGCTGCGCCCAGGCGTGGTCGCCGCGGGCGCTACGTGCCGGCATGGGCGCTCACTTCCTGCTGCGTATCTGCGAGCGTTGCGATCTGCTTGCCGCGCTGCGGAGCTACCCCGGCAGGGTGCTGGCAACCGCGTTGGCGCCGGCTTCCCGCTCTCTCTACGAAGTTCCGCTGGACGGTCCGGTGGCCTGGCTGTTCGGCGCGGAGGGGCAGGGGCTGTCTCCTGAACTGCTGCAGCGTGCCGATGCCACCGTGCTGATTCCCATGGCGGCGGGCGTCGAGTCCCTCAACGTCGCTGCCGCGGCCGCCATCTGCCTGTTCGAACAGCGCCGACAGACGCGCCTAGGCTGAACGACTTAGTCCGGATTGTGATGTTGTCGACTTGACAATGTCGTTTTCCTCCAGCGAAGCTCCTTGCCACAAAAGAAAGAGCGGTCTTCAAGCCGCTCCGGGGACAAGGATTCCACCAAAGGAGGAGACGCCGATGCCGGCATACGCCAAGACCCGCAAAGGGCTGGAGGAAATGGAAGTTCGCCGCGGGGCCCTGGGGCCGCGCGCACGCCGCCTGCTGATCCTGGCGGATGGCAAACGGGATAGCGCGGAACTGCAGTGCATGCTGCCCGATCCCGCTTTCGCTGAGACCCTGGCCGAACTGGAGCGCGAAGGCTACATCGAGGTGGTCGCCGGAGCAGCTCCGCAAGAAAGCGCATCGTCCGCCGCTCCTGCCCCGGCTACGCCAACGCGCCCCGCCGATGTACCGGAAGACCCTGCCGCGCGCCACCAGATGGCACGCAATTTCATGCTCAACACCCTGAAGACCTTCAGCGGCCCCTACGCCAAGCTGAGCCTGATGGAGCGCATCGATGCCAGCCGCGACAGCGCCGAGTTGCGCCTGTTGCTGGAGGATTGGATGAAGGCGATGAACGAGAGCAGCGCTGCGCGCCCTCAGGCCGCCGCGCTGCGGGCGAGGCTGGAGGCGGTAATTTGAGAGCGGAGCGGGGCGCGCTGGCTGGTGGCTGCAACACTGCACTCGAGGAACGAGAGAGGGTATAGCCCTCCGGCGCCGGCCCATGCTCGCGCGGCCGGGGCCATGGCCGTCCTGTCGTTGATTCCCGCATTCAGCGGGGAAGGTGCAAACCGCTGCGCGCGGCACCTTCCGCGGGCTGTTCCAGGTGGGGGAGCACGCCCAGCAGCGGAGCCTGCAGCCGTTGCCGCAGCGCCTCCACGTTGTCGTCGAACCGCAGCATGGCCGGGTCCACGGTGTTCGCTACCCAGCCGGCCAGTTCAAGGCCGCGCTGCCGTATGGCCTCGGCGGTGAGCAGCGCATGGCTGATGCAGCCCAGCCGCATGCCGACGACCAGGATCACCGGCAGGCCGAAGTCGCGGGCGAGGTCGGCGGTGTCGTAATGCTCGCCCAGCGGTACGCGGAAGCCGCCGACGCCTTCCACCAGGAGGATGTCCGCCTTTTGGCGCAGCTCGCCGAAGGCCCGCAGCAAGGGGGCGGGGTCTATGCTGCGGCCTTCCTCCAGGGCGGCGATATGTGGCGCGATGGGGCTGCGGAAACAGCAAGGATTCAGCAGCGCCAGGCCGGGGTCGAAGCTCCCGGCTTCCCGCAGGCGGGCGGCGTCCTCATTGATCCACTCGCCATTGCGCAGTTCGGTACCGGCGGCGACCGGCTTCATGCCCAGCGCGCTCAACCCCTGGGCGCGGGCAGCATGGAGCAGGGCGCAGGTGGTGTGGGTCTTGCCGATCTCGGTGTCGGTGCCGGTGACGAACCAGGCGCGGGCCAGGGTCATGCGGGTTTCTCCAGGCAGAGGAGGATGAGGTCGTAGCTCGCCGGCAGGCTGCCGTCGGGCAGGCGGTGGCGCTCGTAGGCGGACTCCAGCCGGCTCCAGGCCGCGCGACCGAGCGGCTTGCGCCGGCGGCCGGGGCCGGTCCGGTGGGCGCCGATCTGCTTGATATCGCGCAGCAGGCGCTTCAGGTCCGTTGCCTGGGCGTAGACCCTGCTGCCATCCTGCGCAGAACAGTCCAGCCCGGCGTACGCGGCGCTTTCCAGCCAGTGGGTGAGCGGATGGAAGGAGATGACGTGGCGGTCGTCATCCACCGCAGCGAAGGCTGCGCGCAGCTCCCACAGCGTTTCTGGCCCCAGGGTGGCGATCCAGGCGCGGCCGCCCGGCATCAGCACGCGGGCGATTTCCCTCAGCGCGGTGGCTGGCTCGCACCATTGCAGGGCCAGGCTGGACCAGACGATGTCCAGGCTGGCGTCGGCAAGCGGCAGGCTTTCCAGATCACCGCACAGGCGCGCGGCGGCGCCGGCCGGTAGGTGGGCCAACATGGCGGGTGCGAAGTCCAGCGCGATGCGCTCCGCCTGCGGCCACAGGCGGGCCAGCGCCGCCTGGCCGTGGCCGGTGCCGCAGCCGCCGTCCAGGATGCGGCGTGGCGTCGGCCCGGCGGCGTGTGCCAGGACGAAATCCGCCAGCCGCGCGCTGACTTCCCGCTGCAGCGCCGCCGCCGCGTCATAGCTCGCGGCCGCCCGGTCGAAGGCTTGGCGGACTGCGCGCTTGTGCGCGCGCCGCTCCTCCGCCTCAGGCTGCACGGAAATCATCCAGCAGCGTCGCGCAGGCCTCGGCGTGGCTCAGCGGCACGGCATGGCCGGCCTGTTCCAGCAGATGCAGCCCGGCAGCGGGTAGCTCACTGGCCAGCCAGCGGGACGCGCCGGCCGGCATCAGGGCGTCGGCGGCACCGTGGAGGAGGCGTACCGGGCAGCGGATGTCGCGGGCGGCCGGTCGCAAATCGCTTTCGGCCAGGAGGCGCAGGCCGTCGGCGAAGCCGCTTCCGCTCCCGACTGCGCCTTGGGCTGCTGCCGGGTCCAGGGCGTCGGCCAGGGGCTGCTGCAGGCGTTTGCGCGCGGGGTCGCCCAGCAGTTGCAAGGCGAGGAAGCGGCGTAGCGTCGCCTCTGGCGCTTCGGCATAGCCAGCGCGGAAGCCGGCCACCGTGTCGGCCGCCAGACCGTGGGGCCAGTCCGGGTCGGCAACGAAGCGCGGCGTGGTGCCGACGAGCAGCAGCCCGGCGACGCGCTCCGGACTGCGCGCCGCGATGTCCAGCGCCAGCATGCCGCCCAGCGACCAGCCGCAGTACACCGCCAGGGGCGGCAGCGTGGCCAGCAGGGCATCGCTCCATGCGGCAAGGCTGGCGCCAACGGCCGGGTTGCCACCGTGACCCGGCAAGGCGGGGGCGTATACCGGCGTATCGGCAGACAGCCGGGCGCGCACGCCTGCCCACACCGTGGGGCGCATGGCCCAGCCATGCAGCAGCACGACGGGCAGACGCTTCACCATGCTGGCCCCCGCGCATCCAGGCTGCGCTCCTGCTCCAGCAGCGCATCCGCCAGACGATGCACATCGTCCAGGCTATGGGCGGCGGACAGCGAGATGCGCAGGCGGGCGCTGCCAGCGGGCACGGTGGGCGGGCGGATGGCGGGCACCCACAGGCCGGCTTCCATCAGCCCCTGTGCGACCGCGACCGCGGCGGCGTTGTCGCCTATCACCAGCGGCTGTATGGGGGTGGAGGAGGGCAGCAGGGGCCAGCGCGCACCGGCCAGCCGTGCCCGCAGGGTGGCTGTCAGCAGGGCGAGGTGGGCGCGGCGGCCGTCGCCGTCACGGATCAGTGCCAGGCTGGCGAGCAGGGCTTGAGCCAGCGCCGGCGGGGCGCCGGTAGTGAAGATGTAGGTGCGTGCCTTCTGCAGCAGCCATTCGATGACGTCGGCCTGGCCAGCGGCGAAGGCGCCGGAGACGCCGGCGGCCTTGCCCAGGGTGCCGATGTAGATCAGGCGCCAGGAGGTCAGCCCGAGCGCGGCCAGCGCGCCGCGGCCCTGCGGGCCGAGCACGCCGAAGCCGTGGGCGTCATCCACCATCAGCCAGGCGTCGTGGCGCTCGGCCAGGGCGAGCAGCTCGGCCAGCGGGGCGAGGTCGCCGTCCATGCTGAACACGCTGTCGGTGACGATGAGCTTGCGCTTTGCCGCGCTGGCGGCCAGCTGACGCTCCAGCGCGGCACAGTCGGCATGCGGGTAGCGGTGCATCTCGGCGCGGGAGAGCAGCATGCCGTCCACCAGCGAGGCGTGGTTCAGGCGGTCGGCGAAGACGGCATCGCCGCGGCCGACCAGGGCGGGGATGACGCCGCTGTTGGCCATGTAGCCGGTGGAGAAGTAGAGCGCTTGCTCGCAGCCGACGAAGCTGGCGAGTTGCCGCTCCAGTTCGTCATGGCAGTCGTAGTGGCCGCTGACCAGGTGGGAGGCGCCGGAGCCGGTGCCCCAGCGCTGAGCGCCGGCCGCCAGCGCGGCGGCCAGTTCCGGCGTGCCGGCGAGGCCGAGGTAGTCGTTGCTGCAGAAGGACAGCAGCTTGCGACCATCCACTTCCGCCCAGGGGCCGCAGGGCAGGGCGTTGCTGCGGCGGCGGCGCAGCAGGGATTGCTGACGCAGGCCGGCCAGTTCCGCCTGCAGGTCATGCAGCAGCCGGCTCATTTCAGTTCAGCACCACGTCCAGCGCGGCGGCGGCCGCGCTCGCCAAGTGCTCGCATTCGGCCCGGTCGAGGATGTAGGGCGGCATGAAGTAGACGGTGTTGCCTATCGGCCGTAGCAGCGCGCCGTGCTCCAGCGCGGCGGTAAAGAAGCGGCGGGCGAAATCCGGCGCGGCGCCGTCCACGTCGAAGGCGAAGATCATGCCGCGCCGGCGCAGGTGGCGAACGGCGGCATGGGTGCCGAGGCGTTCGCGCAGCAACTGCTCCAGGCGGTCGCCGCGGAGGCGGTTGGCGGCGAGCACATCGTCCTCCGCGAAGATGTCCAGGGTCGCCAGCGCCGCCCGGCAGGCCAGCGGATTGCCGGTGTAGGAGTGGGAATGGAGGAAGCCGCGGGCGCTCTCGTCGGCGTAGAAGCCGCGGTAGATCTCGTCGCGGCTGAGCACCAGCGACAGCGGCAGGTAGCCGCCGGAGATGCCCTTGGACAGACAGAGGAAATCCGGCCAGCCGGCGCGCGTGCTGCTGTCCACCTGCTCCCAGGCGAAGAAGCTGCCGCTGCGGCCGCAGCCAACCGCGATCTCGTCGGCGATCAGATGTACCTGGTAGCGGTCGCACAGGGTGCGGGCGAGGCGCAGGTATTCCGCGTCGTACATCACCATGCCGGCGGCGCCCTGCACCAGCGGCTCGACGATCAGCGCGGCGGTTTCGGCGTGGTGTTCTTCGAGATGGCGCTCCAGTGCGTGGGCGGCCTGGCGGGCGATGTCGGTGGCGGAGGTCTCGCCGCTGGCGAGGCGGCTGTCCGGCACTGGCACGACTGCGCCCGGGCGCACCAGCGGCGCGTAGGCGTCACGGAACAGCGGCACGTCGGTCACCGCCAGCGCGCCGGCGGTCTCGCCGTGATAGCTGCCGGCGAGGCTGACGAAACGGTTCTTCCCCGGCAGGCCGTGGTTGCGCCAGTAATGCACGCTCATCTTCAGCGCGATCTCGGTGGCCGAGGCGCCGTCCGAGGCGTAGAAGGCGTGGCCCAGGCGGTGGCCGCTGAGGGCGCTCAGGCGTTCGGACAGCTCGACCACCGGTGGATGGGTGAAGCCGGCCAGCATCGCGTGCTCCAGCCTGTCCAGCTGGTCGTGCAGCGCGGCGCCGATGCGCGGGTTGCAGTGGCCGAAGAGATTCACCCACCAGGAGCTGATGCCGTCCAGCAGGCGGCGGCCGTCCTCGGTGATCAGCCAGGCGCCTTCGCCTTTCACTACCGGCACCAGCGGCATGGATTCGTGGTGCTTCATCTGGGTGCAGGGGTGCCAGACGGAAGCCAGGGAACGCTGGAGCAGATCGGCGGACATGGGAAGAGGCGGCGGGGGCGTAGAACCGGCGAATGGTGCGCAATCGGTCCAGAGGTGTCAAACCGGCGCTGCGGCGCGAGGGCCATCCGGGCTAACATCGCGCGTCGCCGGTGAACTTCCGCACCGGGGCCCAAAGCAAGCGCATTGCGATCCAGCCGTTCCCCCCAATAATCCGCTTCCAGCGATTCGCCCCATGATCCTCGTCATCTCCCCCGCCAAAGCTCTCGACTACGACACGCCCCCCACCACCAGCACGCACACCCAGCCGGACTTCCTCGATCAGGCGCAAGGGCTGATCGACATCCTGCGCGAGAAATCGCCGGCCCAGATCGCCGAGCTGATGTCGCTGTCCGACCAGCTCTCCACGCTGAACGCGGCGCGTTACTCCACCTGGTCGCGGCCCTTCGACAGCGGCAACGCCAAGCAGGCGGTGCTGGCCTTCAACGGCGATGTTTATGAAGGTTTGTCCGCAGCCACGCTGGACGAGGCCGGCCTGGCCTGGGCGCAGGACCATCTGCGCATTCTCTCCGGTCTCTACGGTGTGCTGCGCCCGCTGGACCTGATGCAGCCTTATCGCCTGGAAATGGGCACCCGGCTGGCCAACCCGGCTGGCAAGGATCTGTATGCCTACTGGGGCGAGCGCATCACCGATGAGTTGAATGCACTGCTGGCGCGGGAAGAGAAGGCGGGGCGCGAGCCGGTACTGGTCAATCTGGCCTCCGGCGAGTACTTCAAGTCGGTCAAACCGCGCAAGCTCCGCGGCCGGCTGGTGACGCCGGTGTTCGAGGACTGGAAGGCCGGCCAGTACAAGATCATCAGTTTCTACGCCAAGCGCGCCCGCGGGCTGATGAGCCGCTACGCCATCGACCACCGGGCCGAGGACGTGGAGGCGCTCAAGGGTTTCGATGGCGAAGGCTACGCTTACGACGAAGCCGCCTCCGACGGCGACAGCTGGGTATTCCGCCGCCGCGTGGGCTGAGCTCCGACCTGCGCCCGACCATATGCCGCCCGCGCCAGTGCCCCGGGCGGCCAAGGAGAGCACCATGCGCATCAGTTCCTGCTTCGACTCCGGTGCCATCGAAGTCGTGAGCCTGGCCGACCCGGCCGACATCCGCCTGCGGCTGCGGGCGGACAACGCCGCCGCCTTCCGCCAGTGGTTCCATTTCCGCCTGCATGGCGCCGCCGGCAAGGCGGTGCGCATGGTGTTCGAGAATGCCGCCGATGCCGCTTACCCGGATGGCTGGCCGGACTATCGCTGCGTGGCTTCCTACGACCGCCAGACCTGGTTTCGCCTTTCCGCTACCCGCTACGACAACGGCCAGCTGATCGTTGAGCATCAGCCTGAGTTCGACAGCGTCTATTACGCCTACTTCGAGCCCTATTCGCTGGAGCGCCACCTGGATCTGCTGGGCCGTGTCCAGCGTTCGCCCCATACGGCGGTGCGCAACCTGGGCGCCACGGTGGAAGGGCGGGATCTGGACATGGTGGCGGTCGGCCGCGAGCTACCCGACCGCAAGCCGGTGTGGATCACTGCGCGTCAGCATCCGGGCGAAAGCATGGCGGAGTGGTTCGTGGAAGGGCTGCTGGAGCGCCTGCTGGACGAGGCCGACCCGGTGGCGCGGTGCTTGCGGGAGCAGGCGCTGCTCTACATCGTGCCCAACATGAACCCGGACGGCGCGGTGCGCGGCAACCTCCGCACCAATGCCGCCGGCCGCAACCTGAACCGTGAATGGCGCAATCCGGACGTGGCGGCCAGCCCGGAGGTGTTCCACGTTCGCCGGGCGATGGAAGCCAGCGGTTGCGCGCTTTTCCTCGACATCCACGGCGACGAGGCGCTGCCCTACGTGTTCTTCTCCACCGCGGAAGAGGTACCGGGCTTCACGCCGGAGATGGCGCAGCAGCAGGCCCGCTTCGTCGCCGCTTTTTCAGCCGCCAGCCCGGACTTCCAGACCGAGCATGGCTATCTACCCGGGCGCTTCGGCGAAGAGTTGCTGTCCCTGGCGAGCAAATGGGTGGCGCACCGCTTCGGCTGCGTGTCGCTGACGCTGGAGATGCCGTTCAAGGACAACGCCAATCTGCCGGACGGCCGCTGCGGCTGGAGCGGTGAGCGCAGCAAGCGCCTGGGCGCCGCCATGCTGCCGGCCATCCTGAGGCATGTGCAGGACGGCGGCTGAGGAACTGCAAGGCAGGGCGGGCGCCCGCGAGGAATGAGGCGAGGGCGGGAGTCCGCCGCTTGCGGGGGGCTCAGCTGGCGAACAGCGCCAGGATGCCGTCCAGGCCGACGAAATCCAGCCGATAGTCCGCGGCTTCCCGCAGCACCGGCTTGGCGTGGTAGGCGATGCCGACGCCGGCGGCTTCCAGCATCAGCTTGTCGTTGGCGCCGTCGCCGGCGGCGATCACCTGCTGCGGCGCCAGGCTGAGCTCATCGCGGATGCGGCACAGGTGGGCGGCCTTGGCTTCGCCATCCACCACCGGGCCGGTGACCTTGCCGGTCAGCCGGCCGTCCACCACTTCCAGCTGGTTGGCGTAGGCGTAGTCGAAGGCCAGGCGCTGCTGCAGCCGCTCGGTGAAATAGGTGAAGCCGCCGGAGACCAGCACCGTGCGCACGCCGGCGTCGCGCAGGCCGCGCATGAGTGCTTCGGCGCCGGGGTTGAGCTGCAGCCTTTCCTCGTAGACGCGGCCCAGCGCGCTTTCCGGCAGGCCGGCGAGCAGGGCGACGCGGCGGTTCAGCGATTCGCGGAAGTCGATCTCGCCGCGCATCGCCGATTCGGTGATGGCGGCCACCTCCCGCTTCAGCCCCTGCATGTCGGCGATCTCATCGATGCACTCGATGTTGATCAGCGTCGAATCCATGTCGGTGACGAACAGGCCCATGTCCGAGAGTCTGCGGCCGGGCGGCACCCAGGCCCAGTCGATGTCGTGGGCGCGGCAGTGAGGCGCGATGTCGGTCGCCGGGTCGGCGCCCAGCAGGCGAAAGGCGCTGGGGGTGATCTGCTCGATGGCGCTGGCGTGCACCAGCTTGGCCAGCGTTTTCAAGGCGAGGTTGTCGATGTCCTCGCCCTGCGCGACGAGGTTCATGCGCGCTCCCGCCGGGCCAGGGCTTCGCGCAACACGGTGTGGGCGCCACGGATCATGTCCACCGTGGTGTCCCAGCCGACGCAGCCGTCGGTCACCGAGCAGCCGTACTTCAGCTGCGACAGGTCGGCCGGGATCGGCTGGTTGCCGGCTTCGATGAAGCTCTCGATCATCAAGCCGACCACCGAGCGGTTGCCCTCGCGGATCTGGTGGATCACATCCTTCATCACCAGCGGCTGCATTTCGGGCTTCTTCCACGAGTTGGCGTGGGAGCAATCCACCACGATGTTCACCGGCAGCTTGGCCTTGCCGAGGGCCTGCTCGGCCAGGGAGATGGAGACGGTGTCGTAGTTCGGCCGCCCGCCGCCGCCGCGCAGCACCACATGGCCGTGGCGGTTGCCGCGGGTGCGCAGGATGGCGGACTGGCCACGGCCATTCACGCCGAGGAAGCTGTGCGGATTGGAGGCGGAGATGATGGCGTTGATCGCCACTTCCAGGTCGCCGTCGGTGGCGTTCTTGAAGCCCACCGGGGTGGACAGGCCGGAAGCCATCTCGCGGTGGGTCTGGGACTCGGAGGTGCGGGCGCCGATGGCGGTCCAGGAAATCAGGTCGCCGTAGTACTGCGGCGCGATCGGGTCTAGCGCCTCGGTGGCGGTCGGCAGGCCGGTTTCGCTGACGTCCAGCAGGAAGCGGCGGGCCTTGGCCATGCCCTCGTCGATGCGGAAGGAGTCGTCCATGTAGGGATCGTTGATGAAGCCCTTCCAGCCGGTGGAGGTGCGCGGCTTCTCGAAGTAGACGCGCATCACCAGCAACATGGTTTCGGCCACCTCGTCGGCCAGCGCTTTCAGCCGGCGGGCGTAGTCCAGGCCGGCGGCCGGGTCGTGGATGGAGCAGGGGCCGACGACGACGAAGAGTCGCGGGTCCTTGCGGTCCAGGATGTCGGCAAGGGCCTGGCGGCCGGCGAGCACCGCGGCGGCGGCACGGTCGGTCAGCGGGACGGCGGCCTTGATCTCCTCCGGAGAGGGCATGTGATCGACCGCGGCAATGTTCAGGTTCTCGGTCTGGGCGACAGACATGATGCGCTCCCGCAGCACAGGGAAAAGAGCGGCATTGTAACGCCGCGGCAGGGCTGTTCCGAAGCTTCCGCTGAGGGAAACCACCGTGGAGACGGGCGGGGGGCTGGGTGAGCGCATGTTGCTAAGGTAATATCCGCCGATTCCAGTTTCGGCGCTTCGTCCGTGGCTCGCGCACGCGTCCGGCCGAGCCTCCGCCCAAGGTGGAATATCCCTGGATCCCCCACCCGAATGTGATGAAGCGCTTATTCGCCGGCCTGTGCCTGTTCCTGTTCGCCGCCTCCGCCTGGAGTGCGGCCGGCTACTCCGGCTATTCCCCGGCGCGCCCGCAACCCACCAGCCTGGCACCGCTGGGCGGGGAACTGCCGGTCATCGCCCTCGGCATACGCGGCTCCGCCCGCCAGCTGAACGTGGCCGAGCTCGAGCGCGGCATGCTTTACCAGGTCCGTACCCGCAGCTTCTGGCCGGCGGACGACGGCGTCTATCAGGGCCCGCTGCTGGCCGATGTGCTGGCCCGCTACGGCATGGACAAGGTGAAGGCGATACGGGTGTTCGGCGGCGACGGCTTCTCCCAGCTCATTCCCTGCGAGGACTGGGAGCGCTGGCCGCTGCTGCTGGCCACCCGCCGCGACGGCCATCCCTTGTCCCGGCGGGAGAAGGGGCCGGTACGCGTCATCTATCCGCGCGACATGGACAAGACACTGGAGGACACGTTGTACCGCCTCCGCTGGGTCTGGCTCATCGAGCGCATCGAGCCGGTGAACTGAGCATGCCGCGTGTGATCCTGGTCTGGCGTCGTCGTTTCTATCTGCTCGCCCTGCTGGCGCTGTCGCTTTCCGCCGCCGGCATCGTGCAGCTGTGGGTGAACGTCTCCCGCATCGAGGCGGCGCTGCCGCTGACCTCGCTTTACCGCGAGCGTGATTTCTCCGCCTTCTTCCACGACCTGGCCCGGCTTGAGGCCGCCTTGCAGATGGCGGTGGTGGTGCCGGACGAGAAGAACTATGCCGCGCTGGACTTTGCGCTGGACCTCGCCACCCTGCGCCAGCGCGACAACATCGGCGTGTATGGCGAGTCCGGCGTCGAGGGGCTGGATGCCTTCAACCGGCGGCTGGCGGAGGTGCTGGCGCGGCTGGACACGCTGCGAGCCACCCGGCCGCAGGATGGCATCGGCCTGGGCGCCGAGCTGGACAGGATCAGTGGCCTGCGTGCAGAGCTGCAGGCACTCAACGACGCCCTGTTCCAGTCGTCGATGGAGCAGGCCTCCAGCCAGCGTACCTCGCTGGGCCAGCTGCGGCAGAGCATGTCTGCCCTCATCGTGTTGCTGGGGGCTTTCGGCCTGGGGCTGGCCGGACTGTTGCTGCGTCAGCAGCGCAGCATCCGCACGCTGGAGCAGCGCGACGTGGAACTGCGGGCCGGCGAGGCGGTACAGCGGGAATTGCGCGAGCGGCTGGAGAAGATCGCCGACAACGTGCCAGGCGTGATCTACCAGTACCGTCAGAGCATCGACGGCCGCTCGACCTATCCTTACGCCAGCCAGGGCATACGCGCCCTGTTCGGCGTGTCGCCGGAAGAGGTGCGGCGCGACGGTAACAGGGTGCTGGCGGCCATCCATCCCGAGGACCGCGAGCGGGTCAGCGAATCGCTGCTGCTGTCCGCCCAGACGCTGCAGCCGTGGAACTGTGAGTACCGCGTCGGCCGGCCGGAGAGCCCGGTGTGGGTCAGCGCCTACGCCACGCCGCAGCTGGAGGGCGATGGCAGCGTGCTGTGGCACGGCTACGCGCACGACGTCAGCCGCCACAAGGCGGCGGAGGACGAGATCCGCCAGCTCGCCTTCTACGATCCGCTCACCGGCCTGCCCAACCGCCGCCTGCTGATGGACCGGCTGCGCCACGCCCTGGCCGGCCAGCTTCCGGGCCAGCGCCACGGCGCGCTGCTGTTCATCGACCTGGACAACTTCAAGACGCTGAACGATACCCAGGGCCATGAGTACGGCGACCATCTGCTGTGCCAGGTGGCGGAGCGGCTGGTGTCCTCGGTGCGCGGCGCCGACACCGTCGCCCGCCTGGGGGGTGACGAGTTCGTCGTCATGCTGCAGGACCTGAGCGCGCAGCCGCGGGAGGCGGTTGCCGCCGCGGAGGCGGTGGGCGACAAGATCCTGCTCGCCCTGAACAGCCCGTACCTGATCGCCGGCCGCGAGTTCCACAGCACCCCCAGCATAGGCATCACCTTGTTCGATGCCGCCGACCAGCATATCGACGAACTGCTGAAGCGCGCCGATCTGGCGATGTACCAGGCCAAGGAGGCCGGTCGCAACACCTTGCGCTTCTTCGACCCGGCCATGCAGGCCGAGGTGGCGGCCTATTCGGCACTGGAGTCCGACCTGCGCCAGGCGCTGCGCGAGGGCCAGTTCCTGCTGCACTACCAGCCGCAGCTGGACCGCAGCGGCAAGGCTACCGGCGCGGAAGCGCTGCTGCGCTGGCAGCACCCGGCACGCGGCAACATTCCGCCGGCCGATTTCATTCCGCTGGCCGAGCGCAGCGGCCTCATCGTGCCGGTGGGCCGCTGGGTGCTGGAAAGCGCGTGCCGCCAGCTGGCGGCTTGGGCGCAGGTGCCGGCCACCGCCCAGCTGACGCTGGCGGTGAACGTCAGCGTGCGCCAGTTCCGCCACCCGGACTTCGTGGACCAGGTGGTGGGCGCGCTGGACCGCAGCGGCGCAGATCCGCTGCGCCTCAAGCTGGAATTGACCGAGAGCCTGCTGCTGGACGACGTCGAAGAAATCGTCGCCAAGATGACGCGCCTGAAGCAGCTGGGCGTCGGCTTCTCGCTGGACGACTTCGGCACCGGCTATTCCTCGCTGGCTTACCTGAAGCGGCTGCCGATAGAGCAATTGAAGATAGATCGCTCCTTCGTCCGCGACGTGCTCACCGATCCGAACGATGCGGTGATCGCCCGCACCATCATCGCCCTCGGGCAGAGCCTGGGTCTGAGTGTGATGGCGGAAGGGGTGGAAACCGAAGCGCAGTACGCCTTCCTCTCCCGTCACGGCTGCCAGGCTTTCCAGGGTTTCCTGTTCGGCCAGCCGAAAGCGGAATGGAGCCTGCTGGGAGCAAGCCCGGCCGTGAGCTTCAGCTGAACCCGCCGCCGCGTGCTATAGCCAGCGCGCCTTCTTGAAGCGCCAGTACAGCACGCCGCAGGAGGCGGCGATCAGGCCGAGCGCGGTCGGATAGCCGTACTCCCACTGCAGTTCCGGCATGTGCACGAAGTTCATGCCCCAGATGCCGGCGAAGGCGGTGGCGACGGCGAATATCCCCGCCCAGGCGGCCAGCCGCTTGCTCACCTCGGTCTGGTCGAGGGCAACCATGGAGAGGTTCACCTGGATGGCGGTGGCGATGGTCTCCCGGGTGCTCTCCAGCGAGGCGTTGATGCGGGTGAGGTGGTCGTAGACATCGCGGAAGTAGTTGCGGCTACTGCTGCACACCGGCGGTACCCGGCCGCTCTGCAGCTTGCCGGCGGCCTCCATCAGCGGCGTCACCGCATGCTTCAGCACCGTCACCTTGCGCTTCAGGCGGTAGAGCCGGCGGATGCTGCTGCTGCGGGCCGCGCCCTTGGTGAAGATGCGCTCCTCCAGCAGCTCCAGCTCGTTCTCCAGCTTCTCGATCAGCGGGAAGTAGCGGTCCACCACCGCGTCCATCAGCGCGTAGAACACATAGCCGGAACCGCGCGCCAGCATCTTGGGCTCGCGTTCGCAGCGCGCCCGCACGCCGAGGAAGTCCTGCTTGCTGCCGCTGCGCACCGAGAGGATGTAGTTGGGGCCAACGAAGACATCGACCTCGCCCACATGAAGCTGGCCCTCATGCTCCTCGACCAGGTGCATCACCGCGAACACCTCGTCGCCGTACTCCTCGATCTTGGGCCGCTGGTGGCCGTGGGCGGCATCCTCGATGGCGAGTTCGTGCAGGTTGAACTCGTGCTTCATGGTCGCCAGCTCTTCGGCGGTGGCGTCCTTCAGCGCCACCCAGACGAAGCAGTCCGGCTTGGCCAGGTAGTCGCTGATCTGCTCGACTTCGAGGTCGGCCAGCTTGTGGCCGTGCTGGTAGGCAATGCAGTTGATCAGCATGGGGCGTCCTCCGGTCGGCGGCCGGGCCGGCTCAGGCCTTCACCGCGTCCAGCAATTCCCGCACCGCCTGGGCGCGCTGCTTGAGAACCGGCAGGTTGACTTTGCGGATCAGCCTGTCCGGGCCGGCCATGCGGGTGTTCTTGTCTTTCTGGATGAGGAAGATGACCTTGGCCGGGTCGATTGGTGCCGCGGGGCCGAACTGCACGCTGATCTGCGCCTCGGAGGCGTCCAGCTTCTGCACGTTCCACGGCTTGAGCAGCAGGCGCAGGCGGTGGGTTTCGATCAGCGCCTGCGTCTGCTGCGGCAGCTCGCCGAAGCGGTCTATGAGTTCTTCCTGCAGGCTGCGCAGTTCGTCTTCCGAGTCGCAATTGGCCAGGCGCTTGTACAAGGTCAGGCGCTCGCCCACGTCCGGGCAGTAGTCGGTGGGCAGCAGGGCGGGTGCGTGCAGGTTGATCTCGGAAACGACTTCCAGCGGCTGCGACAGGTCCGGCTCCTTGCCGGCCTGCAGATCCTTCACCGCGCGCTTGAGCATCTCGGTGTAGAGCGAGAAGCCGACCTGCTGGATCTCGCCGGACTGGCTCTCGCCCAGCACCTCGCCGGCGCCGCGGATCTCCAGGTCGTGCATCGCCAGGTAGAAGCCGGAGCCAAGCTCCTCCATCATCGAGATCGCTTCCAGCCGCTTCTGCGCCTGGGCGGTGGGCTTGGCGTTGGCATCGGTCAGCAGGTAGGCGTAGGCCTGGTGGTGCGAACGGCCGACGCGGCCGCGCAGCTGGTGCAGCTGGGCGAGGCCGAAGCGGTCGGCGCGGTTGATGATGATGGTGTTGGCGGTGGGGATGTTGATACCGGTTTCGATGATGGTGGTGCACAACAGCAGGTTGGCGCGCTGCTGGGTGAAGTCGCGCATCACCCGCTCCAGTTCGCGCTCCGGCAGCTGGCCGTGGCCGACGACGATACGCGCCTCCGGTACCAGCTCGGCCAGTTCGTTGCGCACGCTTTCTATGGTGTCCACCTCGTTGTGGAGGAAGTACACCTGGCCGCCGCGCTTGAACTCGCGCAGCACCGCCTCGCGCACGATGCCCTTGCTCCAGCGCTGCACGAAGGTCTTGATCGCCAGCCGTTTCTGCGGCGCGGTGGCGATCACCGAGAACTCGCGCAGGCCCTCCATCGCCAGCCCCAGGGTGCGGGGAATCGGCGTGGCGGTGAGGGTGAGGATGTCCACCTCGCTGCGCAGCTGTTTCAGCGCCTCCTTCTGGCGTACGCCGAAGCGGTGTTCCTCGTCGATGATGACCAGGCCCAGGCGCTTGAACACCACATCCTTCTGCAGCAGGCGGTGGGTGCCGATGATGATGTCCACCTTGCCCTCGCCGAGCTGGACCAGCGCTTCCGCCTGCTCCTTGGCCGATTTGAAGCGCGACAGCTCGGCGATCTTGATCGGCCAGTCGGCGAAGCGGTCGGTGAAGGTCTGGTAGTGCTGCTCGGCCAGCAGCGTGGTCGGACACAGCACCACCACCTGCTTGCCATCGGCGACGGCGATGAAGGCGGCCCGCAGCGCGACTTCGGTCTTGCCGAAACCGACGTCGCCGCACACCAGGCGGTCCATCGGCCGGCCGGACTTCATGTCGGCCACCACCGCGTCGATGGCGGCCTGCTGGTCCGGCGTGGTGTCGAAGCCGAAGGCCTCGGCGAAGGCTTCCAGGTCGTGCTGCTTGAAATCGAAGCGGTGGCCGGGGCGCGCGGCGCGCTGGGCGTAGAGGGCGAGCAACTCGGCGGCGGTGTCGCGCACCTGCATCGCCGCCTTCTTCTTAGCCTTTTCCCACTGGCCGGAGCCGAGGCGGTGGAGATCCACCGCCTCCGGGTCGGCACCGGCGTAGCGGGTGATCACATGCAGCTGCGACACCGGCACATAGAGTTTGTCGCCGGCGTTGTACTCCAGGTGCAGGAATTCGGTGTCGCCCTCGCCGAGGTTCATGTGCACCAGGCCGAGATAGCGGCCGATGCCGTGGGAAACGTGCACCACCGGGTCGCCGATCTTGAGCTCGGAGAGGTCGCGCAGCCAGCCCTCCATCGTCGCCGCCTTCTTCGCCTCGCGGCGGGCGCGGCTGCGGGCGGTGGTGGCATAGAGCTCGGCCTCGGTGACGACGGCGATGCCTGCCTCCGGCAGCAGGAAGCCCGCGGCCAGCGGGCCGACGCCGAGGGCGAAGGCGCTGCCGCTATCGACGAAGGCATGGAAGTCGGCGCTGGCGCTGGGCTTGAGCCCATACTCGGCGAGGTATTCGGAGATGGTTTCGCGGCGGCCGGGCGAGTCCGCCAGCAGCAGTACGCGGCCGCCCTGGCTGCACCATTCGCCCTGCAGCAGCGCCTTCAGCTTGTGCAGCGGATCGCTGGCCTTGCGCTCCACCGCCAGTTCCGGCAGGGCCCGCGCGGCCTCGCCGGCGGCGCCGGAGGCCAGCGTGAGCCGGGGACGGTTCTTCAAGGCGACGAAGAAAGACTCCTCCGACAGGAAGAGCTGGTCCGGCGGCAGCACCGGCTTGCTGCGGTCGCCCTTCAGCAGGTCGTAGCGGGAGCGGGTGTCGCGCCAGAACTCGGTGATGGTGGCGGAAACGTCGCGGTGCAGCAGCACCGGCGTGTCGGCCGGCAGGTAGTCGAACAGGGTGGCCGTTTCTTCGAAGAACAGCGGCAGGTAATACTCGATGCCCGCCGGTGCGATGCCGTTGGAGACGTCCTTGTAGATGGAGGCCTTGGACGGATCGCCCTCGAAGGTTTCGCGGAAGCGGCTGCGGAAGCGGGTGCGGCCACCATCGTCCAGCGGAAACTCGCGCGCCGGCAGCAGGCGAATTTCCTTGGTCGGGTAGACGGTGCGCTGGGTGTCCGGATCGAAGGTCTTGATGCTCTCGATTTCGTCGTCGAAGAGGTCGATGCGGTAGGGCAGCGGCGAGCCCATGGGGAAGAGATCCACCAGCCCGCCGCGCACCGAGAACTCGCCCGGGCTCACCACCTGGGTCACATGCGCATAGCCGGCCAGTGCCATCTGCGCCCGCAGCTGGTCCACGTCCAGCCTGGCGCCTTGCTTGAGGAAGAAGGTGTAGGCGGCGAGGTAGGCGGCCGGCGCCATGCGATAGAGCGCGGTGCTGGCCGGCACCAGCACCACGTCGGCCTCGCCGCGGCTGATGGCGTACAGGGTGGAGAGGCGTTCGGAGATCAGGTCCTGGTGCGGGGAGAAGCTGTCGTACGGCAGCGTCTCCCAGTCCGGCAGTAGGTGCAGGCGCAGGCCGGGCGCCAGCCAGGCGAGCTCGTCTTGCAGGCGCTGGGCATCCAGCGGGTTGGCGGTGACCACGGTAAGCATCTGCCCGCGGCCGGCGAGCTGGGCGAGCGCCAGCGCGTCGCTGGAGCCGGCCAGCGGGGGAAGGTCCAGCTTGCCGCCGGGCTTGGGCAGGGGCAAGGCAGAGAGACCGGGAAGCAGGGCGTCGAAACTGGGCATGGGCTCGGGCCGCGGCGGCGGCACGCGGCGCGGAAACGGGATGGGATGAGGCCGGATTATAGAGGAAGGCCCCGCCGCCAGCGCCGCGGAAAGGGCTAGGTGATAAGTCGTAGCGCGAGACGCGGCGCGGCTTTCGGCGCGGCCCGGGCAGGCCTCGGGGGTGGCCTCAGGCGTAGGTGTCTATGCTGCTGCCGGACGGCGCGGCGGCATCATAGGTGCGGGACAGGTCGCGTGCCGGCGAGGCGGGGGCGGCCTGCCCGCCGCTGGCCTGGGCTTCCACCGCCCGCTGCGCGACGATCTCTGCACGGGCCTCGACTTCCATGGCGCGGGCCTTGGCGGCAACCTGCCGGTCCTGGCTGGAAGGATTGGCCGGCGCCAGGGCCGCGGCGGCGATCTGGCGTGCCTTGTCGGCAGTCTCTTCCGGGCTTTTGCCGGCGGAGGTGTCGATGCGGACTTCGCCGCCGATGGCATAGCGTTCGCCATCCGGCCCGGTACGGAAGGAGTAGGTTGCGCCGCGGGTAATGAGGCCGGCGCCGGCCGCCACATGCGCCGCCTCATGCGCGCGGACCTCATTGTCCCGCGCCTCCAACTGGGCGACTTCGCGTTGCTCCGCCTCGGTCAGGGTCTCTTCGCGCGCCCAGGCCTGCGCCTTCCCTGAGCCGGAGCGGGATTCGGTGGACGGAGGGACGTAGGCCGGGGAAGAGGAAGAAACGCCGGAGATGCTCATGCATGCTGGGCCGTAACCGGTGGCAACTATTCGAGATTAGTCGCCGGTGCGGGTTTGCGGTAGCGCGTTCGTCGGGCTGGTGGGCGCCGAAGTTTCCGGCGGGCGCCGGGCGAAGCTCACTCGGGGTGCTGCGGTGTGGCCGAGGGCGAGACGAGCGGCGCGTCGACCCCAGCGGTAGGGGGCTCGATGATCGCGGGAGGACGTTCCGGCAGGTGAGAGATCAACCATTCGGTGGCCAAGCTGGCGCCGGAGCGGATAGCCGCGTCGTCCGCATGGATGAAGTCGCCGCTGTCCAGCGTCTTCCAGCTGCGGGTGGCGGTAATGAGGTCGTACGCCTGGCGCAGCATCTCCAGGCCTTCGTCCTGGCTGCCGACGATGAAGCTCACCGGCCTCACCAGAGTACGCAGCGGCGCCGCACCGGCGAGGTCGGGCCGGCCGCCCAGGCAGGCAAGGGCGCCGAAGCACTCGGGCGACTTGGCCGCCGCCCGGATGGCGGCGCCGCTGGCCGTGCCGAGGGATACCAGGCCGATGGGCAGGCCGACCAGCGGCGGCTGGTGCAGCACCCAGTCGGCGGCAGCCAGCACCCGGTTAGCCAGCAACGGAACGTTGAAGTGGGCGTCCGGGTCGCGACTCTCCTCGTAGTGGGTGAGGAGGTTCATCGTCAGCGTGGCGAAGCCGGCTTCCTGCAGGGTGGCGGCGATCAGCGACTCGCGGGCGCGGGCCGGATGGTGGGCGTTGGGCTGCAGGACGATGGCCAGCGCGCGCACGTCCGGGGCGTGGGAGAGCAGGCCATCTAGCCAGATGCCTTCGGTGGGCAGACTGATCAGCGTGTGGCGGAGCTTCACGGCGCTTCTTCTCGGCTGGGGCCGCGGCCGGGGCCGGCTACGGGCGTTGGGCCAGCATGGCACAGCCGCCCGATGCGGGCAAGCCGGCTCAGGCGGGGCTTGTGGCGTGTATCGAGATGGGAATGCGGCGGGGGCCGAAGGGTTTGCCGTAGGGGCCGAAACGGCCGGCCAGGCGGGTGCCGCAGCAGGGGCAGGCGCCCTCCGCATCCAGGCGGTAGTCGAGGATCTGGTACCAGTCCCGCACGATCAGCGCCTCGCCGCACCGGGCGCAGCGGGTGGTGCCGCCCTCGGGGTCGTGGACGTTGCCGGTGTAGACGTGCTTCAGGCCGGCATCCTGCGCGATGCGGCGGGCGCGGTTGAGCGTCTCCGGCGGCGTGGCTGGAACATCGCGCATCTTGTGGTCCGGATGAAAGGCAGTGAAGTGCAGCGGCACCTCGTCGCCGAGTTCCCTGCAGACCCAGCGCGCAAGCGCCTGCAGTTCGGCGTCGCTATCGTTGCGGCTGGGGATCAGCAGCGTGGTGATCTCCAGCCAGACAGCGCTGTGATGGCGCAGCCAGACGAGGGTATCCAGCACCGGCTGCAGCTCGGCGCCGCAGAGCTGGCGGTAGAAGGCCGGGCTGAAAGCCTTGAGGTCCACATTGGCCGCATCCATGCGGGAGAAGAAATCCGCCCGCGCATTCGGCGTGATGTAGCCGGCAGTGACCGCCACCGTGGTAATGCCGCGCCCATGGCAGGCGTCGGCGATGTCCATCGCGTACTCGGCGAAGATGACCGGGTCGTTGTAGGTGAAGGCGACGCTACGGCAGCCATTGCGCTGGGCGGCGAGGGCGATGTCGTCCGGCAGGGCCTGGTCCATCAGCCGGTCCATGTCGCGGGATTTGCTGATGTCCCAGTTCTGGCAGAACTTGCAGGCGAGGTTGCAGCCAGCCGTGCCGAAGGAGAGCACGCTGCTGCCAGGATGGAAGTGGTTGAGCGGCTTCTTTTCTATCGGGTCGATGCAGAAGCCGGAGCTGCGGCCCCAGGTGCTGAGGACGAGGCGGCCGCCGTCGTTCATGCGCACAAAGCAGGCCCCGCGCTGGCCTTCGTGCAGATGGCAGTAGCGCGGGCATAGATCGCACTGGAGGCGCCCGTCGTCCAGGGCGTGCCAGTAGCGGGCGGGGTGGTCGCTGGGGAGATTCATTTCCATGCCGGCCTGAACAATCCTTGCTTTCAGGCTAGCACGGTGCCGCGGAACTGCCGGGCGGTGCCCGGCGGGGCCAGGGGAAAGCCCTCAGCAGCATTCCTCTTCGAGCTTGTCCAGCAACAGCAGGCCTTCCTCGTCGTCGTAGGTTTCCAGCAGCTCGCGGATCATGTTGATGTAGCTGTGCACCAGGAAGAGCTCGTCGCAGCGCTCGCTGCTGCGGCCTTCCAGCTTGTCGCGGAATTTGTCCCAGAAGGCGTTGCTCTGGCCCGGGGTGTCGATGTGGCGGCGGATGTAGGTCATCAACAGCTTGGCGTTGCCGTCGCAGTCGATACCGCAGAAGGAGATGTAGCGGTCCGGCTTGTCCAGCGCCTCGGCGAAGGGGTTGCTCAGTTGCTGGCTCTTGGGCGGAAGCGGTGCGTTCATGGGGGCGGTCCTCGGAGTGGGCTATGGACGCAATTCTGTGGCCCACCCCGTACCGCTGTCTGTCAGCCAGGCGACAATTCGCTGCCTTTCGCGCGCCGCGCCAGTTCCGCCGGGTCCAGCAGCAGCAGGGCGCGACGGCCTTCGCGGGCGAGTACGCCGTCGCGCACCAACTGGCTGATGAGCGAGGACACCGTTTGCCTGGAGGTGCCGAGCAGGCGGGCGATGTCCTCGGTGCGCAGCTGCAGTGGCACCCGCAGCCCCACCGGCAGCTCGGCATCCGCCGCGCGCGCCAGGCCCAGCACGAAGTTGGCCAGCCGGGCACTGACGTCGCGGAAGGCGAGGTTCTCGATGATGTTGATGGAGTTGCTGAGCAGCCGGGCGAACACCCGGATGATGGCCGGTGTGAGTCTGGGATCGGCCAGCAGCTGGGACTGGAAGCGTTTGGTATCCGCGACCAGCAGACTGCAGTCGCTCACCGCCTCCACCCAGGCGCGGGTGTGGCTGGAGAAGACTTCTCCCGGTTCGAGGAAGGCCAGCGTCAGCTCCTTGTCGTCGCCGGACAGGAAGACCCGCAGGCGGCCGCTCTGCAGCTGGAAGACGGCATCGTCGCCGCTGCCAGGGTAGGTGATGTATTCGCCTTTGGCGTAGCGCCTCAGCTTGAGCTCCGGCAACTGGAACAGGCCGCCGGCGGCGCCGGGATGGCCGCCACCGTGTCCGCCAGCGCCGTGCCCGTGGCCACCGGCGTGAGGCGGAGGCAAGTCGGTCGGGCCGGTCTTCATGCCTTGGCTACCCCGCTCTCAGCTCCGTCTTCCATCCACTTGCGCACCGAGTACCGCGCTGCCATCAAGCGCTCGGCCGGATGGTCTGCCGCCAATCCCAGCTTGTGCTTGAGCGCCGCCAGGAAGCGTGCCGGCTCCGGCAACTGGGACCAGACTTGCGGCAGGAAGGTGGCGCTGCGACAGCCGGCGAAGAGGATCAAGCCGTCTTCGTCCGGACGCAGTTGCGACAGCAGGTCGGCCTCGTCGGCGAACGTCAGGAAGTCGGGCGCAGACAGCAGCGAGACTTCGATCCTGATGAGGGGAAACTCGGTGGCCGCCAGCGGCGGGAAGCGCGGGTCGCGGCAGGCGCCGACCGCGTTGGCGGCGACGTCTTCGGCCAGGCTGCGCTGTGGTCGCAGGCTGCCGATGCAGCCGCGCAACTCGCCGTCCTTGGTCAGGGTGACGAAGGTGGCGCCGCGTTCGGCCAGCGCCGGTTCCGGCGGTGGCGGTTCGCCCAGGCCGAGATGATGGGCAATCGCCTGGCGGGCTCGCGCCAGCAGCAGGGTGCCGAGTTCAGTGTCTGAGGGCGGCATCGGGAAGGGGATCGCAGAAGGCAATGCTGGCGTAGCCGACGACCCGGCTGCGGTCGCCAGCGGTATCGCCGGAGTTGCGCAGGTCCAGCAGCCGGGGCACCAGCCCGTGCCGGCGGGCGACCGGAATCAGTCCGTTCACCGCGGTGGCGCCGCAAGCCTGTTCATGGTCGACGCCGCCATGCATCAGCAGGATCTGCTGTACCGTCGCGCGGTCGCAGGTGGAGGCCTGGTGGTAAGGGTGGTAGTGGGAGAGGTCGGAGCTGATCACGATCAGGGTCTCCGGGCCGCCCCATAGTGCTTCCAGCAGCTCGCCGGTGGCCTCGGGCGTCGCACGCCCCACCAGCAGGGGCACGAGTTCGAAGCTGTCCAGACAAAGCTGTAGGAAAGGCAACTGCACTTCCAGCGAGTGCTCCAGCGCATGCGGGCGGTCATCCACCGCCATGTCCGGCCGCTGCTGCAGTGCGAGCCAGTCCTCACGCGCAATCGGGATCTCGCCCAGCGGCGTGGCGAAGGCCTGGGCCGCAGGCAGCGCGAAGCCGCTCACCGGCATGCGATGCGCCGGGCCGAGCAGGATGACGCGCCGTATCTGCTGCCGCAGCGGCGCCAGGCTGGCGTAGGCGGTGGCGGCCACCGGGCCGGAGTAGAGGTAGCCGGCGTGGGGTACCACCAATGCCTTCGGCATCGGCGCTTCATCCAGCGCAACCGCGGACGAGAGCATTTCGCCGATCTGGGCACGCAGCACCCGATCATCGGCGGGATAGAACTGGCCGGCGACGGCAGGCGGACGGACAGAAGCGATGGCCATGGCGTGTAAGGAACGACGGACAGATGGAATGGAGCAAAAACCGCGCCCGCATCGCGGACTTGGCCTTCGATTATAGGCACGGCTGACGCCAGACCAACCGGCCCGCGTTCGCGCCGACCGTAGATCGGCGGGCCCGGGTGTTGCGTCGGCGCATACTGCGGGGAGATTGCGGCGGAGAGGGGCGCGGTTAGAATCCGCGCCATGCAAAATTTCCATCCCCGCCATTTCGCCCTGGTGCCCGCAGCCGGCAGCGGTTCACGCATGGGTTCTGCGCTGCCGAAACAGTATCTGCCGCTGCTTGGCCGGCCGCTGCTGTTCCATACGCTGTCCGTGCTGTGCCAGGCGCCGGACATAGACAAGGTCTTCGTCGTGCTGTCGGTGGGCGACGCCGAGTGGGCCAGGCACGATTGGAGCGAACTTGGCCCCAAGCTGGTGCCCCTGTTCTGCGGCGGCCCCAGCCGGGCGGACAGCGTGCTGGCCGGCCTGCGCGCCATCGCCAACGAGGCGGAGCAGTCCGACTGGGTGCTGGTGCACGATGCCGCGCGCCCCTGCCTTGCGCCCTGGCATATCGACAAGCTGGTGCGCGAACTCGCCGGCGAAGAGGTCGGCGGCCTGCTGGCCGTGCCGGTGGCGGATACGCTGAAGCGCGCCGACAGCCAGCGCCATGTCGCCGCCACCGTGCCGCGCGACAGCCTGTGGCAGGCGCAGACGCCGCAGATGTTCCGCTACGTGATGCTGCGCCGGGCACTGGAGAGCGCACGTGAAGTCACCGACGAGGCCAGCGCATTGGAAGCCGCCGGCCTGCATCCGCGCCTGGTCGAAAGCGATGCGACCAACCTGAAGGTGACCTGGCCGCTGGACCTCCATCTGGCCGAATGGATACTGCAGAACCGCGAGGAGAAGATGGGATGAGTGTGCCTTTCCGCATCGGCCAGGGTTTCGATGTGCATGCCCTGGTGCCTGGCCGGCCGCTGATCATTGGCGGCGTCAGCATCCCCTTCCATCTGGGCTTGCTGGGCCACTCCGACGCAGACGTGTTGCTGCACGCGGTGACCGACGCGGTGCTGGGCGCCGCCGGCCTGGGTGACATCGGCCGCCTGTTCCCGGATACCGATCCCGCCCATGCCGGTGCCGACAGCCGTGTGCTGCTGCGCGAGGCGTGGTCGCGCGTGCGTGGCGCCGGCTGGCAGCTCGTCAACGTGGACGCGACCGTGATCTGCCGGGCGCCGCGCATCCTGCCCCATGCGCCAGCAATGGTGGCCAACATCGCGGCCGACCTGGAGATGGATGCAAGGGCGGTCAACATCAAGGGCAAGACCACCGAGAAGCTGGGCTTCACCGGCCGGGGCGAGGGCATCGCCGCCCAGGTCGTTTGCCTGCTCGCCCGCGCGGGCTGAGGGACGGGCAGGCGGCAGGCCGGCGATGAGCGAGCGTGCCCGAGTGTTCTTCGCCTGCTGGCCCTCGCCCGGACTGGCCAGGGCGATCCACCGCCAAGCGCTCCGGCTGCAGCAAAGCTGCAAGGGCAGGGTGATGCGGCCGGACACGTTGCACATGACCTTGGCCTTTCTCGGTGATGTCGAACGCCACCGCCTGCCCGAACTTCAGGCGGTGGCATCCCGTGTGGCCGCCGTGCCTTTCCGCATCAGCTTGACGCGCCAGGGTAGCTGGCATGGGCATCGCATCATCTGGCTGGCGCCCGAGGAGGTGCCAGCGCCCTTGGATCTGCTGCAGACGAAGCTGTGTGCCGGGCTGCGCAGCGCTGGATTCCAACTGGAGGGGGGCAGCTACAAGCCGCATGTGACGGTATTGCGCAATGCCCGGAGCGCGCCGGCGGAAGCGTGCTGCGGAGAAGGGCTGGGCTGGGCGGTGGACGCCTTCCGGCTGGTCGAATCGCAACGGCTGCCCGACGGGGCCAGTTACCGTACGCTGGGAGAGTGGCCGCTGTGAGCATGACCGCGGTGGCTTGAGGGCGCCGGAATGAATGCGGGGCGCCAAGCGCCCCGCGGTGGTCGGGCCGTCCGGAGCGGCCCTCGCGCCTCCCTGAGGGAGGCAGTCGAAATCAGAGGTAGATTGCGGTGGAAAGGCGCAGGGCCAGTTCCGGTTCAGGCGTCTTGGTGTAGTCCTTCTCGAAACGGTCCGAGACAAGCTGGGCGGTGGGCCCATCCATCACGGTGTTGAGCATCCCCATGAATGCCGGCGGAGCCACGATGATGGCGCGGCGGAACGCGTTCTGCGCCCGCCCCAGGTAGAGCGTCTGTGCGATCTCCTGCGCGAATACCTTGGCCTCATGCTGCTTCGGCAAGGTTTGCGGCTGCTTGGCGCCCCCTGAGACACCACCTGCCGCCATGCTGCCGGGGCGGTCGGTTACGAGGTCGGCGTTTTTCCGGCGGCTAGCCGGATGGATTAGTTCCTTTACCAGCTTCAAGCCCTTGTTCGGGCCGAGGTTCGCATACAGCTTCGCCAGGCTGGCGTTAGCAACCAGAATCCAGGTAATGGCCATGTGACACCCTCCGTTGCAAGAACAAATCACCGCCGCAAGAGCGGTGATTTCAGCTTAGGCAGGCGAATGGGGGAGTGCCAAACGGCTTCGATCCCGCAATGTGAAAAACAATTTCCAGGAATGGATTTTGCCGCTGAAACCCTTGTGGTCAGGGGATTTGCGACAAATGAGTTTTTATTACCTTTGCTGCAGTCCGGCCCATCTGCCCTCGCCGGCGGCGGGATCCAGCCGGTAATACCGGGCCAGCTGGCGGTAAACCTCGGGGAAGGCTTCCTGCAGCAGCGCAGGGGCCTCGAAGAAGGTTTCCGTGGCCACGGCGAAGAACTCGCCGGGATGTTCAGCGCCATACGGGTCCAGCAGCGTCTCCTCGCCAGCATCCACCTGGGCGCAGAACTGCTCGTAGGCCAGCTCGAAGGCCTCCGCCCAGGCCTGGGCCGACATGCCGGGCCGCAGCCGCGGCAGACCATCCACGCCGCCGTTCTCCATGTCCAGCTTGTGGGCGAATTCATGGATGACGACGTTCACGCCCTCCGGCGCCTCGTCCTCGAACCAGGAGAGCAGCACTGGCCCGCCTTCCCAGGCTTCGCCCAAGACCTCGTCGTCGTACTCATGCACCACGCCGTCCGCATCCATTTCCTTGCGTGGAATGACGAAATCACCCGGGTAGACGACGATGCCCACCCAGCCGCTGTAGGCCTGCAAGCCAAGATTGAGCACTGGCAGGCAGGCTTGCAGCGCGATCGCGAGCAGCATCCGGTCGGTGAGCTGCAGCCCCTGGGCGCCGTGGAACTGCTTGACCGCCAGGAACTCGGTGGCCATGGCGCGCAGGCGCAGTCTGTCCGCCTCCTCCAGGAAACCGAGGAAGGGGAGGGTGGCTTCCACTTCGCGCCAGGTTTCCTCTGCGATCCGCGGCTGCCTCTCGCCCAGGCCCAGCCACTGTTTCAAACGCTGCAGCATCGTCAGCTCGCCGGCTTGCGGGTGGTGAGGAGGATGCCGGCGAACACCAGCCCGATGCCGGCGAAGTGATACCAGTAAGGCCGCTCATCCAGGAACAGCGCAGCCAGGATGGTGGCGAACACCGGCATCAGGTGGATGAAGAGCGAGCTGCGGTTGGGGCCGACTGCGGCGACGCCGGCGTTGTAGAACACGTAGCCGAGAAAGCCGGGAAAGACGCCGGTGTAGAGGATGCCGCCGATGGCCTGCAGGCTCGGATTGATGCTGCGGCCGCTGGACAGCTCCCAGGCGTAGACCGGCGCCAGCACGATCAGCCCGACCATGGTGAAGGCGGCCAGCATCAGCATTGGATCCACGCCCTGCGGCCGCCACTGCAGCCCTACGGTGTACAGGCCCCAGGTGAGCACCGCGGTGAGCATCCACAGGTCGCCGGTATTCAGGCTCAGTCCCAGCAAGGTCTGCAGGCTGCCGTGGCTCACCAGCGTGAGCACGCCGAACAGGGAGACCAGCACGCCCCAGCCCTCCATGGCCGATAGCCGCTTGCCGAGCAGCAGGAAGGCCAGCGCGATGGTGGCGACCGGGATGAAGGAATTGAGCAGAGTGGCGCTGGTGGCGGTGGTGTATTGCAGGGCGATGTAGGCGAAGGTGTTGTAGCCGCCGATGCCGACCGCGCCGAGGATGAGCACCGGTCGCCAGGCTTTGCGCAGCAGTGGCCACTGGGTGCGCAGGTGGGGCAGGGCGAGGGGCAGCACCAGTGCCAGCGCGATGACCCAGCGCCAGAAGGCCAGCGCGATGGGCGGGACATCGGCGCGGATTGCGCGCCCCATCACCATGTTGCCGGCCCAGAAAAGGGCGGTGAGGGTGAGCAGGAGATAGGGGTGGCCAGGCGTGGCGCCGCTCCGGAAGGGTTTCATTGCGAGCCGTTTCTATTGTCGAGGCCGGATGATGGCACAAGGCCGGCGCCGCCCGCGGGCCGTCGCCGGAGGGTCAGGCGTCGCTGGCGAGGCGGCAGCTGGCCGGCTGGCCCTGTGCATCCTCCGCCATCAGTGGCGCCAGCAGGGGGGCGAGGGAGCGAGCGAGTTGTACGGCGAGGGAGCTGGTGAAGGCGTACTGCTCCGCGTAGGGCTCGCCGACGTAGGCAGTCAGGGTGCCGAAGAAGCGATCGCCGATGAGGAAGACCAGCGTGGCGGAGCGGGTCACTACCCGGGAGGAAACGAGCTGGCCCCCCTTGCCGTAGACGTCGTAGCGGTGGTCGCCAGTACCGGTCTTGCCGCCGACGACCAGCGGACTGCCGTCGCTGCGGCGGAACACGCCCTTGAGCCTGCGCGCGGTACCGTTCTCGGCGACGTCCACCATCGCCCCGCGCACCACCTCGGTCAGCGCCTCCGGCAGTACCTGCTCGGGCGTGCCGGTGCCGCGGACCAGTTCTGCTTCGTAGGGCGTGCCGGCGGCAAAGTGCAGGCTGTCCAGCCGGACCACCGGCAGGCGCTTGCCCTTGTTCACGATGATGCCCACCAGTTCCGCCAGCGCGGCGGGCCGGTCTGCCGAGCTGCCGATGGAAGAGGCATAGGAGGGCGTCAGCGACTCGAAGGGATAGCCGAGGCGGCGCCAGCTGTGGCCGATCTCGATGAAGGCTTCCACTTCCAGCAGGCTGCGGATACGTACGTCCTGTGCATTCCGGTGGCGGGTGCGGAACAGCCAGGTGTAGACCGCCAGGCGTTCGTCGCCGCTGGCCTCCAGCACCTGCTGCAACGTGGCGCCCGGGTGGGCGCGCAGGAAACCGGCGAGCCAGAGCTCCAGCGGATGGACGCCGGCCAGATAGCCTTGGTCTGGCAGGGAGTAGCGGCCGGGACCGAAGCGGTCGTAGAGATCGCGGATTTCGCCCTCGCTCAGCTTGTCGCTTTCCCGCAGGTGTACGCCGAGGGCGTCGCCGAATTCGGCCAGGCTGGCTTGCGGCCAGGTCGCCCGCAGGATCACCGCCAGGCGCCGTGGCGTCGGCTGCAGCCCTTCCACCATCAGGCCCACGCTCTCATCCGGGCTGCGGCCCTGGTGCTTGCGATAGAAGGTGGAGAGGAAGACCTTGCCTTCGCGGTCGGCGAAGCGATTGAGGTAATCGCGGCGGCGGGGATCGTCCGGGTCGGTGAAGATGCCGGAAGCGGCCGGGTTCCGGGCGACGTGGTAGCGGACGATGTCGCGCATCATGCGGATGAAGACGAGGTTCACCGAGTTGCGGAAGGCCTCGCGCACCGTCATGACTTTCTTGTCGTCCTCGCGGTTGAAGTTGCCGAAGGTGTGCAGCCCGCCGCCGGTGAAGAACTGCTCCTGCGGGCTGGCGGAATAGCGCCGCTCCATAGCCGCTTCCAGCATCGGCTTCAGGTCCCGGTCGCTCGCGGTGGCAAGGTAGTCCAGCGCCCAATGGGTGAGGAAGTCGGAGCCCTGGCGGGGGAGGCGGCGCAACTCGGCTGCGTCGCGGCCGGCGTACTCGGTGTGCAGCGCGGCCACTAGTTCCAGATAGCTCACCAGGGTGCGCAGCTTGGCGGTCGAACCCAGGTCCAGCCTGGCGCCTTCGTTGATGTCGAAGGGCTGGTCGTAATTGTCCGTCTGCAGCCGCAGGCGGTTTGCGCCGCCGGTGCTCTCGTACAAGGTGAAGCTGAACATCACCTTGGAGGGATCCTGCCCCTCGGAAAACATGCGGAAGCCGTAGAGGCCAGCCTCGCGGGCACGGGCCGGATTGCCCAACTCGCGCAGTACCGCTGTGACGTTGCGCTGGACCGCGCCATGCAGCGTGCTGGAGGCGGAGAGATCCAGGCGGTCCAGGTCATACAGCCGCGGCACGCCCAGCAGGCCGGAAAGGTGGGCACGCAGCGAGGTGACCGCCTTGCGGGTGACGAAGGCGACCGGCGGTGCCGCGACCGGCTCTTCGCGCAGCTTCAGCTTCACCGCCAGGGCGGCATCCCGCAACGAGGGCTGGATGACGCCTTCATCGGCAAGCAGGCGCAGGTGGGCGTCGGTCAGTTCATTCAGGCCTTGGGCGCCGCCTGCCAGATAGTAGGAAGGGCGCCGCTGGGCGATGGTCAGCGACAAGGCTTGTTTGAAGGCCAGCGCGCGCGCCGGCAGGTCCTCGCCATTCTCCACCCGGCCGGTTTCCACCAAGGGGCCGCCGAGGATGCGGTTCACCTCGTCGAAGTCCCGCCCGTACCAGGCCCACAGGCCATCCCCCATGCCGTTGACCTCGCCGAAGCCAGCCTTGGCCGACAAGGGAACGGTATTGAGGTAGTCCAGCACGATGCGTTGCCGGGTTTTCAGCGTGTCCTCCCCATCGAGATAGGCGCGGACCGAAGCGCTGCCCATCTGCCGCAGCTTTTCCTGCCGGCTGCCGGTACGGCCGTCGGGCGAGTGGCGGTACTTCTCGATCTGGGTGGCAAGCGTGCTGCCGCCGGGTGTGCTGCGGTCTTCCGCGACGACGCTGATGACCTGATCTGCCGCGGCCTTGGCGAAGCGTCCCCATTCGATGGCCGGATTGCGACGCGGCTGCGTGGGGTCCAGCAGCTCCCGGTTCTCGATGAAGAGCAGGGAATTGACCAGCAAGGGGGGAATGTCCTCGAAACGCTCGTAGCCCCGTTCCGGGTAAAGTGCGGCCTGCAGCGCCCCGCCTTCGCAGTCGAGCAGGCGCAGTCCGGCGCGGTTCTTCTCATGGTAGATAGGGAACAGGCCGAGATCGGTCAACTCCACCAGGCGGGGGGAGGGGCGCGCCTGGCGGGTCACCACATGGCCGCGCTCCACAAGCCGGGCGACAAAGGCGGGCATCTGGTTGTAACCGAGCCGGCCGTCATAGGGACCATCGGGAGCGGGCAGGAACTCGCCTGCGCCGGGTTGCACCGGGAAGCTCAGTTCCCGGCCCAGTGCGCTGAGGTAGCGCGCCTGCAGGCGGGAGCTCAGGAGTTCTTCGGAAACGAAGGCCCCGCCGATTCCGCCGGCAATGATGACCAGCACGGCGAGGGCAATCCAGATGCGCCGCCGGCTGCGAGGCCTGGCTGTATTGTTTTCCGTCATTTCTAGCTGGGGGCGACGAAGGCCGACTGGCCTTCGGTGGCGCGATCTTAGCACCTCGAAAGACCCGATATGGGATAATCCCGCCCTATGGTTTCCGTCACCCACGCCGTCTCTCCCAACGATGCCGCTCCCCCGGTAGACCTCATCTCAGCCGGTCTCTGCGCCAACGATCGCGCGTTGATCGAGAAGGCCCTGGATCTGGCCGCCGAAACCTATGAGGGACATGTGCTGGGCACCGGCGAGTCGGTCTGGACGCACGCGCTGGGCATGGCGCTGATTGCCGCTTCGCTGCGGCTGGATGCCGAAACGCGGATCGCCGCGCTGTTGTTCGCGATCGGCGAGTACCTGGATGATGGCGTCGATTGCAACGAACTCATCGAGAGCCGCTTCGGCGGACCGGTTGCGCGCCTTGTTCATGGCTTGCTGCGGCTGAACGGCCTGCGTGTCATCACGCGCGCCACCGCGCTCGCCACCGCGCCGGAGATCCGCGCCCAGACCGAAGTGCTGCGCAAGATGCTGCTGGCGATGGTGGAGGACATCCGCGTCGTTCTGCTGCGGCTTGCCTCCCGCACGCAGACCCTGCGCTATTTCACCGAGAACCCGAGCGAGGCCCGCTTCGAGGTCGCCCGGGAGAGCCTGGATATATACGCGCCGCTGGCCAACCGCCTCGGCGTCTGGCAGCTGAAGTGGGAACTGGAGGATCTCTCCTTCCGTTTCCTGGAGCCCGACACCTACAAGCGCATCGCCAAAATGCTGGACGAGCGCCGGGTTGAGCGCGAGGAGTTCATCCGCAACGCGATCACCCGGCTGGGCGAGGAACTGGAGGAGGTCGGTATCAAGGCCGAGATCCACGGCCGCCCCAAGCACATCTACAGCATCTACAACAAGATGCGGGCGAAGCGGCTGGATTTCTCCCAGGTCTACGACATCCGCGCCCTGCGGGTGCTGGTGGCGGAGGTGAAGGACTGCTACACGGTGCTCGGGATCGTCCACCAGTTGTGGCAGCCGATCAGCCAGGAATTCGACGACTACATCACCAAGCCCAAGGGTAACAACTACCAGTCGCTGCACACCGCGGTCCTCGCCGGTGATGGCCGCGCGCTGGAGGTGCAGATCCGCACCCACGATATGCACCGCCATGCCGAGCTCGGCGTAGCGGCGCACTGGCGCTACAAGGAAGGTAGCAGCCACGGCGGCGATTACGACGACAAGATCGCGTTGCTCCGCAATCTTCTGTCTTGGCGGGATGAAGTCACCGACTCGGCGAAATGGGTGGAGCAGTTCAAGCGCGCCTCGCTGGACGATACCCTCTATGTGCTGACCCCCCAGGGCAGGGTCGTAGACCTGCCTACCGGCGCGACGCCAGTGGACTTCGCCTACCGGCTGCATACCGATCTCGGCCACCGCTGTCGGGGTGCCAAGGTGGATGGCCACCTGGTGCCGCTGAATACCCAGCTGCAGAGCGGGCAGACGGTGGAGATCACCACCGTGAAGGAGGGTGGCCCGTCCCGCGACTGGCTGGACCCTCGCCAAGGTTATGTGGCCACCAGCCGGGCGCGGAGCAAGATCAAGCAGTACTTCAGCCAGCAGGAAGAAGAGGAACTGCTGAGTCGCGGCCGCAGCTTCGTTAACCGCGAGATGCAGCGCGACGGCCACGGCCAGGCCAACATCGACGGGCTGGCCGAGCGGCTGGGCTTCAAGAACGCGGATGCACTATACGTGGCCGCCGGCCGGGGCGAGATCGGGCCGCGGGCGGTGCAGATGGCCCTGCGCGAGGCAGATGCATCCGCCGAGGCCCCGGCCGAGCCGGAAATCGTCGTCGGCCGCAGCCGCTCTGGCGACAACAGCGACAAGATCCTCATCGTCGGTGTAGGCAAGCTGATGACCTCGCTGTCGCGCTGCTGCAAGCCGGCGCCGCCGGATGCCATCGAGGGTTTCGTGACCCGCGGACGCGGCGTCTCCATCCACCGGGTGGATTGCCATGATTTCCAGTTGCTGGCCCACCGCCATCCGGAGCGGGTGATAGAGGCGGAGTGGGGCGACCAGGCCTACAACAACAAACAGGCTGTTTTTCCGGTGGATATCGCGGTCCAGGCGACAGACCGCCAGGGATTGCTGCGGGATATATCGGAAGTGCTGTCGAGAGAGAAGCTCAACGTCATCGCGGTAAATACGCTCACCAAGAAGGGTACCGCCTTCATGCGTTTCACCATGGAAGTAGGCAGCGGCACCCAGATCCAGAAAGTGATTTCATTGATTCGCGAGGTTTCAGGGGTGATTGGTGCGCAAAGGAAGTAAGCGCATGCGCTATTCCTTTTGACTGCTCAAGGCTGTCGGCTTTTTTTACATTCCGCTCTTTGAATATCCGGTGAGTTGTATAAAAAGTGATATACAACACCAAGTTGGGTAATCTGGTCCGGGGCTTGCTTTATGCTCGTGGTTTTTTGATCAACTTGGACCAGATAAGAATGAAGACCGCCCTCCTGGCCGCTGCCCTTCTGACGGTGGCCGCGCCTAGCCAAGCCGCTCTGTTCAACTTCACCGGGAACATCACCAATCACAATGACGTGATCCAGGTGTCGTTCACGCTGAACAATGACGCCACCAACGTGCGGGTATGGACCGACTCCTTCCTGGACGGTGTGAACTTCGACCCGATCACCGCGCTGTGGAAGGCCGACGGCAGCCGTGTAGACGAGAACGATGATGATGCCAGCATCGCCCCTGGCCAGACCCGGTTCGACTCCGGTTTCGCCCTTCCTTTCCTGGAGGCGGGTAGTTACATCTTTACTATCGCGACCTACAACAACTGGGCGCTGGGTTACTCGCTGAGCGACGGCTTCACCTTTGATTCGCAGACGCCAGTCGCCATCGGCGACTGGGATCAGCCTGCCAACGGTACAGGCAAGGGCACCTTCTGGAGCGTCTGGCTGGACGGCGTGGATGATGCTTCCGCGCCGGGCAATCCTACCCATGTGCCCGAACCGTCCCTGCTGGCGCTGCTGGCCGCCGCGGGTCTCTCCGGTGTGGCATTTCGCCGCAAGGCCAAGTAATACGGGCTGGCCGCCATAAAGGAAAGGGCGCACCGTGGTGCGCCCTTTTTTGCTTGTCTGCGTGTGCGAAATCAGCTGGCTGCCGACAGCTCCGCGAGCAGGATGATCTGCGCGGCGCGGCGCGTACCGCGCGGCGTCTTTCGGCGGTAACTGCCGTCCGGCTGCATCTCCCAGGCCTGGCAATTGTCGCCCAGGTAGGGGCGCAGGCCTTCCTTCATCACCCGCCGCTTCAGGCGGGGATCGAGTACCGGGAAGGCGATCTCGATGCGGCGGAAGAAGTTGCGGTCCATCCAATCGGCGCTGGAGAGATAGATCACGTCTTCGCCGTCCGCGTGGAAGTGGAAGATGCGGTGATGTTCCAGGAAGCGGCCGATCACCGACCGCACCCGGATGTTCTCGGACAGGCCCGGCACGCCAGGGCGCAGCGCGCAGGGGCCGCGGACGATGAGGTCGATCTCCACCCCGGCCTGGGAGGCGGCATACAGCGCCTCTATCGTCTCTGGCTCAAGCAGCGCGTTCATCTTGGCGATGATGCGGCCCTTGCGGCCGGCGGCGGCGATTTCCGTTTCCCGCTGGATGGCAGCCACCACATTGGGCTGCAGCGAGAAGGGTGCTTGCCACAGGTGACGCAGCGCCGACGCCTTGCCCAGGCCGGTGAGCTGCTTGAACAGCTCGGCGACGTCCTCGCCGATGTCTTCGTTGCAGGTCAGCAGGCCGAAATCAGTGTAGAAGCGGGTGGTGCGCGGATGGTAGTTGCCGGTGCCCAGGTGCACATAGCGGCGCAGGCCGCTCTCCTCGCGGCGTACCAGCATTAGCAGCTTGGCGTGGGTCTTGTAGCCGAACACGCCATAGACGACGTGCACCCCCACCTCCTCAAGGCGGTTTGCCCAGGAGATGTTCGCTTCCTCGTCGAAGCGCGCCATCAGTTCCAGCACGACGGTGACTTCCTTGCCCTTCTGCGCCGCGCGCACCAGGTGCTCCATCAGCACGGAGTCCGTCCCGGTGCGGTAGACCGTCATCTTGATGGCGACCACCTGCGGATCGTCGGCTGCCGCGCGCAGCAGGTCGATCACCGGCGCGAAGCTCTGGAAGGGGTGGTGCAGCAGGATGTCCTGGCTGCGGATGGCCGCGAAGATTTCGCGGCGCTTGTCCAGCGCACGCGGCAGGCCGGGAAGGAAGGGTGGGTACTTCAGGTCCGGCCTGTCTACCCAGTCGGGTACTTGCATCAGCCGTACCAGGTTGACGATGCCCGGGGTGCGATAGAGATCGTCGCGGCCGAGGCGGAAATGCTGCAGCAGGAAATCAGCCATTTCCTCGGAGCAGTTGTCGGCCACCTCCAGGCGCACCGCGTCGCCGTAATGGCGCTGTTGCAACTCGCCCTTCAGCGTGGCGCGCAAGTCTTTCACTTCTTCCTCGTCGACGAAGAGGTCGGAATTGCGAGTGACACGGAACTGGTAGCAGCCGAGTACGTTCATGCCGCTGAACAGGGCGCCGACCTGGTCGTGCAGGACCGAGGACAGGAAGACGAAGGTGTATTCCGCTTCGCAGATGTCGGACGGCAGGCGGATGACGCGGGGCAGGGCACGCGGCGCCTGCACGATGGCCGCCCCGGAGTCGCGGCCGAAGGCATCGCGGCCCTCCAGTTCGACGGCGAAATTCAGGCTTTTGTTGAGCACGCGAGGGAAAGGGTGCGCCGGGTCCAGGCCGATAGGCGTCAGCACCGGCATCACTTCGCGCTGGAAGTAGTCGGCGATCCAGGCACGCTGCGCATCGCTCCACTGCCGGCGACGCAAGAACACCACGCCTTCGGCCTGAAGCGCGGGGAGGATGTCGTCGTTCAGCAGCGAGTACTGTTCAGCGATCAGCTTGTGCACCTCGGTACTCAGCCGGGCGAGCAGATCGGCAGGGGAGAGGCCGTCATTGCCGGAGGCGCCGCTCAGCAGGCGGATCTGTTCCTTGATGCCGGAAACGCGGATCTCGAAGAACTCGTCCAGGTTGCTGGAGACGATGCAGAGGAAGCGCAGGCGCTCGAGCAGGGGGACGCCTTTGTCGGCTGCCTGGGCCAGCACCCTGCGTTGGAATTGCAGCAGGGAAAGTTCGCGATTGATGAAATGCTCTGTCGGAAAACGCTTGAGGTTGAGCGGTCTGTTCATGAGGCGTCCGGGACGGGAAAATCACTGCCGATTATGTGACATTTCCTTTGCATTTAGATGACGGCAGCTCCGCCTGGAAAGCCGGCTGGCGGGGCCGGTCGCAGTGCTAGAATCGGCGCTCCTGCGAACATCGCAAGCCATAGTCCGACACGATGCAAGAATTGATCGCTGCCATCGATCTGGGTTCAAACAGCTTCCGGCTTCAGGTGGGGCGTATCGTCAATAACCAGATCTATCCGCTGGATGGTCTGAAGGAGCCGGTGCGGCTTGCAGCCGGTCTTTCGCCCGAGAAGTGGCTGGACATGGCCGCCCAGCAGCGGGGCGTTGCCGCCCTGCAGCGCTTCCATGAGCGCCTGGCCGGCTTCTCCGCCGGCGCGGTGCGGGCAGTGGCGACGAATACCCTGCGGGTGGCAAAGAACGCGCCGGATTTCCTCGTCCGGGCCGAGGCAGCGCTGGGTTTTCCTATCGAGGTCATTGCCGGCCGGGAAGAAGCGCGGCTGATCTATGTCGGCGTGGCTCACACCCTGCCTGACCCGCACCGCCAGCAACTGGTGGTGGACATCGGGGGCGGTTCCACCGAGTTCATCATCGGCAAGAGTTTCGAGCCGCTGATGCTGGAGTCGCTGTACATGGGCTGCGTGGGTTACAGCCTGAGTTACTTCCCCGACGGCCGGGTGGAGAAGCGCGGCATGAAGGAGGCTGAGCTGGCTGCCCGCCGCGAGCTGCAAGCCATCGCTCATGCCTACCGGGAGGTCGGCTGGGAATTGGCGGTCGGCTCCAGCGGATCGGCAAAGGCGCTGGCGGAGATCCTGGAGCAGAACGGCCTTTCCAACGGCGGCATCACCCGCGACGGCCTGGAGAAGCTCAAGACCCTGCTGCTGCGCGCCGGCAACATCCACGCCCTGGAACTGAGCGGCTTGAAGGGCGACCGCCTGCCGGTGCTGCTCGGCGGCCTGGCGATCATGAGTGCGGTGTTCAAGGAGTTCGGACTGGACCGCATGGTGTTCTCCGAGGGCGCGCTACGCCTGGGCGTGCTCTACGACCTGCTGGGCCGCTACCACCATGCCGATCTGCGGGACGCCACCGTCAACGCTTTCACCTCCCGCTACCGGGTGGACATGCGGCAGGCGGAGCAGGTGGCGGACACTGCTTGCTATTTCCTCGAGCAACTGGCCCCGGAGGCCGCCGAGCCGGATCACCCCGACCGGCGCTTTCTGCGCTGGGCTGCGCTGCTGCACGAGATCGGCATCTCGGTGGCGCACTCCAGTTATCACAAGCACAGCGCCTACATCCTGGCAAATGCAGACATGCCTGGCTTCTCCCGCATGGACCAGGGCCGCTTGGCGCGCATCGTGCTCGCCCACCGCGGCAAGCTGGAGCGGGTTGCCGCTATCGATCCTGGCAGTTCCGACTGGTTGCTGATCGCTTGCCTGCGGCTGGCGGTGGTGATCCACCGCGCGAGGGACAAGCGCGGGTTGCCGCCGGTGAAGATTGCACGGGAAGGCCGTGGTTTCTCGGTGAACACTGCCGCGGGATGGCTGCAGAAGCTGCCGCTCACCGCCGCCGCGCTGGAGGAGGAGCAGCGCCAGTGGCTGTCGGTGGGCCGCGGGCTGTTCATCCGTTCGGCCGCCGTCCGGCCGGCTGCGGCCGCTTGAGCTGACCCGTACTGCCCATGGCGCCGCGCATTGCTGCCGCCAGCATCCGAGCAGCGGGCGCGCGGCTGGAACTGGCGGGGGATTGGTCGCTGAACAGCCTGGGGCAGGACATCGGTGGGATACGCCGCACGCTGGCGCAGGCCTCTGCGAGCACCGAATGGGATCTTGGGGCCATCGTCCGCCTGGACAGCTTCGGCGCAATCCTGATCTGGCGTGCCTGGGGTGAGCGCTGGCCGGCGAAGGTCTCTCTCCAGCAGCAACATCGTCGCATCATCGAACGGGCCGCCACGATACCGGCGGACGCCTTGCCGAGAACGGCACCTTTCGGCCCTCGTGCGGCAGTTGTCGCCCTCGGTGATGCATTGCTCGGTTTCGTCGATCACGCGCTGCATTTCATTGCCCTGCTCGGGCAACTGTTCCTCGACTGCATCCACCTGCTGCGCAATCCGCGTCAGTTTCCGCTGGCGGAGGTGTCGGCCGGTGTCTACAAGGTCGGCGTGAAGGCCATGCCGGTGGCGGCGATGGTGGGCTTCCTGATCGGGGTGGTGCTGTCCTATCTCTCCTCCCTGCAACTGAAGACCTTCGGGGCGGACATTTTCATCATCAACATCCTCGGCCTTGGGATCATCCGGGAGTTGGGGCCGGTCCTGGTGTCGGTGCTGGTGGCTGGCCGCTCGGGCTCGGCGATGACCGCGCAGTTAGGTGTGATGCGGGTCACCGAGGAAATCGATGCACTGGCGGCAATGGGCGTCTCCCGCAGCCAGCGGCTGGTGTTGCCCAAGGTCTTCGCGCTGATGCTGGCCATGCCGCTGCTGGTGTTGTGGACCTCGGCGGTGGCGCTGCTGGGCGGGGCGGTGTCCGCCTGGGTGGAACTGGGCCTGGCACCGTCTTTTTTCCTGGAGACCTTGCCGCGGGTCGTACCCATCGCGAACCTTTATATCGGCCTGCTGAAGGGCGCCGTGTTTGGTCTACTGATCGCCCTGGTGGCCTGCCATTTCGGCCTGCGGGTGCAGCCGAATACCGAGAGCCTGTCGGCGAGCACCACCGCCTCGGTGGTGTCGGCCATCACCATCGTCATCCTCGCCGACGCCGCTTTCGCCATCGCCACCCGCACGGTGGGAGTGGTGGCGTGAGCGCGTCGGTAATCGAGTTGCAGGGGGTACGCACCCGTTTCCGGGATCAGCTGATACACGATGGCGTCGATCTCGTCGTGCCGGCCGGGGAAATCGTCGCCTTGGTCGGTGGTTCGGGCAGCGGCAAGACCACGCTGATGCGCCACATCATCGGCCTGACCCGCCCGGAGGCCGGCAGCATCCGCCTCTTCGGCGAGGCGCTGCACGCCGGCCAGCTGGCGGAGCGCATGGCCCGTCGCAGGCGCTTCGGTGTGCTGTTCCAGCATGGCGCCTTGTTTTCGGCTTTCAACGTCGGCGAGAACATTGCTTTTCCCTTGCGCGAGCAGGGCGTGGCGAGCGAGGAGGAGATCGCCGCGCTGGTACGCCTGAAGCTCTCCATGGTGGAAATGGAACCCACCCATGCGGCGCTGATGCCGGCAGAGCTCTCCGGCGGCATGGTCAAGCGCGCCGCGCTCGCCCGGGCGCTGGCGCTGGAGCCCGAGTTGCTGCTGCTGGACGAACCCACCGCCGGCTTGGACCCGGACCGCAGTGCGGCCTTCATCGAGCTGATCCGAACTCTGCACCGGCAACTCCATCTGACGGTGATCCTCATCACCCACGACCTAGACACCCTGGCCGCTCTGGCGAGCCGCGTCGCCATCCTGGCGGACAAGCGCATCGTCAGCCACGACACCCTGGAGCGAACCTTGGCCCTGGACCACCCCTTCGTCCAACGCTTCTTCCACGGCCAACGCCGGCGGGCCGTCATGTCAGCTGATGGGGAGGGTTGAGATGGAGAATCGTTCCCACGCTCTTGCCGCCGGCTGTTTCGTGTTGGTGATGGGCGCTGCGCTGATACTGGCCCTGTGGTGGTTCTCCGGCCATCGGGAGCGCATGCACGAATACCTGCTGGTGTCCCAGGGCTCAGTCAATGGACTGAACCACCAGGCGCGGGTGCGTTTCCGTGGCATTCCCGCTGGTAACGTGGCTGAAATCCGGCTGGACCCCCAGGACAGCCGCAACATCCTCGTCCGCATCCGTATCCGGGACGAGATTCCGCTGACGCAGGGCACCCGCGCCCGTCTCGCCACCCAAGGGCTCACCGGCCTGGCCTATATCCAGCTGGAGGATCACGGCAGCGATCCGACGCCGCTGCGCGCTTCCGCCGGCGAGTTGCCACGCCTGCCGCTGGAGGCGGGCACTGTGGAACAGATTACCGATACCGCGCTGGCCATCGCGCAGCGCTTCAAGACCATCGCCGACCAGTTGAGCGCTGTGCTGGACGAAGAGGGCGTGCGGCGGCTGCGCAACACGCTTGCCCGGGTGGAGTCCGCCTCCGCGGGTATGGACAGGACATTTTCCCAGCTGCCGCAAACGCTGGACGCGGTACGCGAGATTCTGAGCCCCGCCAATGTGGAGCGGCTTTCAAGCACCCTGGCGAACGTGGAGCGCGCCAGCCGCCAGGCTGAACCTACGCTGATCGAACTGCGCAGCCTGATGGGGCGGTTGGCGCAGACTGCGGAGCAGGTTGAGCAGACGGTGGGCCGCACCGGTGACAACCTGGCCGGAGAAACTCTGCCGCAAGTCACCTTGCTGTTGAAGGAACTCACCGCCACCACCCAGCGTCTCGGCATCCTGATCGATCAGATCGAAGGCAGCCCGCAGATTCTCATCACCGGCCGTGGAGAGCGGGTGCCAGGCCCGGGCGAGCCGGGATATTCCCGTCCGGCCCCTTGAGCTGACCGTCGCCATGCGCCTTTCATCCCTGTTCCGTCTTTCCTTGTTATTTGGTGCGATTACGCTGACCGCTTGCAACTCCATCGTGCCTGTCCCGCGTACTCCCGCGCTGTACGACCTGCCGCCGCCGGACAAGGCGCAGCCTGGGATGCCGCTAGAGGGCCTGCTCGCCGTCCAGGTCAGCGCGCCCGCCTGGCTGCGCAGCGCGGCCATGCAGTACCGCCTGGACGGCGAGCAGGGCTTGCAGCGGCGCAGCTATGCTGACAGCCGCTGGGTAGCCCAGCCGGCGGAGATGCTCACCCTCGCGCTGACGCGCAGCCTGGGGG